>CALVTL010000001.1 GCA_944362555.1 uncultured Clostridia bacterium
ATGAGCCCGGTACAATACCGAACTCATTACCAAACCACTTGATTAAATTTTTGTCCAAACTTTGGGGTTCACTTCAGTAAAGGGGGGATTAAGGGGGGATTGTAAAGGCTTCCCCCGAGGGGGAAGGCATTCGTGACGCGCCTCGCCGCTACGCGTACACGGTTTTTCTTCTTTTTTCGGAAAATGGCGGTTATCCCCTTGTCAACGCGCTCAAAAAATGTTATAATAGTAAAAATACTATGTACTGTGGAACGGACGCCTGCAAGCGGCCGTGCGGACCGCGGAACGGTGCGTTCTTTTTCCGTGGAGGAGATCATGCTGAAAATCATCGTAGACGCGATGGGCGGCGATAACGCGCCCGCAGAGATCGTCAAGGGCGCCGTGGAGGCGCTCGCCGACAGGGGCGATTTCAAGATCATTCTGACGGGGGATGAGGCGCTCGTCAGGCGCGAGCTCGACAAGTATTCCTTCGACGCCTCGCGCGTGGAGCTCGTTCCCTGCACGCAGGTCATCACCAACGACGACGTGCCCACCTCTGCCGTGCGCTCCAAGCGCGACAGCTCCCTCGTCGTCGGGCTCAACATTTTGAAGAACGATGTCTCGGCGGGCGGCTTTGTGTCTGCGGGCTCGACGGGCGCCGTGCTCACGGGCGGCATCATGTTCATCGGCCGCATCAAGGGGGTCATGCGCCCCGCGCTCTGCCCGGGCATCCCCAACGTGCGCGGCACGCAGACGCTCTTATGCGACTGCGGCGCCAATGCGGAGTGCAAGCCCGCCTATCTTGCGCAGTTCGGCGTGATGGCGTCCGCCTATGCGCGCGCCGCTTACGGGGTGAAGGAGCCCAAGGTGGGGCTGCTCACCAACGGCACGGAGGAGCACAAGGGCGACCCTCTGCACCAGGAGGCGCATCAGCTTTTGAAGAACACGCCCGGCATCCGCTTTGTGGGCAACATCGAGGGGCGCGACATCATGTACGGCGACGTGGACGTCGCCGTGTCGGACGGCTTCTCGGGCAACGTCGCATTAAAAGCCATCGAGGGCTGCGGCAAGACGGTGGGCGAGATGCTCAAACAGCAGTTCACCGCCTCGCTCGGCGCAAAGTTGAGCTACCTCTTTGCGAGAAAGCCCATCAAGGGGCTTGCGAACGCGCTCGACTATTCCCGCTTCGGCGGCTCGGTCTTTCTGGGGCTCAAAAAGGTGGTCGTCAAGTCGCACGGCTCCTCCAAGGCGAAGAGCATCAAGCCCTCCGTCTATCAGGCGCTCGACGCCTGCCGCGGCGGGCTCATCGGCATGATGGAGGAGATGCTCGGCGCGACGGAGCAGGCGGGAGAGGACAATGCCTGAACCGTCGGAGGCGGAGAGGGCGCTCGGATATACCTTCCGCGACAGGGCGCTGCTCCATGTCTGTTTCACCCATGCCTCCGTTGCGGGGGAGGAGAGCAACGAGCGGCTGGAATTTCTCGGCGACGCCGTGCTTGAACTGTATGTGACGGAGAAACTGTACCGCGACAGCGGCGCACGGGAGGGGGAACTCACCGAACTGCGCAAGCGCTTCGTCTCGCGTGAGGCGCTCTCCGCCGCCGAGGCGCGGCTGGGGCTCGTGCGGTTCCTGCGGTATGCGGGCGGAGAGGACGCGCTGCGCGGCAAGACGGCGTCCAACCTCTATGAGGCAGCCGTGGGCGCCATCTATCTGGACGGCGGATATGCGGCGGCGTGCGATTTTATGCGGCGCACGCTCTCCGAATGCGCGACGGGGAACTTCAAAACGGCGCTGCAGGAGTATGTACAGGCGTGCGAGCACGCCATGCCCGTGTACGATACGCGGGCGGAAAAAGACGGGTTCGTCTGCGAAGTGACCGCCATGGGAGAGCGCGCCGTCGGGCGCGGAACGAGCAAAAAACAGGCGGAACAGGCGGCTGCCGGGACGCTCTACGGGAGATTGACGCAATGAATTTCAAAGAGATACAGCTTGTGGGCTTCAAGTCCTTCGCGGACAAGACCACCATCCGCTTCGACGACGGCGTGACGTGCATCGTCGGACCCAACGGCTGCGGCAAGAGCAACGTCGCCGATGCCGTCCGCTGGGTGCTGGGCGAACAGTCGGCAAAGACGTTGCGCGGTTCCTCCATGCAGGACGTCATCTTCGGCGGCACGCAGACGCGCCGCCAGCTCTCCTTCTGCGAGGTGACGCTCGTATTCGACAACGCGGGCAGGATGTTCGACATCGACTATGAGGAAGTTGCCATGACGCGCCGCCTCTACCGTTCGGGCGAGAGCGAATACCTGCTCAACGGGCAGGCGTGCAGGCTGAAGGACATCGTCGCCCTGCTGCACGGCGTGGGCATCGGCAAGGAGGGGTATTCCATCATCGGGCAGGGCAAGGTGGAGCAGATCATGAACGCCAAGCCCGAGGACAGGCGCGCCATCTTTGAAGAGGCGACGGGCGTCATGAAGTTCAAGACGCAGAAGGGGGAGATCGAGCGCAAGCTCGCCAGCGCGCAGGACAACCTCACCGTGTTCGTGCAGCGCATGGACGAGGCGGAGAACCAGCTCCGTCCCCTCGAGCGGCAGGCGGAGACGGCGAAGAAGTTCCGCGCCTTCTCCGATGAATTGAAGCACGAAGAGGTCAACACCTACCTTTTGCGCTACGACAATTTTGCCTACGAAACGGGGCAGCAGCGCGACAAGATCGACAAGGCGTCGGCGCAGCTTGCCGCCATCGAGACGCGGCTGGGCACCCTCGACGAGGAGGAGCGCACCGCCCGCGAGGCGATCTATAAGGCGGACGAGGACTTGAAGTCCCTCAACGAGAAGCTGCGCATCTTTGAAGTCGGCATGGAGCACAAGACGGGCGAGGCGAAGGTGCTGGGCGAACGCATCCAGTCGTACAACCGCCAGCTCCGCGCCGCGTCGGACGACGTGGAATATTCGCTGCGCCGCTCCGCCGAGATCGACCGCCTCGAAAAGGCGGGGGAAAAGCGCATGAAGGAGAGCGAGGAGCGCGCCCGTTCCATCGGGGGCGAGTGCGCCGCGCTCGAAAAAAAGCTCACGGACATTTCGGCGCGCGTCACCGCCTTCGAGCGGCTCTCCGACGAAAAGCGCGCCAGCGAGCTCTCCTCCGTCGAAAATCTTGCCGACGTGCGCGCCAACGCGGGCAGCCTCAACGCCCGCATGGGCGCCGTGGACGAGCGCATCGCCGAGGTGCGTTCCGCGCTCGGCAAGGCGCAGGCGCGCAAAGAGGAGTACGCCCGCCAGACGGCGGAGTGCGTGGAGTCGCGCAGGCAGACGGAGAAATTTCTCGACGAAAAGGGCGAGCGCGAGGCGCAGCTCCAGGGCGAGATCGCAAAGCTCGAGGAGGCGCGCCGTCAGCTCACGCAGGACGCCGCCGATTTCAGAACATCCATCCTCAATCTGCAGAACAATCTCGAGATGTACGTCAGCCTCAAAAATAAATTTGAAGGCTACCGCGATTCGGTGCGCAGACTGCAGCTCACGGCGCAGCGCGATCCCGAGATCGGCAACCGCATCCGCGGCGCCATCGCCGACATCGTGCGCACGGACAAGCAGTACGAGGTCGCCGTCGAGACCGCCATCGGCGGGGCGATGCAGAACCTCGTCACCGCCACGCAGGAGGATGCGCGCTGGCTCATCGAATATTTAAAGCGCACGGGCGGCGGCATCGTCACCTTCCTGCCCGTGGACGCCATGCGCCCGCGCGGCAACTCGCGGGAGGCACAGGCGGCGCTCAAAGAGGAGGGCGCCATGGGGCTTGCGGACGAGCTCGTCCGCTACGACGCCTACTATTCCAACGTCGTGCGCTACCTCCTCGACAACACGCTCATCTGCGACACCATCGGCAACGCCACGCGCATCGCGCGCAAGTACCCGCGTTCTTTTAAGATCGTGACGCTGGACGGCGACACCATCGCCTCCTCGGGCGCCATGACGGGCGGCTCCCGCCGCCGCGAGAGCGGGAATCTCCTTGCGGGAGAGCGGCACATCAAGGAGTGCGAGGAGGGCATCGAACGCAAAAAGGCGGCGCTGGAAAAGGCGCAGGCGGCGCTCGGCGTGTGCGCCGGAAAGCTGGAAAAGGCGCAGGCTGCGTACGAGGCGTTCCGCCAGCAGGTGCAGGAAAAGACCGCCGACTTTGCGGCGCTCTCCCAGCGCGCCGCCACGCTCGAGGGGCTCTCGGAGGACGCCGCCCGCGACATCGCGGAGTACGAGGCGCTGCTCGAAAAACTCACCCGCACGGCGGACGATCTCAAAAACGAGGTGCTCTCCACCGAGGAGAGCGAGGAACTCTTAAAAAAGATCCGCTCCGAGGCGGCGGCGGACGCCACCGCGCGGCAGGCGGAAGGGGACAAGCTCAAAAAAGAGCGCGACGAGATGCAGGAGAAGCTCAACGCGCTGCGCGTGGAGAGCGCCTCCATCACCTCCGCCCGCGAGGCGGACGAAGAGACGCTGCGCCGCCTGCGCGAGGAGAAGCGCTCCCTCGCCCAGAAGGTGGACGAAACGCGCGCCAACATCGTCAAGACGCAGCAGCTCATCGAGCAGCTCAAGGGCGAGGAGGAGCGCGCCGCCCTCACCGACGAGGAGCAGGCGACGGTCGCCAAACTGCGCGAACGCCTTGCGGGCGTGGAGGCGGACAAGCGCGTCGTCACCGAAAATCAGAACAAGCTCGCCGAGGAAAAGAGGGGGCTCTTGTCCCGTCAGATGACGCTCTCCGACGTCAAGCACGAGTGCGAGCTGGAGATCTCCCGCGCCGAGGCGAGCCTCGAAAACATGAAGCAGCGCATCGACGAGGCGTACGGGCTCACCTACGAGAGCGCGCAGGAGCTCCGCGACCCCGACTTCGACATCTCGCAGGCGGCGGTGCGCATCAGCACGTTAAAGCGCCGCATCGCGGCGTTGGGCCCCGTCAACCAGAACGCGGAGGAGGACTACGACAACCTGCTCGCGCGCTATACCGAGATGCAGACGCAGCGTGAGGACCTCGACAAGGGTATCGCCGACCTCACCTCCGTGCTCAACGAACTCAAAGCGGAGATGCAGAAGAAGTTCGACGACGGTTTCAACGAGATCAACGCCAACTTCTCGCAGATCTTCCGCGAACTCTTCGGCGGCGGCAAGGCGGAGATGCAGCTCGACTACACCGACTGCGACGATCCGCTCAACGCGGGCATCGAGATCGTCGTCTCTCCCCCGGGCAAAAAGCTCTCCAAAATTTCGTTGCTCTCGGGCGGCGAGCGCGCCTTCACCGCCATCGCCATCCTGTTCGCCATCTTGAAGTCCCGCCCCATGCCCTTCTGTATCCTCGACGAGATCGAGGCGGCGCTCGACGAGGCGAACGTCGACCGCTTTGCAAAGTATCTCAAAAAGTTCTCCAAGGACACGCAGTTCATCGTCATCACCCACCGCAAGCCCACCATGAACCAGGCGGACATCCTCTTCGGCGTGACGATGGAGGAAAAGGGCGTCTCCAAGGTCGTCTCCGTCAAGCTCTCCGAGGTGGAAGAAAAGCTCGGGGGCGATACGGTCATCTGATCTCCCGAAGGATGCGGCAGGCGCCGCGTTCTTCGCGGAGGAAAAAGGAGGGTTGTTGTGGGTTTATTCGGAAAGATCCGCGACGCACTGAAAAAGACAAAGGATTCCGTCGCGCTCAAAATGCGCCAGCTCTTTTTGAAGGACAAGATCGGCGAGGCGTTCTATGACGAGCTGGAGGAGATCCTCATCTCCGCCGACGTCTCCGTGCGCACCGCCGAGGACGTCATCGACCAGGTGCGCGAGGAGGCGATCGGACAGAAAATAAAGGACCAGGCGTTCGTCACCGACCTCTTAAAAGACATTCTGGAGGACACGCTATGCGAGGCGCCCGTGCCCGAGCTCACCTATCCGTGCGTCATCATGTTCGTCGGCGTCAACGGCGTGGGCAAGACGACGACCATCGGCAAAGTCGCAAATTGGTTCGTACGTCAGGGCAAAAGCGTGACCATCGCGGCGGCGGACACCTTCCGCGCAGCCGCCATCGACCAGCTCGAGATCTGGGCGAACAGGGCAAAGGTGCGCATCGTCAAGCACGAGGACGGGAGCGACCCTTCCGCCGTCATCTTCGACGCCGTGTCCTCCGCCAAGGCGCGCGGCACGGACGTCGTGCTCATCGACACGGCGGGGCGTCTGCACGTCAAAGACAACCTCATGAAGGAGTTGCAGAAGATGGACCGCGTCGTCCTGCGCGAGTACCCCGAGGCGCAGTTTTTGAAGTACCTCGTTCTCGACGCCACCACGGGGCAGAACGCCGTCAATCAGGCAAAAATTTTCGACGAGGCAGTCGAGCTCGACGGCATCGTGCTCACCAAGCTGGACGGCACCGCCAAGGGCGGCTTTGTGTTCTCGCTGTGCGGCGAGTTGAAGATCCCCGTCGTCTTCGTGGGCGTGGGCGAAAAGATCGACGATTTGGAGCGCTTCGACGCCGAGCAGTTTGTGGAGGGGTTCTTATAAGGGTTCACACGTTTCTTTTCAAACTGATGAAAAGAAACGTCGTGAGGGGGAAGAACACCCATTGCACGCCGCAGAGCGGCTGACAATCGGTTTTCCTCTGCGCGGGCAGTTCGCAACATTTATAACGCCCGCGCATTCACCTTTCCGCGTAAGCGCAGGTATGCGCAAATTGAGTCCCGCTGCGGAACGGCGCGACGTTCCTTGCGGCATGATCGATAGCGCCTATCTTGCCCTCCCTGTGCAAGGGAGGGTGCCGAACGAAGTGAGGCGGAAGGGTTGTCAAATCTGACCAAGCTGCGCAAAAGCGTTGTTTTGCTTGCGGCGTGGTTGGTAGCTTGTTCAAAGCTCCATCTCAATGTGTCATTCCGCCCGACGCGAGGAGAAATGCCTGCTTGCAGGAGCATTTCGACGAAGCGGCGCACGAGCCCCATAGGGGCGAAGTCAGCGAAGCGAGGAATCCCCTCGCAAGGGACAGGCTGCAACAAACGGGGAGATCCCTCACATTCGTTCGGGATGACGTGTAAAACTTCGGGATGACGTGTAAAACCTTTGGCTTGGTTCGGGATGACGTGTAAAAAAGCGCGACGTTCCCTGTGGCAGAATTTTGCACGTATGCAACCCTCTATCCTCGTCCTCTTTGGAAAATGGCTGCAAAAGAACGGTATAAAATTGCGCCTGTCAAGTAAAAATGCTTGACAGGCGTTCTGCATTCGGATATAATAGGCGGGAAGCAGGGAGGGAACGCGCATGGACTTGCATCTTCTGCGGCTGTGGGATATCTACAATCCGCTGCTCACCGACCATCAGCGCGAAGTCACCGACCTCTACTTCAACTGTGACTTGTCGCTTGCCGAGATCGCCGAGCAGAAGGGGTGCTCGCGGCAGAGCATCTCCGATACGCTGCAAAAGGCGCGCCGCCTCATGGAGGAGTACGAGGAAAAGCTGCACCTTCTGCGCCATTTTACGGAAGTTTCGCTCACGCAGTCCCTTCTGATGACGGAGCTTTCCCGCTGGGCGCAGACGCTCCCCGATCGGCAGCGCGGCGAAGCGGAGGCGATCCTTCACAAAGATTTTTCCGCCGAGGTCGCCGAGGCGATCAAGCGGCATTCCGATACATTGTTATAAAAGGGAGGGGGCGGAAATGGCTCTGTTTGCATCGCTCTCCGAGCGGCTCAACCATATTTTCAGCAAACTCACCAAGCGCGGAAAGCTCACCGAGCTGGAGATCCGCACCGCCATGCGGGAAGTGCGCATCGCACTTTTAGAGGCGGACGTCAACATCAAAGTCGCCAAACAGTTCATCGCCGACGTTTCCGAGAAGGCGGTGGGGCAGGAAGTGCTGCAATCGCTCAATCCCGCCCAACAGGTCATCAAGATCGTCAACGAGGAGCTCATCGCCCTCATGGGGCCTTCGGGCGCCAAGCTGGAAGTCTCCCCCAAGCCGCCCACGGTCATCCTGATGTGCGGCCTGCAGGGCGCGGGCAAGACGACGCTGTGCGGCAAGCTCGCCCTGCTCCTCAAAAAACAGGGCAAAAAGCCCCTTCTCGTCGCGTGCGACATCTACCGCCCCGCCGCCATCGAACAGCTCAAAGTGGTGGGGAAGAAGGCGGAGACGGAGGTCTTTGAAAAGGGGACGCAAGCCCCCGCCAAGACTTCGAAGCAGGCGGTCGAATACGCCCTCAAAATGGGATACGACACCGTCATCATCGACACGGCGGGGCGCCTGCATATCGATGACGCGCTCATGAAGGAGCTGGAGGAGATCGAAAAAGCCGTCTCCGTCACCGAGATCCTGCTCACCGTGGACGCCATGACGGGGCAGGACGCCGTCACCGTCGCCGAGACGTTCAATGCACGCCTCGGCGTGACGGGCGTCATCCTCACCAAGCTGGACGGCGACACCCGCGGCGGCGCCTGCCTCTCCATCAAGGCGGTCACGGGCAAACCCATCAAGTTCATCGGCGTGGGCGAAAAGCTCACCGACCTCGAACCCTTCTATCCCGACCGCATGGCGTCCCGCATCCTGGGCATGGGCGACGTGCTCTCCCTCATCGAAAAGGCGCAGGAGGCGGTCAGCGAGCAGCAGGCGAAGGAGATGGAGCGCAAAATGCGCGAAAATTCCTTCACCCTCGCCGATTACCTTGCGCAGTTCGAGGCGCTCAAAAAGATGGGCGGCGCGTCGGCGCTCATGGGGATGCTCCCCGGGAGCAAGCTGAAAATCAAGGAAGGGGACCTGGACGAGAAGAAGCTGGAGCGCACGCGCGCCATCATCCTCTCCATGACGCCCAAGGAACGGGACAATCCCCAGATCATCAACTCGCCCAGAAAGCGCCGCATCGCGCTGGGGTCGGGGACGACGGTGCAGGAGATCAATCAGCTCTTAAAGCAGTTTGAGCAGACCAAGCTTTTGATGAAGCAGATGAAAAACGGGAAGGGCAGGATGCGCCTTCCGTTCTGACGAAGTTTTCCGCGCTGCGGCGCGGCGGACGATAGACAAAAAACAAATTTCGGAGGTTACAAATATGGTCAAAATGAGATTGGTGCGCATGGGCGACAAGAAGTCCCCCGTGTACCGTATCGTGGTCGTGGACGCGCGCAAGGCGGCGACGGGTGAGTACATCGAGAAGATCGGGTTCTACGATCCCAAGTCCGAGCCCGTGACGCTCACCGTGGACGTGGAGAAGGCGAAGGATTGGCTCGCAAAGGGCGTGCAGCCCACCGAGACCGTGAGAAGCCTGCTCATCCGCTCGGGCGCGATGGAGAAGCCCGCAAAGCTCTCCCCTTCCAAGACCAAGACGAAGAAAAAGAAGTGATCCGGCGCAGTTCCGAAGCCTGCCGCACCTTTTTCGCCAAGAACGAGATCGTCACGCGCTGAACTCTCGCGGCGGGAAACATGAACACACCTCTTTCCAAACACACCGTAATATACAGGAGGTAACAAGGATGTTGGAACTTATCAAGTACATCGTCGGGCAGTTTGCCGAGGACAAGGAAAGCGTCTCCTACGAAGTGGAGGAGACGGAGGACGCCATCAACGTCACCGTGCGCCTTTCCGATTCGGATATGGGCAAGGTCATCGGCAAGCAGGGCAAGATCGCCAAGGCGCTCCGCACGCTCGTGCGCGCCGCCACGCCCAAGGATTCCAAGAAGTACAATGTCGAGATCAAGGAACTCTCGCAAGAACCGCAGGAGTAACCAGGAACACGCCCGTCTCTCGGGCGTGTTTTTTACTAACGAGAACCCGCACATCGTCCGCGGATTCAAGAGAGGCTTTTTTTCGGTCATTCCGAGCGAAGCGAGGAATCCCTCGGGGAACGATAAAAGGCGAGGGGATCCTTCACGGGCAAGAGCGCGCATTTTTCGCCGCGCGCTCTTGCCGTTCGGGATGACGCGGGAGGGCGAGGCGCTCTCTACCCTTGCCCCCATTGCGACTGTCCCACAAAAAGGCTGTGCTTTGTTGCGGGAGCCCTGTGTAAAAGGGGGATCGTAAAGCCTCCCTCCATGAGGGAGGTGTCTGCCGCTTTTGCGGCAGACGGAAGGAGTAACTAAAAATCGTCGACTTAAATAATAGCAACTCCTTCAGACTGCTTCGCATTTGCTCCGCAGCCAGCTCCCTCGAAGAGGGAGCCTTTTCTTTATGTCATCCCGAGGAGGGAGGAACGACCGACGAGGGATCGCGCTTTCCCTTGCCGGGGGGATCCCTCGTCATTTCATTCCTCGGAATGACGAAAAAGGGGGACGTGCGCCGCTTCGCCGGAATGCTCCTGCAAGCAGGCATTTCTCCTTGCGCCGGGCGGAATGACGAAAAAAAGGGAGCTCGTGCATCGCTTCGTCGAAATATTCCTGTCCCTTTTGTCATCCCGATGGAGCCGAAAGGCGTGCGCCAAACGCCGCACGCCTCTCGGCGACGAGGGATCCCCCCGTAAGGAACAGCGTGCGGGGGGCGTATTTCGGATAAGGCTTCTCCCGAAAAGAACGTCCCGCCGCGCGGGGCGGCGGGACGGGTGCGTTACGGAAAATATGTGCGGACGGGAAGATGTCCTCCCGCGCATACGAGGCGAGAAGGGGGGACGTGTGCGTTTATTTTCATATCAGCGTGGCGGCATACGCCTCGAGGACGTCCAGAAGTTCCTCCTCGTGCTCGTCGTAATAGGCGTCGAAGGGGGCGAGCGGGGCGTCCTCGAGCACCGCGCATACGTCGGCGTCGTTCTCGGGGTCGATGTCCAGGAGGCAGTACTGCCGGTACGCCTGCGCCACGTTCTCGGCGTGGCCTGCGGGGAGCGTCTCGCGGAGCGCCGCCATCACGGCAAAGATGTTCTCCCCGCGCAGGGCGCGGTTCAAAAAGAACTGCAAGTGCCCGCCCTCCTGCATCTCGCTGTCGTAGGTGAGCAGCTCGTTGTAGGGCGGGGGGATCTCGCCCGCCTCCCACGCCTCCCACATGGCGTTCCAGCGGCGGGTGCTCTCGTCCTCCTCCTTTTTGCCGAACAGTTTTTTCCAGAAACTCATAGACATATCCTCTGACAGGGACTTTTCAAAAAGACGCAGCGCGCCGCCCGAACGGGCGGCGCGCCTTGCCGTATCTTACAAAATGCCGCGCTTTTTACGGGAAATTCAGACGATATACGCCTCGTCGGGGGCGGCGGCGTCGAGCTCTGCCTTCTTGTCGGCATAGCCGGGCTTGCCCAGAAGGGCGAACGTCGCCTTCTTGCCCGCTTCCACGCCGGGCTGGTTGAAGGTGTTGATGTTGAACATCGCGCCCGCGTACGCCGTCTGCAATTCAAACAGGAACAGCAGCTCGCCCAGCGTGAAGGCGTTGACTTCGGGAACGTGGATGGTGTAGTTGAGCCGTCCCGCCATCGTCAGCGCGTGCGCCGTCGCCTTGTTCTCCGCCTGGATGAGTTCCTCCATCGTGTGTCCGCCGAGGAAGGAGACATCGGGGATGTCCTCGCAGCCGTGCGGGATGGGGGTCTTTTCCTTATAGCTGTCCACCGCAAGGAAGGTGACGACCTTGTCGAAGGGACCCTCCGTGTAGAGCTGCACCTGCGAGTGCTGGTCGGTGACGCCCAGCGCCTTGACGGGGGTCTGACCGACGTTGCAGGGGGTGCCGTCCAGCGTCACGTTCTTGCCGAGCGACTCCGCCCAGAGCTGCGCGTACCAATCGGAGACGAACTTCAGATTGTCGGAATAGGGCATGAGCACGCCGATATTCTTGCCGTCGTTCATGGCGATATACTGCAGCGTCGCGCACAGAAGGGCGGGATTCTTTTTGAGATCCGCCGTCTTGCACAGCTTGTCCATATAGGCAGCGCCCTTGAGCATCGCCTTGATGTCGATGCCCAGCACCGCCGCGGGCAGAAGCCCCACGGGGGAGAGCTCGGAGAACCTGCCGCCCACGCCGTCGGGCAAAACGTAGCTCTTCACGCCGCCGAGCGACTTGGAGATCTTGACGAGGTTGCCCTTCTTGGCGTCCGTCGTGAAGATGACGTTCTCCTTGATGTTGACGCCCGCCTTCTTCAAGAGGTCGGAGATGATGAGGTACTGCGCCATCGTCTCGCTCGTCGCGCCCGACTTGGAGATGACGTTAAAGCAGGTCTTGGTGACGTCGATGACGTCTAAAAGCTCCTTCATGCGGACGGGGTCGACGTTGTCCTCCACGAAGAACCTGGGCCCGCGGCGCTTGCTCTTGGGCAGGTCGTTGTAGTGCAGGTGGCAGAGCGCGTTGAACGCCATGATGGGGCCGAGCGCCGAGCCGCCGATGCCGAGCACGACGAAGTTCTCGAACTTTCTGCGGACGGCTTTCGCCGTTTCCAGAATGTCGGCGACGATGGTGTCCTGGTTGTAGGGGAGTTCCGTCCAACCCATAAACAGTTCGTCCTTGCCGCGGTTCTCCGCAACGTAGGCGTGCGCCGCCTTGGCAAGTTTCTTGTGCGCGTCCAGCGTCTTTTGCGCGATCCCGTTGGGGATGTATTTGTCCGTCATGTTCGTGTAGTCCACGCGGACACGCAGCGCCTTGCGCAGTTCTTCGGTCAGTTTCATTTTGTCTTCCTCCGAAACCAAAATTTTCTCCATTGTACCACACTTATGGGCATATTTCAAGACTGTTGGACGATTTTTTTGCGTTTTTTTGCGAAAAACCGTCCGAGCAGCCCTTTGAGGTCGACAAGGCGCAGCAGCGCGAGCATCGCAGCCTCCCCCGCCGCAAGAAAGAGCATGGTGAGCGCGAGGGCGGGAAGATAGCTCAAATACAGGGCGAGCAGGCGGTGCAAGAAGTACGCCGCCGCCGTTACGGGCGCGAGCGCGCAGAAGAGCTTTGCAAGGTGTCCGCCGAGGGGCAGGCGCCCCGTCTTTTTTTGGAGCAGGAGAAGGGATAAAAGGGCGGTGATGAGGTTGTCGCACGCCATGCCCGCGAGCAGCGCCCCGCCGCCCAGAAAGCGGGGGAGCAGGAAGGTGCAGGCGAGCATGGCGGCGGAACCCGCCAGAAAGACGGCGAGGGTGTGCTTTTCGCAGCCGATGGAATTGAGCAGGCTGGAGGCGATCATCGTAAGGCTCATGGGCAGGAGCAGCAGGGCGCAGGCGGAGAGCATCTGCCCGCTCGCCGCGTTGGAGTAGAGCAGCACGCCCACATCCTCCCCGCAGACGAGGTAAAAGGGCACGAGCGCGCACGAGACGAGCAGGCTCGCCTTCAACGCGCGCGCGGTGAGCGCGCGCACTTCCTTCTGCCGTCCGCGGTAGTAGTTCTCGGAGAGCTCGGGCACGAGTACGAGCGCGATGGAGCCGATAAAGGCGCAGGGGATCGCCATCACGGGCATCACCATCCCGCATACGACGCCGTATTCGCGCATGGCGCGGGCGGAGGTGGCGCCCGCCGCCTGCATCCGCAGCGGAAAGAGCACGGAGATGAGGGAGGAGAGCAGCGAGGAGGAGGTGCGCATGGCGGTGACGGGCAGCGAGGATGCGAGCAGGGGGCGCAGCTCCCCGCGCGGGGAGCGCAGCCGCCCGCCCGTGAGAAAGAACCAGACGAGGGCGATGGCGAAGGAGCATAGATAGGAGATGAGCACGGCGACGGCGGCAAGGTTCGCCCCGTACACGCCCGCCGTCACGGTGAGCAGCAGCACTACCCCAACGCCGATGCGGATCATCTCCTCCACGAGTTCGATGAAGGAGTAGGCGAAAAAGCGCTTGTTCCCCCAAAAGCTGCCGCGGATGACCGAATAGACGCAGGTGCACGGCAGCCCCGCGATGAGGATATAGAAGAGGTCGGCGCACCGGGGGTCGGCGAACACCTTGGAGAAGGGGGCGCGGAGCAGAAAGAGAAGAACTGCGGCGGGCACGCTGAAGGCGAGCGTGATGAGCACGCCGCCCGTGACGGCGGCGTGCTCGCGCGGGCGGTTGCCGTGGGCGCGGTGGCGGGAGATGACGCGTGAGAGGGTGACGGGCAGCCCGCTCGCCGAGAGGGTGAGAAAGACGGCGAACACGCTGTACGCCGCCTGATAGACGCCCAGCCCCTCGGGGCCGATGGTGCGCGAGAGGATGATGCGGTATAAAAATCCGAGGCAGTGTTCCGCAGCCGAGAACAGCGTGACGACGGCGGCGGTGCGGTACAAATTCATGTCCTATTGTATTCGCGCGGGGCACATATTTATGAGTTGCCGCATAGGATGGCGTATGCAGCTCACGCTCGTTTTTTCGCCCCTTGTGCGGGTGGGGCGCGGACAGACCCTCGGGGACATCGCGGCGGCGTTCGGCACCACGCCCCGTTTGCTTGCCGCCCGCAATGCACTCACCGCGTCCCCCGCCGAGGGGACGTATCTCTCCCTTCCGCCCGCGGAGAACGTCTACCGCGTGCGCGGCGGGGAGACCAAGACGCTGCTCTGCGGCTCGCCCGCGCGCTATTTTGCGCGCAACGCCACGCCTTTTTTGTACCCCGGGCAGACGGTGGCGCTCTGAAGGGCGGCGCAGCGTTCCGCCCGCCGCCCGTTCCGCCGCGAGCAGCGCACGAGCTTTTTTGTCATTCCGACGGAGCGGCGCATGAGTTTTTTCGTCATGGAGCCTTTGAAAGCCTTCCCCCCGGGGGGGAAGGTGTCACAAAGTGACGGATGAGGGGTCAAGCAGGGCGACTGTTCCTTTGCCGTCCCCCTCATCACCGCCTTCGGCGGAGCTTCTCCCAAGGGAGAAGCCTTCCCTGCCCCTGCCCCCTTGCAAAAATCCCGCAAAAAAACACAGTCTTTTTGCGGGAGCCCTATTCGGGGGGACAAAGGGGGGATCGTCAATGCAAAGGGCGGGGGCGTGGCAAGACGGGGCGGCGCGGCATAACATGGGGTAGAACGGTTACGTTCTTTTTTACGGAGGTATTCCATGTCGTTTTTTTCCAACTTTTCTTCCGACCACTGTCCCGGTCCCATCACGGGCAATCCCGTGAGCGGACTGTGTGAAAAGGTGTGCATCCAGGCGGAAAAGATCTTCGACGCGGGCATCATCCAGACCCGCCTTGAAAATTACACGCTGACGCTCACCGATCTTACGCCCGCAAACCCTACATATCCTCTCACGTTCGTGAGCGCCAAGTCGCTCACGGGGACGGGAACGGTCTCCAACGTCTCGGTGGAGCGCCAGCCCGATTCGGGCTGCGCCCGCGTGCAGGCGACCGTCACCATTCCCGTCGAGGTCGTCTATACGGACGCCACGGGCGCCGAGGGCAGCGCGACGGCGAACGTCACTCTCAACGAGGACGTGCTGATGTACGTTCCGTCCGCGTCCGTCATGCCCTCCACGGTGACGGCGGTCGCAAGCTGCGTCATCCCGGAGGGGACGTTCAACACGCAGAACAACACCTTTACGGTGAGCGCGTGCGTGACGTGCATCTTGAAGGTCGCCATGCAGGTGGAGCTGCTCGTGCCTGCCTACGGCTACTGCGCCATCCCGCCCGCGCAGGAGTATTCGCAGGAAGTCTGTTCGGGCTTTTTCGAGCTCCCGCTCTATCCGCAGGGCAGGGGCTGCAAAAAGTAGTTTTCCGCTCATAAATATCTGCGCGCCGCGGCAGAAGCCGCGGCGCGCAATTCGTACATGGGTGGGGGAAACGAGCGCCCGTCCGTACATGGGGTGGCTGAAATCCGTACATTCGGACATGGGGTGGCTGAAATTCGCTCACACGGACATGGTCGCGTCGTTCGGACACGGGCGGGGGATTATTCGGACACGGGTGCGGCGGACTCTGCAAGGGCGGGATCGCCGAGCACCGTTTCAAAGCCCGTATAGGTGACGAAGCCCGCCTTGCTGCCCTTGGGCTTTCTGACGTTCTTCACGGGGCAGCAGTCCACGGGGATCTTGCCGCCGCCCGCCTCCGAGAACTTCGCGCACACGCCCGCCGCAAAGGCGAGCACGTCGCGGGGGACTTTTTTCCCCTGCGCGCGGATGACGACGTGCGCGGAGTGCAGCCCGCGCGCGTGCAGCCACACATCGTCGGGCGCGCTCATGCGCACAAGGCGGTCGTTCTGCACGTTGCTGCGCCCCGCACAGACGGTGAAATCTCCCGCCCGATAGGTGCGGAAGGGGATCTCCGCCTTCGCCTTTTTCCGCCGCGCCTCCTGCGGGGCTTTGACGAGCCCTTCGCCCGTGAGCTCCTCCTCGGCGGCGCGCAGGTCGTCCATGTCCTCCGCCGCGGTGAGGAGGGGGGTGAGGCTCTCGAGATAGGCAAGCTCCCTGCGCGTCTCCTGCTCCTGCGGGGCGAGCGCCTCGAGCGTGCGCTTCTGCTTCTGATAGCGCCTGAAGTATGCCTGCGCGTTCTGCGAGGGGGTGAGCTGCGCGTCGAGCGCGATCTTCACCGTCCGCCCTTCCTCGTCGTAATAGTTGACGAGCTCACAGCTCGTCATCCCGCGCGAGAGCGCGTACAAGTTGGCGGTCAGCAGCTCGCCCTTGAGGCGCACCGTCTCGGCGTCGGCGGCGGAGCGCTGCTTCTCCGCGATCTGCGCGAGCCGCTTTTCCTGCTTCTTCTTTGCCTGCGCCACGGCGGAGAGCAGCCGCCTGCGCATCCCCTCGAGCGCCGCTTTGCGGCGCTTTTTGCGGTAGAAATACGCCTGCGCCTCCGAGAGCGTCGCAAAGGGGCGCGCGCCCGCGTGCATCCGCGCAAAAAAGTCGCATACGTTGCCGTTTTTTTCCGTCACGCAGGGGGAGATCTCATCCGAGAAGATATAGTCATGGACGTGCGCGGCAAGGTCGCCGCCCGTAAAACTTTTGGCGATGTCCTCCGCCGTGCAGGGGGCGAGCCCCGCCACGCGGGTGAAGAGGAAGTGTGCAAGGTCGCCCTCCGCGCCCGCAAGACAGGCGCGGAGGGCAGTAAGGTCGGAGGGGTCGGCTTTGTCCTGCCGCGCGGGCAGAACGTACTTCGCCCCGGGCAGGATGAGCCGCTTGCACTGTTCGTCCGCCGCCGTCGTCTTGAGCGCGCCCAGGATGACGCCCTGTTCGACGAGCAGCAGATTGGAGTATTTCCCCATCACCTCGGCATAGAGGATGCGCTCGCACTCCTGAAAGTCGGAGACGCAGTGCAGGCGGATGGCGAGGATGCGCTCGAAGCCCGCCGTCTCCACGCCCGTGATGAGCGCGCCCTGGATATATTTGCGCAGCAGCATACAGAAATTGGGCGCGACGAGGGGGTTTTCGCTCTCCTCTTCCGAAAAATAGACGCCGCAGTCGGACGCATTTGCGTTGAGGGAGAGTTTAACGGTGCGCTTTCCCGTGTATATAAGAACGGAGACCTCCTCGCGCGCGGGTTGATTTATTTTGTTGACGCGCCCGCCTGTGAGCGTCCGATGCAGTTCCAGCGCGTTGAGGCGTAGGGTGAAGGCGTCCTGCGGCATAAGTTTCCTCCCGTAACTTCCCCGAGGGGGCGGTGCTGCCCGTGCGGGGATACGTGACAATTATACCCGAAAAAAAGAAAATTGTAAATAAAAATGCTTTCCTTTCTCGCGCCGATATGGTAAAATGTACTTTGCCGAAAAATGCAATAATAAAAATGGAGTATAGAAATGAACTACACAGTCACACCTGCAGAGAAAAGCACCGTCAAGATCGCCATCACCTTCACGCCCGAAGAGTGGGAGGCTGCCAACGATAAGGCGTATCTCGAAAACCGCAAGAAGTTCGCGGTCAACGGCTTCCGCAAGGGCAAGGTGCCCAAGCACGTTCTGGAGCTCTATTACGGCAAGGGGCTCTTCTATGAAGACGCGCTCAACGACCTGTTCTCCGAGCACTATCCCGCCATCCTCGAAAAGGAGAAGGAGAACTTCATGCCCGTGGGCGATCCCGCCCTCTCCGTCGAGGAGCTCTCCGACGAGAAGGTGGTGCTCGCCGCGACGACGCCCGTAAAGCCCGATGTCACGATCGGCAAATTCACGGGTTTAAAAATCGCCAAATATGCGTATACTGTTACGGACGCCGAAGTGGAGAAGGACATCGAGGGCACGCGCGAGCGCCTCGCGGAGAGCCGCGAAGTGACCGACCGCGCCGCCTGCGACAAGGACGAAGTCAACATCGACTTTGTGGGCAAGACGGACGGCAAGGAGTTCGAGGGCGGCTCCGCGAAGGGGTACGATCTCACGCTCGGCTCCGGGCAGTTCATCCCCGGGTTCGAGGAGCAGGTCGTCGGCATGAACGTCGGCGAGACGAAGGATATCTCCGTCACCTTCCCCGAAAATTATCAGGCGGCGGACCTTAAGGGCAAGCCCGCCGTGTTCACCGTCACCCTTCATAAGATCACCGAGAAGGTGCTCCCCGCCCTTGACGACGAGTTCGCCAAGAAGGTGGGTTCCGACACGATGGACGCCTACCGCGCCAAGGTGCGCGAGCGCCTGGAAAAGAGCGCGGCGTCCCGCGGCCGCAATGAGACGGAGAACGCCATCATCACCGAGATCGCCAAGGACGCCAAGGCGGACATCCCCGACGCGATGGTGGAGAAGCAGGAGGAATATTCCATGCAGCGCATGGAGTACAGCCTCATGTACCAGGGCATCCGCCTCGACGAGTATTTAAAGTACGTCGGGCAGACGCGCGAGGAGTATAAAAAGAACTTCGAGGAGGAGGCGCGCCGCACGGTGCTCCACCAGCTCATCGTCGAAAAGCTCATCAAAGACCTCGCCATCATCGCCTCCGAGGAGGAGATCGCGGAGAAGGTCGCCGAGCAGGCGGCAAGCGTCGGCAAGGAACCCGAGGAATACCGCAAGACGATGGATCCCAGACAGCTCGAGTACATCGAGGGGGACATCAAGGTCACCAAGCTCTTCGACTATCTCGAAGCCAACAACGAGATGACGCCCGCGGCGGAAATGGCTGCCGAGGCGCCCGCTTCCGGGGCGGCGTCCGAGGAAAAACCTGCCAAGAAGGCGCCTGCCAGAAAGTCGCCTGCCAAGAAGACCTCTTCCGCGAAAAAGACGGAAAAAGCCGCGGCGGAAGAACAGCAGCCCGCTGCGGAGAGCGCAGAAAACGGCGAGGAGAACAAATAAATGACCAAGAACGTGCTCATTCCCTATGTTGTGGAGCGCACTTCGAGCGGCGAGCGGAGCTATGACCTCTACTCCCGCCTTCTGGAGGACAGGATCATCTTTTTGAGCGGGGAGATCGACGACGCGGTGGCGAATACCGTCGTGGCGCAGCTCATCTACCTCGAGGGGAAGGATCCCACCAAGGACATAAGCCTGTACATCAACAGCCCGGGCGGCTCCGTTTCGGCGGGCATGGCGATCTACGACACGATGAACTACATCAAGTGCGACGTGTCCACCATCTGCATCGGGCTTGCGGCGTCCATGGGCGCTTTCCTGCTTGCAGCGGGCGCCAAGGGCAAGCGCTTCGCCCTCAAAAACAGCGAGATCATGATCCACCAGCCTCTGGGCGGCGCGCAGGGGCAGGCGAGCGACATCAAGATCCAGGCGGAGCACATCCTGCGCATCAAGGCGAAGATGAACCGCATCCTCGCCGCCAACACGGGCAAGCCCGTGGACGTCGTCGAACGCGACACCGACCGCGACAACTATCTCACCGCCGACGAAGCCCTCGCCTACGGGCTCATCGACAAGGTGTACGAAAAGAGATAATATTTCAAAGCGTCCCCTCCTCGGCGGAATGTGCGCCCATAGAGGGAAAACACCCTGCGGGTGCGGCTTTTGCCGCCCGCGCGGGGATCTTCGCGGAAAAATGCGCCCGAATCCGGGCGAGTGCCGCGGAGAGCACACGGAGTTTTTTATGGCAAAATACGAACAAAGATGCTCCTTCTGCGGGAAGGAAAAATCCAAAGTCAAAAAGCTCATCGCAGGTCCGGACGGCGTCTTTATCTGCGACGAGTGCGTGGAGCTCTGCCGCGACATGATGGCAAAGATGCCGTCCAATGCGGAGCAGGAGCAGGTGGAGCTCAAAAAGCCTGCCGAGATCAAGGCGGAGCTCGACCAATACATCATCGGGCAGGACAAGGCAAAGCGCGTTCTCTCGGTCGCCGTGTACAATCACTACAAGCGCATCAACGCGATGCTCGCAGGCGAGAAGAACGACGACGGCGTGGAGATCGAAAAGAGCAACATCTTGCTGCTCGGTCCCACGGGCAGCGGCAAGACGCTGCTCGCAAGGACGCTTGCCCGCATTCTGAACGTGCCCTTCGCCACGAGCGACGCCACCACGCTCACCGAGGCGGGCTATGTGGGCGAGGACGTCGAGAACATCCTCTTAAAGCTCATCCAGAACGCCGATTACGACATCGAGCGCGCCCAGCGCGGCATCATCTATATCGACGAGATCGACAAGATCGCCAGAAAGGGCGAGAACGTGTCCATCACGCGCGACGTTTCGGGCGAGGGCGTGCAGCAGGCGCTGTTGAAGATCATCGAGTCGACGGTCGCAAACGTCCCCCCGCAGGGCGGCAGAAAGCACCCCCAGCAGGAGTGTATGCGCATCGATACGACCAATATCCTCTTCATCTGCGGCGGCGCGTTCGTCGGGCTGGATAAGATCGTCGGCGCGCGCAAGGATGATTCGGGGCTCGGCTTCGGCGGCAAGGTCAAGCTGGGCGAGAACGAGGTGGACTACTCCCTCCTCGACGACGTCAAGCCGCAGGACCTCACCAAATTCGGGCTCATCCCCGAGTTCGTGGGGCGCATCCCCATCGTGGTGGCGCTCCAGCCCCTTGACGAGGACGCGCTCGTCAACATCCTCACGCAGCCCAAGAACGCCATCATCAAGCAGTATCAGAAGCTCGTCGGCATGGACGGCGTCAAGCTCACCGTAGAGGAGGGCGCCGTGCGCGAGATCGCCAATACCGCCATCCGCTTAAAGACGGGGGCGAGGGGACTGCGCACCATCATCGAAGGGCTGATGACCGACGTCATGTATGACATTCCCTCCGAGCAGGACGTGGAGGAAGTCATCATCACGCGCGACTGCGTCACGAAGGGGGAAAAGCCCCGCCTCGTGTTCAAGAAAACTGCATAACGTTTGCAAAAATCATGCGCCCCCGAAGTCCGCGGGGCGCTTTTTTGGGAAACGGAAACCCGCGGATCGTCCGCGGGTTCAAGAGAGGATTTGCCGATGAGCAGAACTGAATCGGGAGCGCGTTATAATATCTAACCCTTGCCCTCCCTGTGAAAATCCCACAAAAATACTGTGTCTTTTTGCGGGAGCCCTATTCGGGAGGGTGCCGGGCGAAGCGAGTTGTCTCTACCCTTGCCCTCCCTGTGTAAGGGAGGGTGCCGAGCGGAGCGAGGCGGGAGGGTTGTAAAGGTTGGTGTCGCGCGGGCACGACAACCCTTCCGTCTTGCCTTCGGCAATCCACCTCCCCTTGCACAGGGGAGGCGAGAGAAGAGGCTGGCTTTCCCTTTGGGGGTGAGCCGCGCGTTATGCGCATCACCACGGTGTGGTGTGCGCGCGCGGCGAACTGAGGTTTTTGCCATTGTGGGCAAAAACCGTGACCGCTGGCGGCGTCGCTCCTTGCGCCGCCGAGACGACTCCGCCGAAGGCGGTGATGAGGGGGACGGCAAAGGAACAGTCGCTCTGCTTGACCCCTCATCCGTCACTTCGTGACACCTTCCCCCGAGGGGGAAGGCATGAGACCCGTTTACGGGTAACATATCCACGTGGTTTTTCATTTACTTCGCCTGCGGCTCGTGCCGCCATAGGCGGGGCGGGCTGTAAACCCTCATATTACTGGCAGCGCGCAAGTCGCGCCTGTGACGACCCGGCAGTCATGCATTTGTTTCATCCCGAATGGCAGGAGCGCGCGACGAAAGTCGCGCGCTCCTGCCTGTGAGGGAGCTCCTCGCTCCATGTCTATAAGGCGTCCTTTCAACTCTGCTTTGCCCCGACGGCGATCATGTGTTCACGCCTTCGGGCGGCGGGACTCGTAGTCGATCAGCGTGTCCGCCGCGACGGCGGCAAAGAGCAGAAGGGAGAGAAGGATGGCGGCATAGGGTACGCCGCGGAAGAAGAGGATGGTCATCTCGTCGGGCGCGGGGGCGAGGTACATTTCGCACAGCGCGGCGCCGACGGCGAAGGCGGCGGCAAGTCCCGCCCGCAAAAGGGTGGGCTTGCGCTGCTGCGCCACGTTCCCCAAAAGGCGCTCCGCAAGCAGCACGGCGCACGCCGCAAAGGCGATGAGGAACAAAAAGGCAAACACGGCGAGCACGCCTTTTTCGGTCAGTTCCCCCGGGAAGAGGGCGCAGAGCCCCGCGCGCTCCGCCTCCGTCACCATGCCCGTCGAAAAGAGGGCGAACAGCATGAGGAGAAAGAGCAGGGCGAGCGGGCAGAGCGTATTGCGCGAGGTGCGTTCGCGGCTGCGCGGCTCCCGTCCGCGGGCGATGAGAAAGAGGACGACGGAGGCAATAACGCCCGCCGCGCCCAGCGTGATGCCCGCGATGCTCGCACCGTTGAGTCGCATCGTGCCGTCGGCGGCGGCGCAGGCGAACAGGAAGACGCCCGCAAGATAGGAGATATAGACGGCGTAGCAAAAATACAGCGAATCCTTTTGGCACTTTTTTGTAAGAAAGCGCACATACCGCACCGCGGTGAGGGCAAAGAGGACGGAGGGTGCGAGCATCGAGATGAGTGCGGCGCACTTTGCGAACGCGCTGCCCGCCGAGGAGAGGGAAAAGACCGAAAAGACGTTCACTCCGCCCTGCGCGCCGCGAAAGCCGAGGAGAAAGCAGAACACGAGGGAGACGAGCGCCGAAAAGAGCGCGCAGCCCTCCGCATACGGGGCGAGCCCGAACTTGTCTTTTTCCGAAAGATGCTGCCTGAACAAGGTATCCATACGCCTATTGTAGCACGTGGGCGGGCGCGGGTCAACAAGGCGCGGGGGGAAAGTTTTTCCCGCCCCGATTTTTTTGGGCAAATTCGATAGTCATACGGGGCAGATTTGTGATAAATGCACATTGCATTTTGCAGCGGTTTCATGTATAATAGAGAAAATCTGATTTCAAGGTAGGGAGGAAATTATGTCCGGTCTGTTGCTGAAAGGCATCAACAAGATCTATCCAGGCGGAAACCAGGCGGTGTTCAACTTCACCCTCGACATCCGCGACAAAGAATTCATCGTGTTCGTCGGCCCCTCGGGTTGCGGCAAGTCCACGACGCTGCGTATGATCGCAGGGCTTGAGGAGATCTCCTCGGGCGAACTGTACATCGACGGCAAGCTCGTCAACGACGTCGTCCCCAAGGACAGAGATATCGCCATGGTCTTCCAGAACTACGCGCTCTATCCCCACATGTCCGTGTACGACAACATGGCGTTCGGCCTCAAGCTGCGCAAAGTGCCCAAGGACGTCATCGACGAGAAGGTCAAGGCGGCTGCGGAGATCCTCGGCATCACCGATTATCTCTCCCGTAAGCCCAAGGCGCTCTCCGGCGGTCAGCGTCAGCGTGTCGCCCTCGGCAGAACCATCGTCCGTGAGCCCAAGGTCTTCCTTCTGGACGAGCCTCTGTCCAACCTCGACGCAAAGCTGCGCGCGCAGATGAGAACGGAAATTTCCAAGCTGCACGTCCGCCTTGCCACCACGTTCATCTACGTCACGCACGACCAGATCGAGGCGATGACGATGGGTACGCGTATCGTCGTCATGAAGGACGGCTTCATGCAGCAGGTCGATACCCCCCAGAACCTCTACGATTATCCCATCAACCTCTTCGTCGCGGGCTTCATCGGCACGCCCCAGATGAACTTCTTCAAGAAGTCCACCATCACCGAGGAGAACGGCAAAATTTACGTCAACTTCATCGGCGGCAACAAGATCCTTCTGCCCAAGACGATGGTCGCCAAGATCAAGAACCTCGACGACTATAAGAACACGGGCAAGGAAGTGACGCTGGGCGTCCGTCCCGAGGACATCCACGAGGACCAGGCGTTCATCTCCACCTCGCCCGACACCATCGTCAAGGCGCGCGTGGACGTCATCGAAAAGCTGGGCGCCGAGACGCAGATCTACTGCGACCTCGACTATGAGAACGACAAGAACACCATCGTCGACAACGCCGCGCAGATGATCGCAAAGATCTCCTCCCGCGCCTCCGTGGAGCTGGGCGAGATCGTCGAGCTTGCCTTCGACGCCAAGCACATCCACCTCTTCGACGGCTACACCGAGTCCACGATGCTCGAGCGCGATGAGCACTACGAGGTCATTCCCGAGAATGCCGAGGGTGCCGCGTTCGTGCCTCCTACACCGCAGGAGATGCAGGCGCAGATCGATGCCGCCCGCGTCGTCACCAAGGAGATGAAGAAGCAGGCGAAGCACGATGCCAAGATGGAGGCGCGCCGCCAGGCTGCCGCCGCTGCCAAGGCAGAGGAAGAGAACAAAGAAGAAGAGCCCAAGGAATAATGTAAAAGACACCAAAGACGCCCGCCTCACGACGGGCGTCTTTTCGCATGATGTAAAAGGGTCGGCGGGAACGTGGGTCGGCGCGGGTCGGTGCGGACAAAGCGAGCGCACGGGGGAGCGCGGCGGGGTGCGGTTTTTTGACCGTTCTTTTGCGGATTTTCTTTGGATGCGCTCATGCGGGCGGGAAGTGTTTGACAAATCGCGCAAAAAAGAGTAAGATAGGGCGAATCGGAAAAGGAGGAAAAACAGTATGTGGGACGTCGTGCTGGACGCATTGTTGGACACCTTAAAGCTCTTTCCGTTTTTGCTCCTTCTGTATATCCTCATCGAACTCATGGAACACAACACCCGCGTGGGGCGGGCGAACGCCGCGCTCGCGGGCAGGTGGGCGCCCCTCCTGGGGAGCGCCACGGGGCTTATCCCGATGTGCGGGTTTTCCGTCATGGCGGCAAAGCTGTACGAGAGGAAGTATGTGACGCTCGGTACGCTGCTCGCCGTGTTCATCGCCACGAGCGACGAGGCGTTCCTCGTCATGCTCGTCTCGGACATGGGGTGGCTCGACAAGCTCGTCTCCATCCTCTCCATCTGCGGCATCAAGCTCGTTCTGGGCGCGGGCGTGGGGTATCTTGCGGACGCGCTCGCCAAAAGACGGGGCGCCTCACTGGTACCCATGCCCGTCATCGACTATGAGGAGGACGACCATGCCGAAGGGGGGCATGACCGCGAAGGGGAGAACGGACACGCGCACGGGCACGCGCACGGGCACGCGCATGAGCACGCGCACGCACACGAACACGGCGCCCATGCGGGGGACGAGTTCACCGCCTGCGAACACAAGCACGGAAAGAAGGGCAATCTGTCGCTCTACTTCGTTTCCCCCCTGCTGCACGCATTGCAGGTGGCGGCGTTCGTGCTGCTCGTCAACCTCGTGTTCGGGTTCTTGTTCTTCTTCGTGGGCGAGGAGCGCGTCATCGGCTTTTTGCAGGGGAGCGGGTATTGGTATCAGCCGCTCATCTGCAGCGTTCTGGGGCTCGTCCCCAACTGCGCCTCCACCGTCATCCTCGCGGAGGTGTACGCGATGGGGGGCATCTCCTTCGGGAGCTGCCTTGCGGGGCTTGTCGTCAACACGGGGCTGGGGTGCCTCGTCCTCTTCAAAAACGCGAAGGCGCTCCGCCGCGCCCTCCTCATCTGCGCATTTTTGTTCGTTCTGGGCATTGCCGTCGGGTATGCGGTGAACGCCGTCGCGCTCGCCCTTCCGCCCATTTCGCTCTGAACGTTGACAAAACGCCGCGCGGTGTGATATAATCAAAGTCGGAAATCCAACACAGGGCACAGCAATGGACTTTTTGAGCAACAAGGCGCGCGCCATCGCGCCGTATACGGCGGGCGAACAGCTCCGCGACAGGCAGTACATCAAACTCAACACCAACGAAAATCCTTATCCGCCCTCGCCGCGCGTTGCCCGGGCGCTTGCCGCCTTCGACGCGGATGCGCTGCGGCTCTATCCGCGCCCCGAGGCGGACGAACTGCGCGCGGCGATCGCCCGAAAGGAGGGGGTCGCGCCCGAAAATATCTTCTGCGGCAACGGCTCGGACGAGGTGCTCGCGCTCTCCTTCCCCGCCTTTTTCGACGGTGACGGTGCGGGCGCGTGCTTTGCCGACCTCACCTATTCCTTTTATGAGGTGTTCGCCGCCTTCTTCGGGATCCCCAAGACGATCGTGCCCCTCAAAGGCGACTTCACGCTCGATTTGGATGCGATGCGCGCCGTGCCCTGCGCGGGGTACTACATCGCCAACCCCAACGCGCCCACGGGCGTGGGGGTGGCGCGGGAGGAGATGGAGCGGTTCGTCGCCTCCGTGCCCGACAGGCTCGTCGTGCTCGACGAGGCATATATGGACTTTTTCGGCGAGAGCTGTACGCCGCTCACCCAAAAATATGCGAACGTGCTCGTCGTCAAGACGTTCTCCAAGAGCTATTCGCTTGCAGGCATCCGCTGCGGCTATGCGGTGGGGAACAGGTCGCTCATCGCGGGGCTCATGCGCATGAAGGACTGCTTCAATTCCTACCCCGTGGACAGCGTGGCGCAGGCGGTCTGTACGGCTGCCGTCGCGGACGGCGCGTACTATGCGGAGGCGACGGGAAAGGTCGTCTCCGAGCGGGAGCGCCTCGCCGTCGCCCTGCGCGGGATGGGGTTCACCGTGCCCGAGAGCCGTTCCAACTTCCTGTTTGCGGGAAGGGCGAAGGTGAGCGGGAAGGAGATCTACACGCGGCTGAAGGCGGCGGGCGTGCTCGTTCGCTTCTGGGACAAGCCAGTTCTTTGCGACTTCGTGCGCATCACGGTGGGAACGCCCGCACAGAACGACGTCTTATTGCAACAACTTCAAAAAATACTCTCATAGGAGGGGAGCTTATGCGGCTCGGCCTTTCCGTACCGAAGATGAACGCCGAAGGGGGCGCGGACGGAGGGGGCGGGCCGATCTGCTCTTCCCGCGAGGGCGCGGAGCGCTTTCTTGCACGCACGGCGGGCAAGGCGCTGCTGCTCGCGGACGGGGCGTCCTTTTCCGCTCTGCTGCCCGCCGCGCACCTTGCGCGCACGGTGAGCTGCCTGTTTGACGGTGACGCCGCCGCGCTGTTCGCCCTGCCCGAGGTGGGGTGCGTCCTCGCCGCAGGCGGCGCGGACACGCTGCGCGCTGCCCGCCTGTTCGCAACGCTGCGGCGCATCCCGTGCGCCCTCTTTCCCGCCTCCTCCGCGCTGGACGGCGTGTATGAACGCCGCTTCCCCGCAGGGGGAGAATTGGGCGGAATTGCGCTCACGCGGGGGGACGTGTGCTGTGATCTTGCGTGCATTTCCGACTTTGCGGAGGGATATTCGCGGTTGGTGCTCGCCCGCCTCGCCCTCTTTGAGGCGAAGGCGAAGGGGCTGATGTGCCGCACGCCCTTCGGCGGAAGAGGATACGAGGAGGCGTTCGCCCTCACGGAGGGCGCCGCCGATCTCTCCCCGCGGGACATCGTTCTGCGCAACGCGCGCCTGCGCGAACTGGAGGCGGATGGCGCGCCTGTCGGCGAGGGCGCCGTCCTCATGCAGAGCTTTCGCGCCGCGCCCCTGCCCGCCCTGCGCGCGGAGCGCGCGCTCTCGGCGCTCTACTATGCCTTTTTTCTGCGCGGCGTGCCGCGCCGCTATCGTGTCGCCGACTACCGCGCCCGAGCGGCGCGCGCAAAGGTGCCGTATGCGGCGCTCTGTATCCCCGCGGAGGCGGAGTACGCGGCGCGTGCGCTCGCGCTGGAGCGCGTGCGCGGGGAACTGCTGACGGAGCTCGTGCACCTGCGCTCCTTTCATGCGGCGCAGCTCCGCACGGTGCGCGCATTGGGCGCGGAGGGCGCGCCCGTTCCCGACCTTTCCGCCCTGCGCACGCTGCCCGAGCGCGCCGCAGACGGGCTGTGCGCGGTCATCCGCGATTTCGGGCTGATGGAGGAACTATGACCAAGGAAGAACTGCTCGGCGGCTGCGATCTGTTTTTATTCGATCTCGACGGAACGCTCTATCTCGCCGATACCCCCGTTGCGGGGGCGGCGGAGGCGCTCGCGCGGCTGCGGGAGAAGGGCAAGCGCGTCGTCTATCTCACCAACAACTCCTCAAAGACGGGCACGGAGTACGAAAAAAAACTGCGCCGTCTCGGGCTGTGGGGCGCGGGGGACGCCGTGTACACCTCGGCGGACGCGACGGCGGAGTACCTTTTGAGTCACTATGCGAAAAAGCGCACGCACGTTCTGGCGGCGGAGCCCGTACGGGAGGTGTTCCGCGCGGCGGGCGTCCTCCTCGATGACGCCGCGCCCGAAGTGTGCGTGCTCGCCTACGACACGACGCTCACCTTCGCCAAGATGAAGGCGTTCAACGAATTTCTCGCGGGGGGCGCCGTGTACATCGCCACCCATCCCGACGACGTCTGTCCGACGGACGGGGTACCCATGCCCGACGTCGGCTCCTTCATCGCGCTCTTTGCGCGCGCCTCGGGGCGGACGCCGCAGGTCGTCTGCGGCAAGCCCTATCCCGTCATGGGGGAGTGCGTCGCGCGCGCGTTCGGCTGCCCCCCTTCGCGCACCTGCATGGTGGGGGACAGGCTGCACACGGACATCCGCTTCGGCAACGCGAACGGGATGAGGACGCTGCTCGTCCTTTCGGGCGAGACGACGCGGGAGAACATGAAAAATTTTCCCGATACGCCCGACGTCATTCTGGAGAGCGTCGCCGAACTTTGAAAAAAGTGTTTGAAAGTACCGCAAACGGTGGTACATACAAGTGAACGGAAATTATGACCGCACGCAAGCGTGCGGCGGAGGACATCATGCAAGAAGTTAAGGTGCTCGAAACCGCTCCGGCGATCCGCATCGCGCTCTCGGGCGAGATCGCCGCAGAGAACGCCGATGAATTTTATGTGCAGGTGAAGTCGGTCTATGAACAGGGGAAGGCGGACATCGTGTTCGAGTGTGCCGCGCTCACCTTCATCGATTCGACGACGCTGGGCACGTTCGTCAAGATCCTGAAGCTCGTTCGCACGGACGGGCACGACCTGACGCTCAAAGGGCTCGCCCCGCGGCTGAAAAAGCTGTTCGTCATCTGCGCGCTCGACAGCATTATGGAGATAGAGGGATGAAGGAATATCTTTGCCTGCAAGTGCCCCTTCGGCGCGAGATGATGACGGCTGTCCGCCTTGCGGCGGGCGGAGTGTGTTCTGCCGTCGGCATGAGCTACGACGACGGCGAGGACTGCAAGGTCTGCGTGACGGAGAGCCTGCTGCTCCTTCTGCGGCGGGGGTTCTCCTCCGCGCGCGTCTCCTTCGCGCCTGCAGAGGGCGGGATGCGCGTGTGCGTGACGGGGGAGGCGTGCGAGGAGCGCAAGCCCTTCTCCGACGAGGATGAGATCGCGCTCGCCCTGCTCCATGCCCTCGCACGCGAGGTGACGATGGACAAGGCGGAGGGCGAGGTGGGCGAGATCGCCTTTTTATTCGGTCAAACGGCATGAACGAGGAAGAACTGTTCCGCAAATACCGCGAGACGGGCGACGTCGCCCTGCGCAACGAGATCGTGGAGAAGTATCTCTACGTCGCCTCCGTGCTCGCCAAAAAATTTGTCGGCCGCGGGGTGGATTACGACGACTTGTATCAGGTCGCGTCCCTCGCGCTCATCAAGGGGGTGGACCGCTTCGATGAGCGCAAGGGGTTGAAGTTCTCCACCTTCATCACGCCCACCATCACGGGCGAGATCAAAAATTACTTCCGCGACCGCTCCCGCCTCGTGCACCTTCCGCGCAAGGTGAGCGAGCTGCGCGTGAGCATCAAGCGCGCGTCGGAGGAATTTTTTGCGGAGAACGGCAGAAAACCCACGGCAAAGGAACTCGCCCTGCGCCTCGGCGTCGGGGAAGAGGAGGTGCTGCGCGCCTCGGACGCGGGCGGCGTGGTGTCGCTCGATATGCCCGTCGACCGCGAGGGGGACGGGATGAGCCTGCACGACGTGCTGCCCGCCGACGAGAGCATCTTCGAGGAAGTGGAGGACAAGGACGCCCTGGAGGCGGCGCTCAAAACGCTCACCGAACAGGAGCGGCTGCTCGTGAAGTACCGCTTTGGGCGGGAGCTTTCGCAGATGGAGACGGCAAAGCGCATGGGCGTTTCGCAGATGAACGTCTCGCGCATGGAACGGCGCATTCTGCAAAAACTGCGGGAGACGATGAAAAAGTCGATGGTGGAAGGATGAATTGGCAAGTCAGCAACTTTCATACGATGCGCGCGGCGCTGCGCAAGATGTGCCTCGCCCTCGAACAGGACGCCGTTGCGGAGAACTCGGTGTTCGACTGCAAGCTCATCGCCAGCGAGCTGTTGTGCAACGCGCTGCGCTACGGCGGCGGCTGCACGGCGTTCGAGGCGGAACTGCGCGCAGACGAGCGGGTGTTCATCCGCGTGCGCAGCGCCAACAACTTCTGTCCGCCCGCAAGCGTGCAGTGCTCGGACGCCGATGCGGAACAGGGCAGAGGGCTCTTTCTGGTGGACGCGCTCTCCGAATCCCGCACGTTCAGCGAGGAGGAGGGGGTGTGCGTGCTCGTCCGCATCGCTTTGAATAAATAGCTGTCGCCTTGAAACAAGCTGCGCGCGGCGGCTCCTTTTACAGGAGCCGCCGCGCGCTTTTTGAACGGATTGTATTGATGTATCGCATAAAAAAGCGGCGCCGGGGGCGCCGCTTTTCGCTTTGATGTCAGAGCTTGCTCACATAGTCATACAGCTTTCCGAGCAGCTCGCTTGAAACGTGGCTGCGGAACTTGCCGAGGTAGATAAAGACCTTGCGGAAGAACTCGGTGTTGTCGCCGCCGATGGCATAGGCAGGGAGATAGGAGAGGTCGCCGTAGCGGTTGGCGATGAACAGGTCGCCGAACTCGTTCTTCTCCTGCGGCGTGAGCGAATTGATGAAGGCGTCGTAGGTATACGGCGTGGGGTCGTACACCATCTTGGGCGCGGCGGGTGCGGCGGGAGCAGCGGGCGCGGCATAGGCGGGCTGCGGCGCTGCGGGCGCGTACTGATAGCTGACGCTCGGCTGCGCTGCGGGAGCGGGCTCGGGCGCTTCGCCGCGGGCGAGCGCCGCCATGCTCCGTTCAAACTCGGTCATGGGGGTCTCTTCCGCAGGAGCGGGCGCGGGAGCGGGCTCGGCGGCAGGTGCGGGAGCAGGTTCCGCGGCGGGCGCAAAGGCGGCTGCGGGCTGCTGTGCGGGCGGCGTCATGGGCGCCGCAAAGAAAGGCACCGCATAGATGGGCGTCGCGGGCTGGGGCGCCTGCTGCGCGGCGGGCTGCTGGATGATGACCGTCGTCCCGGGCGCCGCTGCGACCGTCTGCGCCTGCTGCGCGGCGGGCTGCACGGGTTGGGATGCCTCGGCTGCCGCTGTCGTTGCGGGCGCGGGTGCGCCGGCTGCGGGTGCGGGCTGGGAGAGCGCGTACCGCTCGCCGATCTGGGCGCTGGCTTCCTCCGCCTCTTTGGCACGCGCCTTGCCCGCCTGTGCGATAGCGATGATGAGGGAGAGCAGGAACGCGATGAGCGCGGTCGCCGCCGTCACGATGAGGGGCAGAAGGTTCGCGGAGTTGAACATGACGTCGAACGTTCTGTCCGCCATGAGCGCGCAGTAGAGGAGCACGATGGCGACAAGCCCTACGGCATAGCGCACGGCGTCAAACACATACGCCTTTTTGGCGCTCATGCGGAAGGCGGAAATGACGATGTTGAGCGCGAGCACAATGACGACCGCAAGCGCGGAGAGGTTGACGAATACGCTGCCTTCGAGCAGGTGCATATAGTCGATGTGAACGCCCACGGACTGCGTGCCGGGATAGGTGAGCCCGAACAGCGTTCCCGCGACGAGAAGGAACAAGATCACGTTGCAAAGCCCCAGCCCCTTGCGGCGGGCGATCGCCGTGACGACGAGCGCGATGAGCATGACGGCGGCGGGAAGCCCCACGGAGACGTCGATCATGCCGCCGCCGAACTTGCCGTTGATCAGGGAATAGGCATAGTAGGCGAGGATGAAGAAGCCCGCATAGGAGAGGAACACGAGCACGGCGGAGACCATCGCGCAGTTCTTGGCGCCCTTTGCCGAGACAAAGGAGACGATCATGAGAACGAGCGAGAGGACGACGGAGACGGTGACAAGGACGACGCACGCGAACTCGGCGATCGCCGTCACGCTTCCGCTCAAAAACATATCCCCGAGCGTGGGAACGAAGTTGGTAAAGACGGGCTTATACCAGGCGCTGTACAGATAGCCGATGAGGGCTTCAGGCAAAAACTCCGTGCCGACGAAGGTCGGCTTGAAGATCCCCGAGAGCACGCTCAAAAGCCCCGTGAACAGTCCGCCCACGGCAACGAGGAAGGCAATGACGGCAAGGACGCGGTATCCGCCCGCTGCGGGCTGCTTTTCCGCCGCGTCGGGGGTACCCATGCCCGCGTTTGCCTGTTCATCTACGATCACTTGAGGAAATTGGCTCATGGTGACACACTCCGTGATTGTGATTGGGGAAAATCCCCTTATTCTCTTTTACAGTATATCACGCGCGAGGGGTTCTGTCAATGCCATTTGCAAAAAAAGCGGAAAATTATGTGCATTTTTATAAGGGGGAGCGAAAACGGGAAAAATCGGGATGAAATTTGCGCGAACGCGGACATGGGTGGGGGATAGGGGGAACGGATGACAAAAAATCCCTTGATATTTTGCGGAAAAAATGGTATAATCCACCATGATAAGGAAAATAAAGGGGGATACCATGGCGAACGTGCAGACGGAACTTGCGCGCATCCTGCGCGACATCCGCGAAAAGACGGGGGTACAGATCCGGCTCGCTCCCGGCAAGGGGGAGGAGACGGTCTTTTCGCTCGAATACGGCGGCGAACGGATGACGGCGTACCTCGACGGTACGGGCAAGGAGGCGGAGCGCACGGCAAAGCTCGCCGCCTACCTCGTTTCGGGCGCCGACGCGCGCGCCCTCTTTCCCGACAGGGAGGAGCACCTGCGCGCCGTTCTTCTGGGCGAGGGCGGGGAGTGGTCCGCCTTCCGCTTTGCCTCCCGCTACGCCCTGCGCGAGGGCGCGTGTTTCGCGCTCGACATCGTGCCCGACAAGCGCCTTCCGGAGGTCGCCGAGCTCGTCAAAGGCTGCCTCGGGGAGGGCGACCTCGCCGTCAGAATGGACCGCACCCGCATCGCCGTCGTGCACTTTACGGACGGCGAGCAGAGCGCCTTTGAATTCGGGCAGTTTTTGTGGCAGTCCCTCTATGAGGAGCTGGGCGTGCACGCGGGCATCGGCATCGGGTGCGAGGTCGCGTCCTTTTCCGCCGTCGCCCGTTCCTATTCGCAGGCGGTCACGGCGGTGCGCGTGAGCGCGCTCTTCCGCGACACGGGCGAGGTGCATTCCTACCGCGAATATCTGCTCGTCAAAATGCTCGAGGACGTGCCGCGCGGCAAGCTCGAGGAGTATGTGGAGCAGTTCCGCATCGGCAACATCGACGAGGTGTTCGGCGACGAGGAGATGGCTGCCACCGCCGAGGCGTTCCTCGACAGCAGCCTCAACATCTCCGAGGCGAGCCGCACGCTGTATATGCACCGCAACACGCTCATGTACCGCCTCGACAAGATCGAGCGTGAGACGGGGCTCAACATCCGCAAATTTTCGGACGCCGTCACCTTCCGCGTGCTGTCCGTCATCCACCGCCTGCTGCGGCACGGAGGAAGGACGTAACGAAAAAGGAGGGACGTATGCGCAAACACGGTACAAACGGCGCCTTTGATAAGGAGGACGCGGGGCAGGAGCGGGAGATGAAGGAGGCGGAGCGCTCCGCTCCGTCCGGGGGCGGCGCACCTGCGGAGGGCGGGGCTGCGCCCGCAAGAAAGCGTTCCGCGCTCAAAATCGTCTGCGCGGCGGTCCTCGCGCTCATCCTCCTTCTCGGCGCCTTTGCGGCGGGGTGGCTGGGGAGCTATCTCTCCACCGACCCCCGTCTGCGCGAATTGGAGTGGCTGCTCGAGACGCTGGAGAAGGAGCACTACCGCGATACGGACATGGACGCCGTCTACGAGGAGCTCTACGACGCCGCCATGCCCGATATTTTTTCGACGTACTATTCGCCCGAGGAGTACGCGCGCGTCCTCGCCGAGAGCGAGGGGCGCAACGAGGGCGTGGGCATCACCGTCTCCAACGAGACGGACGGCGTGCGCATCCGCGCCGTCGTGGAAAATTCCCCCGCGCAGAACGCAGGGCTCAGATGCGGGATGTTCGTTTTGGGGTACGGTGACGTCGGCGGCGAGGTGCTCACGGGCAATTCCTCCGAGCTGGTCGCCTTCATCGGCGAGCGCAGCGGCGATTTTGTGCTCTATGCGAGTTTTGACGCCGCCGATGAGGCGGACGCGGACACCGCGTTCACGCTCGCGCGCGGGGAGTATGCGGCGGCGTACGTCGTCTACCGCGACAGCGAAACTTCTTACGCCTTCCGCGGGGAGAGCGCGGCGCTCACCGAGACGCATGAGCCGCTCGCGGGGCTGGATGAAGAGACGGCGTATCTCCGCCTCGACGGCTTCGACGGCAACTGCGCCGAGGAATTCGCCGCCTGCCTGTCCCTCATGAAGGAGCGCGGCAGAAAGCATCTCATCCTCGACCTGCGCGGCAACGGGGGCGGGTATCTCTCCGACCTGCAGTCCATCTCCGCCCATCTGCTGCGCGATGCAGAAGAGAGCTCCCCGCTCGTCGCCTATGCGCAGTACCGCGACGGCTCGCGGGAGGAGTACCGGGCGCGCGGCAACGACTTTTCCGCCTATTTTTCCGCCGATTCGCGCATCAGCGTGCTCGCGGACGAACATTCCGCCTCCGCCTCCGAGTGTCTCATCGGCGCGCTCATCGACTACGGCACCATCGGCTATTCCGACATCTATCTGCGCAAAGAGGCGGGCGCGGCGCACTGCTCCACCTACGGAAAGGGCGTCATGCAGTCCACCTTCCGCTCCCCGAACGGGGGCGCCTTCCGCCTCACCGTGGCGCGCATCTATTGGCCGGACGGGAATTGCATCCACGGCACCGGCGTGACGGACGAGGACGGCGCCGTCCCCGTCGAAGCCCCCGCCGTGAGCGGGGAGACGGACGAATTTTTGCAGCAAGCCGTCGCCATGATCTGCAAGTAAATCCATCCCGAACGAAATTTTCGGAAACAAACCGCGGGCGGCGCATCAGTGCGCCGCCCGCGAATGCAGGTATCTGCCGAGAACGTCGGTATCTGCCATATCGGGGCTGTCCCTTGCGGGGCAGCCCTCTTTCGTCTGCGCCTCCTCTTTCCGTACGTTCCCCGCCTGCGCGGGCGGTGCGGGCGGAGGGGGCGCGGCAGCCGCCCCCGCGAGCGTGCGCACAAGGTCCCGGTTCTCCCGCCAGAGGGCGAGCAGGCGGGAGAGCGCGGCGTTCATGTCCCCGCCCTCCTTCTGCGAGAGGAGCAGCAATATGAGAAGAAGTTCCATGCCAACATTGTATGCGGCGGACAAAAAGCGCGTTCGCGGCATAGGATGGGGTATACATTGTTTGACGGAGGTCGGGATGAAGGATTTTGCAAGCTATTCGGGGGACGATCTCATGCGCGAGGCGCTCTCCGCCGCGGCGCAGTTCGACGGCAGGAACGAGGCGGAACTCATCCGCGCCATCTTTGCGCGCGCCGCCGAGGGAAAGCGCGCGGGCACGCTCACGGACGGGCAGATCGACGCGTTCTGCGCGCAGTTCGCGCCCATGCTCGACGCGGGCAAGCGCAAAAAGCTCTATCGGCTCGCCGCCGAGCTCAAAAAGATGTAGCGTCCTTTTCAAGCTCGCGCAGCGCGCAGAGCAGTGCGTCCGCGTCCTCCGTCGTCTGAAAGGGGGAGAAGGAGGCGCGCACCAGCCCCTGCGGGAAGGTGCCCAGCGCCCTGTGCGCGAGGGGCGCGCAGTGCAGCCCGCCCCGCACGGCGATCCGGAACCTGTCGGAGAGGCGCTGCGCCACCTCCTCGGAGGGGATGCGCCTGTGCGCAAAGGCGACGATGCCGCAGGCGTTCGGCTCGGAGAAGAGGGCGTACTCCGCCATGCCCTTGATGCCCTGCACGGCGTGCGCCGTGAGGGCGAGCAGTTTTTGCGCAAATTCCGCGCGGCGGCTTTTGACGAGCAGTGCCCCCTCCGCCAGCGAACAGACGGCGGGATAGGAGAGGGTGCCGCTCTCCAGACGGTCGGGGTAGAAGGCGGGCATCGCAAGGGAGTGGCTCTCGCTCCCCGTTCCGCCGAACAGGACGGGGCGGGGCGCGGCGCGCTCCGAAAAGAGCAGCGCGCCCGCGCCCTGGATGGCGAACAGCCCCTTGTGCCCTGCGAGCGCCAGAAAGTCGATGCCCGTCTTTTGCAGGAAAAGGGGCAGATGCCCCGCGCCCTGCGCGCCGTCCACGAGCAGAAAAACGCGTGCGGGTATGAGTTTTCGCAGGGCGTAGAGGTCGGTGGTCTGCCCCGTCACGTTGGAGGCGGACGTTATGCAGCAAAGGCGCGTTTCGGGCTTTATGAGCGCCGCGACCGCCTCGGGCAGCAGCTTCCCGCCCGAGAGGGGTGCGACGTCGAACGTGATGACGCCCCGCTCTTTCAGCGCAAAAAGCGGGCGCAGGACAGAGTTATGTTCGAGGCAGGTGGTCACGACGTGGTCGCCCCTGCGCAGCGTTCCCAGAATGGCGACGTTGAGCGCCTCTGTGCAGTTTTTGGTGAATGCGACGCGCTCCGCCCCGCAGCCGTCAAAGAGTTCGCTCAACAGTTCGCGGCAGGCGAGCACGCGCTCCGCACACGCGAGGGCGCGCGTATGCCCGCCCCGCCCGGGGTTGGCACACGCCTTCATGGCGGCGAGCACGGCGCTCTGCACGCAGGCGGGCTTTTCGCCGCCCGTCGCGGCGTTATCGAGATAGATCATATCCCTTTAATTTACGTTCGGGAGGAAATAAAAATGACGATGCTTGCCGTGTTCCGTTCGCGGACGCAGGCGCTGGACGCGCTCGCCCGCATCGGCGGCGCGGGCGTGGGGGCGCAGGCAGTGGCGACCCCTGCGGAGGCGGGCTGCGGCTGCGGGCTCTCCGTGCGCTTCGACGCGCGCTTTTATCCCGTCGTCAGGCGGCTCGTTCTGCGGCGCGGCTATTCCGCCTTTGCGGGATTTTTCCGTGCGGCAAACGGCGGATATCTCCGCGTCTGACTTGCCTTTTTCCGTCAGACGTGCTACAATGGGCACATGACGAATTACGCACATATCCTCGATCTTCTGGAGGGGGAATACCCCGACGCGGCGCCCGCGCTGCACTTTGGCTCGCCCTACGAGCTGCTGGTGGCGGTCATTTTGTCCGCGCAGTGCACGGACGAGCGCGTCAACAAGGTGACGGCGGTGCTCTTTGAACGCGCCCGCACGCCCGAAGAGATGCTCACCCTCTCGCAGGAGGAGCTGGAAAAATACATCTTCTCCTGCGGGTTCTATCACAACAAGGCGGCGCATATCCTCTCCGCCTCGCGCGACATCGTGGAGAAATTCAGCGGGCAGGTGCCCTCCACGCGGGAGGAGCTCTGCACGCTCGCGGGCGTGGGCAGAAAGACGGCGAACGTTGTCTATGCGGTCGCCTTCGGCGGCGACGCCATCGCGGTGGACACCCACGTCTTCCGCGTCGCCAACCGTCTGGGGCTCGCCCGCGGCAAGACGCCCGAGCAGGTCGAGGCGGGGCTGTGTGCGGTCATTCCGCAGGAGCGGTGGTCGCGCGCCCATCACCTGCTCATCTTCCACGGGCGGCGGGTGTGCCATTCGCAAAAGCCCGACTGCGCGCACTGCGCCGTCGCGCACCTGTGCGAATTTTTTGCGGGAGGGGAGAAGAAGTGACCCGCCCGCCTCTTTGCAGCTCCGCGCGCTGCCGCGTTGCGCGCGGGGAGCCGCCGTCCTCCGTGCCGCCGCACGCAGCGTTCTTCAAATAATTTTTCCTCCTTTGCGCACACTGCGGAAAAGGAGGATTTTTTATGGGAAATCTCACGGAGCGCGATCTCGACGCGCTCGCCCGCCTGATGACGGGGGAGGAGATGGCGTACAAAAAGGCGCAGCTCTATGCGCGCACGCTGACGGACGTCTCCCTCGCGCAGGAGATGGAGCGCGTCGCGGGGCAGCACGCGCGGCGGTTTTCGGTGCTCTATGCGCTTCTGGGGGGCGGGGCATGAAAAAGAGCAGGCAGGAGACGACGCTGTGCGAGCGGGACGCGCTGCGCGATATGCTGGGCGCGGAGACGCTGCTCATGGGGGAATACGCGGCGGCGTTGAGCGCGGGGAGCAGCCGCCCTCTGCGCAGGCAGCTCTTTAAGCTGTATTCCGAGCACGCCGACACGCAGTTCGCCCTCTTCGAGCAGCTCCTCGGGCGGGGGTACTGCAAGGCGGAGCCCGCTCCCAAGGACGCCGCACGGACGCGCGCCGAGCAGTTCGCCAAGTTCAAAAAGCAGCTCCCGCGGTGAAAAGGCATCTTGACAGCCCGCGCCATCCGTGATATAATAGGGGCGATCAGGGATAAGGAGGAAAGCAGGATGCCGAAGCGTGGGGAGAACATCGACCGCGTCGACAAAGACGCCTACAAGCGGGAACAGGAGCGCATCGCGCGGGAGCGCGAGGCGATCGAGGAGATGGCGGGGGAGCCCTCCAAGGTGCGCCCGCCCAGAAAGAAAGCGGAAAAGGACGGGGAATAATTTCCCGTCTTTTGCATAGACTGCGGGTATGAAAGCAAAATCCATCCGTTATGCGCACAACGCGGCGTACTGTATGATCCGCCCCGACGCGCGCGAGGACGAGGACGTCGTCTCCACTTCGGAGAGCTGACTGCCCCGCCCGTTTCACACCCGCCTACAGCCCGCCGCACAGCGCGCCGCGCAGGGGGCGGTGCACTTCGCTGACAGTTTTTGACAGTTTGTCGGAAAGCGTGCCGATTTCTGTCGCATGGTGCGCTTTTTTGCAATAAATCCGTTGACATAGGGGGGAGTATGTGGTATTATAAAAATGTATTTTTATGCACTCTCCCGCGTGCGGGAGGGCGATCTGAAAACAGGGGGGATGCTTTTCCGCATCCTGAAAAGGAGTTCAAGTGGAAGAAGAAAGAGAGAGCGGCGTGACCTTCCGCGATATTTGCAGAATGATCGGAAAGCGCATCTGGTGGGTGCTGGGGATCTCCGTCCTGATCGCGGTCGCGGCGGCGCTCATCGTGGCGTTCGTCCTCAATCCCGGCTCGGATACCTATTCCGTCGCCTTCATGATCGAATATCCGAACGGGAACACCACCTATCCGGACGGCACTTCCCTGCGCTACGAGACCATCGTCTACGCAGAGAATTTGCAGGAGGTCAAGGAGAGCGACGAGGCGTTCGCGGACATCGACATCGAGAAAATGTCCTCCGACCTCGAGAGCGGCATCAAAATCGCCGAGCGCACCATGGAGGGCGCCGAGCCCGACACCATCCGCTATACGGGCATCTACGAGCTCACCTGCAGCAGTGCCTATTTTTCGAGCGAGGAACAGGGTGAAAAGTTCATGCGCGCCCTTGCCAACCACATCACCGAGACGGTGGAGGAGAAGTTCGCCTCCCTTGACTTTACGTCGTGGGAGACCGTGTTTGCGGGCGTCGATTCCTATTCCTCCAAAGTTTCCGCCGTGCGTTCGCAGTACGACTCCCTCGTCTCGCGCTACAACAGCTACACGGGAACGGGCGCCTATGCGTCGTTCGCGGCGCTGGACGGCAAGACGCTCACCACGCTGCGCAACGAGCTCACCAACCTTCTGGGAACGCGGATCTCCAAGCTGGAGACCGAGCTTTCCAACAACAAATACGTCCTCTCCGAGGCGGAAGAGAACCGCATTCTGGAAAATATCGCCAATCTGCAGCTCGACCTTCAGAAAAAGCAGCAGCGGCTGGAGAACACGCTCGCCCAACTTGACGCCCTCTATAACGAGGTGTACGGCGGCAATCTCACGAGCAGCCAGCTCGACACGTTCGAGAGCTTCCACAGTGCCATCCAGACGCTCACCGCCGAAATTTCCGATACCGAGTTCGAGATCGAACGGCTGTACAAGTCCATCGGATACACGCAGGAGACGGACGGAACGTGGAAGGAGACGGGGTCTGTCTCCAAAAACGAGGCGTTTGAAACGGAACTCAACGCCGTGAAGGATGTGCTCGTCGAACAGACGGCGCTCTGCAAGCAGGCGCTCGAAAATCTGTATACCGAGTTCTCCTACATCGACTTCGAGCAGAGCGGCATCGTCGTCACGGGCGGCGGCATGAGCCCCGTCCTCATCGCGGCGGTCGGGTTCGTGCTCGGGTTCATCATCGTCGGACTCATCTTCTGCGCGGTGGATTACCCCGCCTATAAGAGAAAGCAGTTCGCCGAGGAGCAGGCAGCCCTCGCCGAAGCCGCCGCATCCGAAGCACCCAAAGATTGAGCGCGGGACAGTGTTTTTCGGATAACGGGACGCTTGGTGCGGTTCGGGCAACGGAGTGTTTTGTGCGGCTCGGGCAATGGGGCATTTTGCCCGGTTCGGATAACAAGCGCTTTGCAGGGCTCGTACAACAGAGAGTTTTGCTCGGCACGGGCAACAGGGCGCTTTGCGCGATAAATTTCATTCAAATATTTCGCCCCCGTCCGCAGGAATGCGGACGGGGGCTTGTTGTATGATGAGGGGGAAAGAATGAGAAATGGTTCCCTGCGTGACCCCTCATCCGTCAGGCTCGTTCCTCGCCTGCCACGGTCTCGGCGGCGCAAGGAGCGACGCCGCCAGCGGTCACGGTTTTTGCCTACAATGGCAAAAACCTCAGTTCGCCGTGCGCGCACACCACACCGTGGTGATGCGCATAACGCGCGGCTCACCCCCGAGGGGGAAGGCATTGCCCTTGTGCAAAAGCGGTATTTTGCTTGCGGCGTGATTGATAGCGCCCTCTTTATCATGCCACCCTTGCACAGGGGAGGCGAGAGAAGGGGAAGGCTTCCCCTTGGGGGCCGCCGAAGGCGGTGATGAGGGGGCAGAAAAACGAGTTTCGGGTGCAACTTGTCATCTTCGGAAAAAAGCAAAAAAGCGCGCCCGTCCGAGAGCGGACGGGCGCGCGGCAGCAACCAAACTTAAAGGGCAAGCCCCAGGATCATCCACAGAAGGACGACCCACATCAGCAGTCCGAACAGGCTGCATCTTCCGCAGATGCGGGAGAGGGCGGGGTTGTCGTTATACTTCACGAAGTAGAACACCATGCCCGCAGGGAACACGATGAAGGAGAGCGCGCGGTAGCCCAGGAGCGCCGTGTCGGTGAACGTCGTTTTAAACCACGGGACGACCGACTTATAGAAGTCGATGGATTCGTCCTTGTCGACGGCAAACCCGACGCCGATGAACACCAGCGCGATGACGAGATATAGCCAGCTCAACCCGAACGCACCGCTTGCGTTGGTGCACAGGTTCATGACGAGCATGATGAGCGAGACGCTCATGAAGAAGGAGACGTCGTGCTCGGAATGGTTGGCGAGGTACGCATAGAAGATCAGCGAATACACCAACAGGATCAGCGTGATAACGCCTAATGCAGCCATTGTAATTCCCCCTGAAAGAATTCTTTTCTCTATTATAGTACGCCTTTCGCGCCTTGTCAAGATGCGCCGTGAAATTTCCGTGAAAAAAATTGCACGAAAATTCCCCGCCATTTTGCGCAAATATACCATAGCACCAAGGCGGCGCGTCGCCCCGTGGGGGGGGACGGGGGAGCGGAAAAAAAGCGCCTTCGCACACATTGCCCCGCGCGGGCATAGGATGGGGTGAATGCTGCGGAGGAAGACGATGGAGTGGTTTTTTGCGCTGGACGCGTGGCTGCAGGCGCTCATTGCGGCGCTGGGGATGTATCTTATGACGACGCTGGGCGCGGCGTGCGTCTTTTTTTCGCGGCGGCCGGGGCGCGGCGTCATCACCCTCCTTCTGGGCGCGTCGGCGGGCATCATGATCGCCGCGAGCTTTTTCTCCCTCCTCCTTCCCGCCATCGAGGCGGAGGGCGCGCTGCCCTCCTATATCACCGTCACGGTCGGGTTTTTCCTGGGCGGGGCGTTTCTGGTGGCGTGCGACCTGCTCCTATCGCGCACGCAGCGCTCCTTTTCCGCCATCGGCGACAAGCGCACGGCGCTTTTGTATTTCGCCGTCACGCTGCACAACGTGCCGGAGGGCATGGCGGTGGGGGTGGCGTTTGCGGCGGGCGCGGGCATGGCGGCGGGGGAGGGCGCGCTCGCGGGGCTGCTGCTGGCGCTCGGCATCGCCGTGCAGAATTTCCCGGAGGGGATGTGCGTCGCCTTTCCCATGCGCGCCAAGGGGATGCCGCCCGCCAAAAGTTTCGCCTTCGCGCAGGGCTCGGGCGCGGTGGAAGTGCCCGCCTGCGTGCTGGGGGCGCTCGCCGCCTCCGCCGTCGGGAGCCTGCTCCCGTGGGCGCTCGCCTTTTCGGCGGGGGCGATGGTGGCGGTGGTGTGCTCCGAGCTCATCCCCGAGAGCTTTGCGGGGAACAAGACGCTCGCCACGGCGGGCGTGGTGGCGGGGTTCTGCCTGATGATGGTGCTCGACGTCGCGCTGGGATAACAGCCGCCGCGGGGCGCGCGCCTTGCAAGACGCGCGCCCCGCGGACATTTTTTGCGCATTGCGCGCGCCGCGAGAAAATCGTGCAAAAAAACCTTTGGAACGCTTGACGGTTGGGCGGCGGTTTGGTATAATGACAATGTCCTTCCCGTTAATATTGTTTTCTTACAGTATACTGTAAGGATAGAATGCGGAGCTCGTCGGAAGCGTCCGTTTTGCGGCAAGGAGCACAACGTTATATCACAACTCCCGCCGAAATATTTTCTTTGAAAAGATGTTGGCGAAGGGGAGCGGAAGGCGCAAAAGGCGCACTCCGGCGTTTCCGGATGCCCGCAGGATACGTCTTATCGCGACGAAAAAGGCAGCTCTGTTCTGCCGGATACGGCAGAAACATAGAGGGTCGTCAGAGCCGGTTTTTTTCGCACAGAAAAAACCGTGCTTTTTCATTTTTGAAAAACTTTTTTTGCGGGCAGCGCCCGCGTTTCGGAGGTAGCTATGAAGAAAGCAGCGGTCATCATGGGAAGCGACAGCGACCTTCCCGTCGTGGAAAAGGCATTCGCCGTGTTTGAAGAATACGGCGTGCCCTACGAAGTGCACGTCTACTCTGCGCACCGCACGCCCGTCGAGGCGCGCATCTTCGCGCAGGAGGCGGCGGACAAGGGCTTCGGCGTCATCGTCGCGGCGGCGGGCAAAGCCGCGCACCTTGCGGGTTCGCTTGCGGCGAACACCGTGCTCCCCGTCATCGGCATCCCCGTCAAGAGCTCCACGCTGGACGGGCTCGACGCCCTTCTCTCCACCGTGCAGATGCCCTCGGGCATCCCCGTTGCGACCGTCGCAATCGACGGCGCGCAGAACGCGGCGCTCCTCGCCGTGGAGATCCTTGCGGTGAGCGACGCGGCGCTTGCGGAAAAGCTCATGAACGCCCGCCGCGCGGCGACCGAAAAGGTGCTCAAAAAGGACGCCGAGATCGCGGCGAAGTACAACAAGTGACCAATTTTTAATTTTGAACGGACAGCAAAAGGAGAAAGAAAATGCAAACGGAAAAGACAGTTCAGCTCTATGAGGGCAAGGCAAAGAAGGTGTACGCGACGACGGACGAAAATCTTTGCATCGTCTCGTACAAAGACGACGCGACCGCGTTCAACGGGCTCAAAAAGGGCACCATCGCGGGCAAGGGCGTCGTCAACAACCGCATGACCAATCTTTTGATGCAGCTTCTCGAAAAGGCGGGCGTTCCCACCCACTTCGTGGAGGAGCTCTCCGAGCGGGACACCCTCGTCAAGAAGGTGAAGATCGTCCCCCTCGAAGTCATCATCCGCAACGTCTCGGCGGGCTCGTTTGCCAAGCGCTACGGCGTGGAGGAGGGCATCGTCTTTGACGAACCCACCATCGAGTTCTCCTATAAAAACGACGACCTGGGCGATCCGCTCATCAACTCCTATCACGCGCTCGCCTTAAAGCTCGCGACCAAAGAGGAGATCGAGACCATCAAAAAATACGCCTTCAAGGTGAACGAGGTACTCAAAGCCTACTTCCTGCACCTCGGCGTCAAGCTCATCGACTTCAAGCTCGAGTTCGGCCGCCTTGCGGACGGCACCATCGTCCTCGCGGACGAAATTTCCCCCGACACCTGCCGCTTCTGGGACGCAAAGACCAACGAGAAGCTGGACAAAGACCGCTTCCGCCGCGACATGGGCGGCGTTGAGGACGCCTACGCCGAGATCTTCAAGCGCGTCACCAAGGGGGAGTAACGTCTATGCACGAGATCCATGAGGAGTGCGGCGTGTTCGGCATCTTCGCGCCCGAAACGCAGAACGTTGCCTCTACCGCATACTATGCCCTGTTCGCCCTGCAGCACAGGGGACAGGAGTCGGCGGGCATCGTCGTCAACAACGACGGCGTGTTCAACGCCTATAAGGACGTCGGGCTCGTCAACGACATCTTCACCCCCGACGTCATGAAAAAGCTCGGCGAGGGTAACATGGCGATCGGGCACGTCCGCTACGGCACCACGGGTACGAGCGGCAGGGAGAACGCGCAGCCCATCGTCGTCAAGCACCTCAAAGGCAACATGGCGCTCGCGCACAACGGCAACCTCATCAACGCCACCGAACTGCGCGAGGAGCTCGAGGGCGAGGGCTGCATCTTCCACACCACGTCGGACACCGAGGTCATCGCCTACGTCATCACGCGCGAGCGCGTCAGGTCGCGCTCCATCGAGGAGGCGGTGCTCGCCGCGATGGACAAGCTCAAGGGCGCCTATTCGCTCGTCGTCATGTCGCCCTCCAAGCTCATCGCCGCGCGCGATCCGCTGGGCTTCCGCCCCCTGTGTCTGGGCAAGCGGGACGACGGGAGCTATCTTGTCGCCTCCGAGTCGTGCGCCATCAACGCCGTGAGCGGGCACAAGGTGCGCGAGGTGGAGCCGGGCGAGATGGTCGTCATCACCAAGGACGGCATCAAGACGGATACGTCGCACTGCGGCGGAAAGAAGGCGTTCTGCGTCTTTGAATACTTCTACACCGCCCGTCCCGATTCGGAGATCGACGGCTGCTATGTGCACGACGCGCGGATGCGCGCGGGCGCCTTCCTTGCGGAGAAGTATAAGATCGACGCCGACATCGTCATCGGCGTGCCCGATTCGGGGCTGGACGCGGCGCTCGGCTATGCGCAGGCGTCGGGCATTCCCTACGGCATCGGGTTCATCAAAAACAAGTATATCGGCAGAACGTTCATCGCGCCCGACCAGAAGGTGCGCGAGGACAAGGTGAAGATAAAGCTCAACGTCATCGCCTCGGCGGTGAACGGCAAGCGCGTCATCCTCGTGGACGACTCCATCGTCCGCGGCACCACCAGCCGTCCCATCGTGCGGCAGCTCCGCGAGGCGGGGGCGAAGGAGGTGCACTTCCTCTCCTCCGCGCCCAAGTTCCTCAATCCCTGCTACTACGGCACGGACATCGACTCGTGCGAGAACCTCATCGCCTGCCATCATTCGACGGAGGAGATCGCCAAGATCATCGGCGCCGATTCCGTTGGATATCTCGACATCGAGCACGCAAGGCTGTTGGCGGGCGGCGACGGCTCGGGATTCTGCTGCGCCTGCTTCGACGGCGTCTATCCCACCGAGATCCCCGCGTCTGCCGACAAGGCGCGGTTCGAGCAGCGCCCCATCTCCGACAGACCCATCAGCGAAAACCCCAAGTTCCGCAAAAATTAAGGAGAACGCATGGATAAGAGTTATTCGGACAGCTACAAGGCGGCGGGCGTCGACATCACCGCAGGCTACAAGGCGGTGGAGCTCATGAAGAAGCACGTTGCCCGTACCATGCCCGAGGGCAAGGCGGACATCGGCGGCTTCGGCGGGCTGTTCCCCCTGGACATGGGCGGCATCAAGGAGCCCGTGCTCGTCTCGGGAACGGACGGCGTGGGGACGAAGATAAAGCTCGCCTTCCTCATGGACAGGCACGACACGGTGGGCATCGACTGCGTCGCCATGTGCGTCAACGACATCGTATGCTGCGGTGCAAAACCGCTCTTCTTCCTCGACTACATCGCCTGCGGGAGGAACTTCCCCGAGAAGATCGCCTCCATCGTGGGGGGCGTGGCGGAGGGCTGCGTGCGCGCGGGCTGCGCGCTCATCGGCGGCGAGACCGCCGAGCACCCCGGGCTCATGCCCGAGGAGGAGTACGACCTCGCGGGATTTGCCGTGGGCGTCGTGGACAGGAGCAAGGTGCTCGACAACAAGTCGATGAAGGCGGGGGACGTCATGCTCGCGCTCCCTTCCTCGGGCGTGCATTCCAACGGCTTCTCGCTCGTGCGCAAGGTGTTCGGCATCGGAAACTGCGACCTCACTTCGCCCGTGGCGGCGCTGGGTGGAAAGTCCCTCGGCGAGACGCTCTTAACGCCCACCAAAATTTATGTAAAGCCCGTCCTGGCGCTCCTCAAAGAGGTGAACGTCAAGGGCATTTCGCACATCACGGGCGGGGGCTTTTATGAGAATATGCCCCGTTCCATCCCCGAAGGGCTGGGCGTGCGCATCCGAAGAAGCGACGTGCGCGTCCTTCCCGTCTTCGACCTCATCCAGAAGACGGGGAACATCTCCGAGCACGATATGTTCAACACCTTCAACATGGGCGTTGGCATGAGCATCGTCGTCGCCAGGGAGGACGCCGCGCGCGCCATGGAAGTGCTCAAGGCGAACGGCGAGGACGCCTACGTCCTCGGCGAGATCGTCAAAGGCGACGGGGTGGAGCTCGTATGAACCGCGTCCGCGTCGCCGTCCTCTGTTCGGGCGGCGGCACCAATTTACAGGCGATCCTCGACAGTGCCGCTGCGGGCGCCGTCCCCTCGGGGGAGATCGCCCTCGTCGTCTCGGACAGCGCGCAGGCGTTTGCGCTCGAACGGGCGAAAAGGGCGGGCGTTGCAACTTGCGTCGTCGATAAAAAGCAATACCCCGACCGCCGCGAGCGCGAACAGCGCATCCTTGCGGCGCTTGAGGAGGCGGGCATCGGGCTCGTCGTCCTCGCGGGGTTCATGACCATTTTGAGCGAGGCGTTCACCAAAAAGTACGAGATGCGCATGATCAACGTGCATCCCTCCCTCATCCCCAGCTTCTGCGGCCCCGGCTTTTACGGGCTGAAGGTGCACGAAGCGGCGCTCGCGCGCGGGGTGAAGGTGACGGGCGCCACGGTGCATTTCGTCAACGAGGTGTGCGACGGCGGACCCATCATCGCGCAGAAGGCGGTGGAGGTGCAGGAGGGCGACACGCCCGAAGTGCTGCAAAAGCGCGTCATGCGCGAGGCGGAGTGGATCATCCTCCCCCGCGCGGTGGAGACGGTCTGCAAACAACTTTTAAAGGATTGAGGAGGAAGTTATGGGATATTTGAGAAAGAGCATGAAGCGCGTCCTTGCGGGCAATTCCTATCCGGGGCGCGGCATCGTCATCGGCAAGAGTTCGGACGGCAGAAAGGCGATGTTCGCCTACTTCATCATGGGCAGGAGCGAAAATTCGCGCAACCGCATCTTCAAGGAGGAGGGGGACGCTGTCACCATCTATCCCTTCGACGAGAGCAAGGTGGCGGACCCGTCGCTCATCATCTATTCCCCCGTCAAGCGGGTGGAGAACGACATCATCGTCACCAACGGCGATCAGACGGACACCATCGAGGAGTACCTCAAAATGGGCAAGTGCTTCCGCTGCGCGCTCAACACGCGCACCTTCGAGCCGGACGCGCCCAACTACACCCCCCGCATCAGCGGCATCATCCATCTGAAAAAGGACGGGTTCACCTATGAGATGTCCATCTTGAAGAGCGCGGACGGCAAGGGCGAAAAGTGCAACCGCTTCACGTTCGACTACGAGCCCGTCAACGGAACGGGGCACTTCCTGCATACCTACGAGAAGGACGGCAGCCCCCTGCCCACCTTCACGGGCGAGCCGGAGCGCGTCGCCATTCCCAACGACGTCAACGCCTTTGCGCAGGAGATCTGGGACAATCTCGATCCCGACAACAAAATTTCTCTCTACTGCCGCGCCGTCACGCTGCGCACCTGGCAGGAAGAGAGCGTGCTCATCAACAAATTTACCAAATAAAAACGCGCCCCCAAAGGGCGGTCCTGCCGGACAGGCCGAGGTGATTTTATGAACGAATTTCAGTTAAAGTACGGTTGCAATCCCAATCAGAAGCCCGCGCGCATCTTTATGGCGGACGGCGGCGAACTTCCCGTGGAGATCCTGAACGGCAGACCGGGGTACATCAACTTTCTGGACGCCTTCAACTCCTGGCAGCTCGTCAAAGAGGTGAAGGAGGCGACGGGGCAGTGCGCGGCGACCAGCTTCAAGCACGTCTCGCCCACGTCGGCGGCGATCGGAAAGCCGCTCTCCGAGGCACTCAAAAAGGCGTGCTTTGTGGACGACATCGCGGGGTTGGACGATTCGCCCCTTGCGTGCGCCTATGCAAGGGCGCGCGGGACGGACAGAATGTCCTCCTTCGGCGACTGGATCGCCCTCTCCGACGAGTGCGACGAGGTGACCGCAAAGATCATCGCGCGCGAGGTGTCGGACGGCATCATTGCACCCGCCTATTCCCCCAAGGCGCTCGAAATTTTAAAGAGCAAGCGCAAGGGGGGGTATAACATCGTCAGGATCGACCCTTCCTACGTCCCCGCCGAGATCGAGCGCAAGCAGGTGTTCGGCATCACCTTTGAACAGGGGCGCAACAACTTTAAGATCGACAGGGCGCTGCTTTCGAACATCGTCACCAAAAACAAGCAGCTCCCCGCGGACAAGGCGACCGACCTCATCATCTCGCTCATCACGTTGAAGTACACGCAGTCCAACTCCGTGTGCTTTGCGGCGGACGGGCAGGCGATCGGCGTGGGCGCGGGGCAGCAGTCGCGCATCCACTGCACCCGTCTCGCGGCGCAGAAGGCAGACCTCTGGCACCTGCGCCAGCACGAGAAGGTGCTCTCGCTGCAATTTGCCGAGGGCGTCGGCAGACCCGAAAAGAACAACATCATCGACCTGTATCTCTCCGACGACGCGGACGAAGTGCTCGCCGAAGGGGAATGGCAGAAGAATTTCGCCGTCCGTCCCCGGCCCTTCACGCGGGAGGAGAAGGCGGAATACCTTGCGGGCATCACGGGGGTCTCCCTCGGCTCGGACGCCTTCTTCCCGTTCTCCGACAACATCGAACGCGCCTTCAAGAGCGGCGTGAGCTATGTGGCGGAACCGGGCGGCTCGGTGCGGGACGACCTCGTCATCGAGGCGGCGGACGCGCACGGCATGGTGATGGCGTTCACGGGGATGCGCCTGTTCCATCACTGATATTACTGAAAAGGAGCGACGCGCAAACCTGAAAAAAGCAGGTTTGCGCGCAAGCATTTCATTCAACACATTTTTCGAGGCACTGATATGGATATTCTGGTAGTGGGCGGCGGCGGCAGAGAGCACGCCGTCATCAAGGCGCTCAAAAAGAGCAGACGTGCGGGCAAAATTTATGCACTGCCCGGCAACGGCGGCATTGCAAAGGACGCCGAGTGCATCCCCGTCAAGGCGACGGACATTGCGGGCATCGTGCGCACCGCGCGCGAGAAGAAGGTGGATTTCGCCGTCGTCACGCCCGACGACCCCCTGTGCATGGGGTGCGTGGACGCGCTCGAAGAGGCGGGCGTGCCCTGCTTCGGCCCCACAAAGAACGCCGCCGTCATCGAGGGGAGCAAGGTGTTCTCCAAGCAGCTCATGAAAAAGTACGGCATCCCCACGGCGGCGAGCGAGACCTTCTCCGACCCCGACGCGGCGATCGCCTACTTAAAGACGGCGAGCTATCCCACCGTCATCAAGGCGGACGGGCTGGCGCTCGGCAAGGGCGCGGTCATCGTCAACACCTTTGACGAGGCGCAAAAGACGGTCAGGGAGATGATGGTGGACAAGGTGTTCGGCGCGAGCGGCGAGCACATCCTCGTGGAGGAGTTTTTAACGGGGCCCGAGGTATCCGTGCTCTCCTTCACGGATGGCAAGACGGTCGTCCCCATGGTCTCCTCCATGGACCACAAGCGCGCCAAAGACGGCGATGAGGGGCTCAACACGGGCGGGATGGGCACCGTCGCGCCCAACCCTTACTATACGAAGGAAGTCGCCGAGCTCTGCATGGAGAAAATTTTCCTGCCCACCGTGCGCGCGATGAACGCGGAGGGGCGCACCTTCAAGGGGTGCCTCTACTTCGGGCTCATGCTCACCAAGGACGGTCCCAAGGTCATCGAATATAACTGCCGTTTCGGCGATCCCGAGACGCAGGTCGTGCTGCCCCTTCTTATGAGCGATCTGCTGGAGATCATGCTCGCGGTGCGTGGCGGGACGCTCAACGCGGACATGGTGCGCTTCAAGCCCGGCGCGGCGTGCTGCGTGGTGCTCGCCTCCGAGGGGTATCCCAAGCATTACGAGACGGGCTTTCCCATCACCATGCCCGAGGCCGGCGCGAACGAGGACATCTTCGTTGCGGGCGCAAAGCTCGAGGACGGCGTGCTCAAAACGTCTGGCGGCAGGGTGCTGGGCGCCGTCGCCACGGCGGATACGCTCCAAGGGGCGGTCGCGCAGGCGTATGCGCTTGCGGAGAAAATTCACTTTGAAAATGCCTATATGCGCAGGGACATCGGACGGCGCGCGCTCATGGCATTGAAGGGGGAGTAATGGTCTACAGAGTCTATGTGGAGAAGAAGGAGGGCTTCGACAACGAGGCGCGCGCCCTTCTTTCGGACGTCAGAGAACTTCTCGGCATCGCGGGCGTGAGCCGCATCCGCATCCTCAACCGCTACGACGCGGAGGACATCGACGGGGCGCTCTTTTCCGAGTGTGTGCACACCGTCTTTTCCGAGCCGCAGATGGACAGGGCGACGGAGGGCGCCGACCTTGCGGGCGCGCGCGTGTTTGCGGTGGAGTACCTTCCGGGGCAGTTCGACCAGCGCGCCGATTCCGCGGCGCAGTGCATCCAGCTCATCTCCATGAAGCCGCGCCCCGTCATCCGCACCGCCAAGGTGTACGCGGTGTACGGCGTGCTCTCCGAGGAGGAGCTGGAGGCGATCAAAAAGTACGTCATCAACCCCGTCGAGAGCCGCGAGGCATCCCTCGCCATTCCCGCCACGCTGAAAATTTCCCACCCCGTTCCCTCGGAAGTGGCGACGATCACGGGATTTTTGCAGCTCGACGCGGAGGGGCTCAAAGACTTTGTCGGAAAGTACGACCTCGCCATGGACGCCGACGACGTCGCGTTCTGCCAGGCGTATTTCCAAAAGGAGGGGCGCGATCCCACCCTCACCGAGATAAGGATGATCGACACCTATTGGTCGGATCACTGCCGCCACACCACCTTCCTTACGACCATCGATTCCGTCACCTTCGAGGACGAGCTGCTGCAACGGGCGTATGACGACTACCTTGCGGCGCGCGCGGAGATCGGCAGGACCAAGCCCGTCAACCTCATGGACGTGGGCACCATCGCCGCAAAACTCTTGAAAAAGCGCGGGATGCTCGAAAAGCTCGACGAGTCGGAGGAGATCAACGCCTGCACCGTCAAGATCAAGGTGAACGTCGAAGGGGAGGAGCAGGATTGGCTGCTGCTCTTCAAGAACGAAACGCACAACCACCCCACGGAGATCGAGCCGTTCGGCGGCGCGGCGACGTGCATCGGCGGCGCCATCCGCGACCCGCTCTCGGGCAGGAGCTACGTCTATGCCGCCATGCGCGTCACGGGCGCGGGCGACCCGCTCGTTCCCGTCAAGGATACGCTCAAAGGAAAGCTCCCGCAGCGCAAGATCGTCACGACGGCGGCGGCGGGGTATTCCTCCTACGGTAACCAGATCGGGCTTGCCACAGGGCAGGTGGATGAACTCTATCACCCGGGCTATGTCGCCAAGCGGCTGGAGATCGGCGCCGTCATCGCGGCGACGCCCGCGGAGAACGTGCGCCGCGAGGTGCCCGCCGCGGGGGACAAGGTCATCCTTCTGGGCGGCAGAACGGGGCGGGACGGCTGCGGCGGCGCGACGGGTTCCTCCAAGTCGCACACCCTCGAATCGCTCACCCACTGCGGGGCGGAGGTACAGAAGGGCAACGCGCCCGAGGAGAGAAAGCTCCAGCGCCTCTTCCGCAACAAGGACGCCATGCTGCTCATCAAGCGCTGCAACGACTTCGGCGCGGGCGGCGTGTCCGTCGCCATCGGCGAACTTGCCGACGGGCTGGACATCGACCTCAACGCCGTGCCCAAAAAATACGACGGGCTGGATGGCACCGAGCTCGCCATCTCCGAATCGCAGGAGCGCATGGCGGTCGTCGTCGAGGCGGACAAGACGCAGGAGTTCATCGCCCTCGCCGAACAGGAGAATCTGGAGGCGACCGTCGTCGCCACCGTCACGCAGAGCCCCCGTCTCGTCATGCGCTGGAACGGCAAGGTCATCGTGGATATTTCGCGCGAGTTTTTAAATTCCAACGGCGCAGAAAAGCACGTCGCCGTCGCGCCCGCCAAGTGCGGCGAATGGCAGAGGACGGTGAAAGGCTCGTTCACGGAGAACTATTCCCGCCTCGCGGGCGACCTCAACGTCTGCTCCAAGCGCGGGCTCTCCGAGCGCTTCGACTCCACCATCGGCGCGGGAACGGTCGTCATGCCCTTCGGTGGGCGCTATCAGGTGACGCCGCCGCAGGCGATGGTGCACCTCATCTCGGTGGAGCGCGGGCACACGGACACCGTCTCCTACATGGCGTGGGGCGGCAATCCCTATGTCATGGAAAAGAGCCCCTATCACGGGGCGTATCTCGCCGTCGTGGAGAGCGTCGCAAAGCTCGTCGCCTCGGGCGCGTCGGTGGAGGATACCTATCTCTCCTTCCAGGAATATTTCTTAAAGCCGGGGCATGACCCCGCCCGCTGGGGGCAGCCGCTCGCGGCGCTTCTGGGCGCGTTCGAGGCGCAAAAGGAGCTGGGCATCGCCGCCATCGGCGGCAAGGACTCCATGAGCGGCACCTTCGAGCACATCGACGTCCCGCCCACCCTCGTCTCCTTTGCGGTGACGACGGGAAGGGCGGCGGAGGTCGTCACGCCCGAATTCAAGGCGGCGGGGCACAAGGTGGTGCTGCTCGCCCCCGAGTACGACGCGTCGGGACTGCCCGTCACGTCCTCCTTGAAGAGCGTGTTCGCAAAGGTCAATTCGCTCATGCGTGCGGGCAGGGTGCTCTCCGCATGGACGCCCGGCTTCGGCGGCATTGCCGAGGGCGTCATGAAGATGTGTTTCGGCAACATGATCGGCTTTAAGTTTGCGGAGAACGTCTCGTCCGAGGCGCTGTTCGGCTACAAGTACGGCGCGTTCATCCTCGAACTTGCCGACGATGTTCCCGTGGGCGTGCCGCTCGGGGAGACGTCCGCCGTGGGCGCCGTCTCGCTGGGCGCGGAGCGCCTCTTCCTCACCGACCTTCTGCGCATCTATGAGGACAAGCTCGAGCCCGTGTACGCCTGCAACATCGAAACGCCCGCGCAGTCGGTGACCAACTTCACCTTCCGCACGCGCAGCGCGCTCACAAGCGAAGTGAAAGTCGCAAAACCGCGCGTGCTCATCCCCGTGTTCCCGGGCACCAACTGCGAATACGACACCGCCAAGGCGTTCGCGGACGCGGGCGCGCTGCCCGAGATCTTCGTCATCCGCAACCGCACGGCGGAGGAAGTCGCGCAGTCTGCCGAGGCGTTCGCGGAGAAGGCGGCTGCCGCGCAGATCGTCTTTATCCCGGGCGGATTTTCGGGCGGCGACGAGCCGGACGGCTCGGGCAAGTTCATCACGGCGTTCTTCCGCGGCGCGCGCGTCAGGGAGGAGATCACCCGCCTTCTCGAAGTGCGTCAGGGGCTGATGGGCGGCATCTGCAACGGATTCCAGGCGCTCATCAAGCTCGGGCTCGTGCCCTTCGGCAAGATCGTCGACACCGACGAGAACTGCCCGACGCTCACCTATAACAACATCGCGCGCCACCAGTCGCGCATCGTGCGCGTGCGCGTCGCGAGCGTGCAGTCGCCGTGGCTCTCCCTCGTGGAGGCGGGCGACGTGTTCTCCGTGCCCATCTCGCACGGGGAGGGCAAGTTCGTAGCCAGCCCCGCGCTCATCGAAAAGCTCGCGGAGAACGGGCAGATCATGACGCAGTACGTCGACCTCTCGGGCAACGCCACGATGGACGTGCACTTCAATCCCAACGGCTCTGCCGCCGCCATCGAGGGCATCCTCTCGCCCGACGGCAGGGTGTTCGGCAAGATGGGGCACTCCGAGCGCAAGGGCGCGGGGCTGTACCGGAACGTGCCCGGCGAATACGACATGAAGCTCTTTGAGAGCGCGGTGAAGTACTATTGTTGACGGAGCCGCCCCTTTGGCGGCGGGAATATGACAGGCGGAGAGAAGAAATGCTGACGGATATTGAGATCGCGCAGCGCGCGAAGTTAAAACCCGTTCTCGACGTTGCAGAGAGCGTCGGGCTGACGGAGGAGGACATCGAGTATTACGGAAAGTACAAGGCGAAAGTCAGCCTTTCCGTCAAGGACCGCGCGGGCAGGGAGGGCAAGCTCATCCTTGTCACCGCCATCACGCCCACGCCCGCGGGCGAGGGAAAGACCACCACGACCATCGGGCTTGCCGACGGGCTGCGACGCATCGGAAAGCGCGCGGTCGTCGCCCTGCGCGAGCCCTCCCTCGGGCCCGTGTTCGGCGTCAAGGGCGGCGCGGCGGGCGGCGGCTATGCGCAGGTCGTCCCCATGGAGGACATCAATCTGCACTTCACGGGCGATATGCACGCCATCGGCGCGGCAGCCAACCTGCTCGCCGCCATGCTCGACAACCATATCTTCCAGGGGAACGCGCTCGGCATCGACAAGGAGAGCATCGTCTGGAAGCGCTGCGTGGACATGAACGACAGGCAGCTCCGCTTTCTGGAGGACGGGCTGGGCGGCGGCAAGAACGGCGTGCCGCGGCGGGACGGGTTCGAGATCACCGTCGCCAACGAGGTGATGGCGATCTTGTGCCTTGCGACCTCGCTCTCCGACTTAAAGACGCGCCTTTCCCGCATCGTCGTCGCGTATAACCATGAAAAACAGCCCGTCACGGCGGGGGATCTGAAGGCGGCGGGCGCCATGTGCGCGCTGCTGAAAGACGCCCTGAAGCCCAACCTCGTGCAGACGCTCGAGGGCACGCCCGCCCTCGTGCACGGCGGGCCGTTTGCCAACATCGCGCACGGGTGCAACTCCATCGTGGCGACCGAGACGGCGCTCAAATTGGGGGATTACATCGTCACGGAGGCGGGCTTTGGCGCCGACCTCGGTGCGGAGAAGTTCCTCGACATCAAGTGCCGCTTCGCCCGTCTTGCGCCTGCGGCGTGCGTGGTGGTCGCCACCGTGCGCGCGCTCAAAATGCACGGCGGACTGCAAAAGAACGAGCTGGGGCGGGAGGACCTCGCCGCGCTCAAGGCGGGGCTTCCCAACCTTCTGCGCCACGTCCGCAACATGAAGGAGGTGTACGGGCTGCCCACCGTGGTGGCGCTCAACCGCTTCCCCACCGATACGGACGCGGAGATCGCCCTCGTCATGGAGGAATGCGAAAAGCTCGGCGCGCACGCGGTGCTCTCCACCGTCTGGGCGGGGGGCGGCAAGGGGGGCGAGGCGCTCGCCCGCGCCGTCACAGAATTGTGCGAACAGCCCTCCGCGTTCCGCTTCTGTTACGACGCCGCCCTTCCCATCAAGGAGAAAATTTACTCCATCGTCACCAAGGTGTACGGCGGCGCGGGCGTTTCGTACACGCCCGAGGCGGAGGCGGACATCGCGCGGCTGGAGGCGCTCGGCTTCGGGAACACGCCCGTCTGCATGGCAAAGACGCAGTACTCCTTTTCGGACGACGCCAAAAAATTGGGCGCGCCCGAGGGGTTCACCGTCACGGTGCGCAGTGTAAAAGTGTCTGCGGGCGCGGGTTTTGTCGTCGCGCTCACGGGGAATATTTTGACGATGCCGGGACTTCCGCCCGTTCCCGCGGCGGAGAAGATCGACGTGGACGAGAATGGCGTTATCTCGGGGCTCTTCTGATGGAAGAAATCAAGAACGAACTTTTGCAGAGCGCGGTACCACCCCTTCTGGCGTGGTACCGTATTCATAAGCGCGACCTTCCGTGGCGGCATTCGCGCACGCCGTATACGGCGCTCGTCGCCGAGCTCATGCTCCAGCAGACGCGCGTGGAGGCGGTCAAAGAGCGCTATGTGCGCTTTTTGCGATCGTTCCCTTCGCCCGAGGCGCTCGCCGCCGCGTCCGAGGAGGAAGTTTTAAAGCTCTGGGAGGGGCTGGGGTACTATTCCCGCGCGCGCAACCTGCACAAAGCCGCCAAAATCATCGCGCGGGACGGGTTTCCAAGCGACTTTCGCGGCGTGCGGGCGCTGCCCGGGGTGGGGGACTACACGGCGGGCGCGGTGTGCTCCATCGCGCTCGGGCTTCCCGAACCCGCCGTCGACGGCAACGTGCTGCGCATTTTGAGCAGGCTGTATGCGGACGGCTCCAACATCGACGAAGCCGCCACCAAAGCGCGCTATGCGCAGCTCCTGCGCGAGGTGTACCCGGAAGAAACCGCCGATTTTTGCGAGGCGCTCATGGAGCTGGGTGCCATCGTCTGCGTGCCCAACGGCGCGCCCGCCTGCGCGAGCTGCCCGTGGTCGGCGGTGTGCAGGGCGCACCTTGCGGGCACGGAGGAACTTTTTCCCGTGCGCGCGCAGAAGCGGGCGCGGCGCGTCGTGCAGGCGGAGGTGCTCGTTCTGCGCTGCGGCGGGCGGTACGCGCTCGAAAAGCGCCCCCCAAAGGGGCTGCTCGCGGGGCTGTGGCAATTTCCCTTTTTCGAGGGGAGCGCGCCCGACCTCGGCAAAGCCGTCAGGCAAAAGCGCGCAAAGCATATTTTTACCCATGTCGAGTGGCAGATGACGGGAAAACTTGTGGACGTATGCGCATTTTTGCAGCCGTACACCTGGGTGACGGCGCGCGAACTGCGCGAACTTTACGCCCTTCCCTCCGCCTTCCGCCCCTTTCTCGAATGGGTGGAATGAGCGCTCGCCGGCGTTTTGCAAACGGATGAGCGCCGCCGGAACAGGTGGTATTTTCGGCGCGGGGCGGCTCCCGAAAGGGGAGCCGCCCCGCGCCGCCTGATGGCGTTTTCATTCCGCCGCCGCGTGTCGCCATGCGCGCCACAAATAATTTTTCGGAAAAATATTGCGTTTTATGATTAAGAGGTGTATAATATAATCATCATAAGAGCATTTTGCCCAAAGGGGGACAGACCGATGTACGATCAAGACAGATATGAAGGGCAACGATCAACTGAAATTTTGAAAGTGAGGCAAGGTATGAAAAAGTTATTTTCTGCACTGCTTGCGGGTGCAATGCTGCTTGCAATGGGCTTGAGTCTCACGGCGTGCGGCGGACAAAAGGCATTTTATTCGTTGCAAGAGGCGTATGAAAGAGAGATCATATCGTATGAGGATTTGAAACAAATACACGCAAATCAACAAGCAGGCTCGGAGCCTCTTTATCTTACGGAGGAAGAGGATGCCGCGATCAGACAATCTTTTTTTGAGAACAGTCAGGAAATTGCCGAGGAGCATCACATGAGATTGGAATATTCATCGGCGGATGAAATTGAGATTTTGACGTATGAAGGGCGCTACCACGGGTATTATGCGGTTCGCGTGAAGGCTTTTGAATCGGTGCTCGCGCACGTTTTGTCATATAAGGTCAAGGATTTGACTTTTTATTAAACGGATGGTACTTACACATGGATTTGGACAAACCCGGAAGGGATCGTTTTTGAATGAGAAGGGGGGATAGCATGAAAAAGTTATTTTCCGCATTGCTTGCGGGTGCAATGCTGCTTGCAATGGGCTTGAGCCTTGCAGCGTGCGGCTCAAAAGCCACGCAGGCATTCTATACGTTGGAGGCGGCATATCAAAACGGTCTTGTTGAATATGCGGACGTTCTGGAAATTCACAAAAATTATGTGCTCCCGGAAGAACAGAAATTATCGTTGCAGGAAGAGGAAACCATCAAACAGTCCTTTTTTGAGAATTTCGATACGGTGATGCAGGACAAGGACGTGTCGGGTCCCGTCCCCGACGCGGAAGAGGAGATCTCGGTCACATATTATCACGGGAAATTCAACGGATATTACGTTGTGACGATGGCATGGTATGAGGACAAGACAGGACTATTGCGAAGGGAGTATATCGGAAAAAGTGCGTTTTTGTTTCCATTGAATGAATACATATTTGTATGGACGGATCCCGACAGACTTTTTGAACAGGAGGAGCTGTCATGAAAAAGATGCTTTCCTGCCTTCTTGCGGGGATTCTGCTTCTGACGCTGTGTGTTGGGATCGCGGCGTGCGGAAAGGTAACGGAGCGTGAGGCGCCGGAACTTGCCGACCTCGGGGAGATGGCGGACGGGCGTACGTCGCCGATGGAAAATATTTCCCGGTTTACAATGAAACTTGACGATGAGGACGATGCCATGATATCGATTCGCACGGACGTTGCGCGCATCGATGTGCTGTATGAAGGGAATGCGATGGTGTTCTTCTCTCAAAAATGTGAATTTATGGCGGACGAACTCCCCAAAGCGCAAGATGGAGACGGACGGATGATCGGCTATGCGTGGTATGATCCTTCGGGAAAAAAGTCGGTTGGCTTTCTCGAACTGAAAGTGTTCAAGAAAGAAAAAGTGACGGGATATGTTGTGCTCCGTTTGGGACGGGAAGAGGACGGCTATTGGGTGCAGGCAGTAAGGTCGGCATACTTTTCGCGCCCCGTTTCCGATGAAGAGGCGACGCGGCGTATCGAACAGGTCAAAAACGAGAATTTGTGAAGTGGGAGGCAAGGTATGAAAAAGTTATTTTCCGCACTGCTTGCAAGTGCAATGCTGCTTGCAATGGGCTTGAGCCTTGCAGCGTGCGGCGGACATAAGGCGTTTTACACGCTGAAAGAGGCGTATGAAAGAGAGATCATATCGTATGAGGATTTGAAACAAATACACGAAGAACATAAAAATGGTTCGGAATTTCCTCCTCTATCGGCGGAGGAAGATGCCGCAATCAGACAATCTATTTTTGAAAACAGCCAAGAGATCGCCAAAGCTCTTTCCTCGGATCTCGGAAATATAGATTTGGAATTTTCGTCACCGGATGAAATAGAAATTCTCTCATTTTACGGATGTTTTCAAGGATGTTATGTGGTGTATGTGCTTGCATTTGAATCGGCGCTCACAGCACTGTGGTCGTTCGAGGTTGAAGACGTTGAATTTTCATGTCCATATTGGAATTTTATTTTAGTTTGGACAAATCCGGAAGGGATCGTTTTTGAATGAGAAGGGAGGCAAGGTATGAAAAAGTTATTTTCCGCACTGCTTGCAGGCGCAATGCTGCTTGCAATGGGCTTGAGCCTTGCGGGGTGCGGCGGACAAAAGGCGTTTTATAGACTGCAAGAGGCGTATGAAAGAGAGATCATATCGTATGAGGATTTGAAACAAATACACGCAAATCAACAAGCAGGCTCGGAGCCTCTTTATCTTACGGAGGAAGAGGATGCCGCGATCAGACAATCTTTTTTTGAGAACAGTCAGGAAATTGCCGAGGATCTTAACATGAGCGGATTGAAATATTCATCGGCAGACGAAATTGAGATTTTGACGTATGAAGGGTGCTACCACGGGTATTATGCGGTTCGCGTGAAGGCATACGAATCGGCACTCACGAATGTTTGGACATATAGAGTCGAGGGCTTGACTTTTTATCGTGCGGATGGTACCTATACGTTGATTTGGACAAATCCGGAAGGGATCGTGTTTGAATAAGAAGGGAGGCAAGGCATGAAAAAGTTATTTTCTGCACTGCTTGCAGGTGCGATGCTGCTTGCAATGGGGTTGAGCCTCGTAGCGTGCGGCGGACAAAAGGCGTTTTATAGACTGCAAGAGGCGTATGAAAAGGGAATTATATCGTACGAAGATCTGGGAGGAATGCATGTTATTTATAGTGCCGCGAAACATCTTGTTTTAACGGTTCAGGAAGAAGAGGTGATCAAACAATCTTTTTTCGACAATTTTGACGTTATCCTGAAAGAAGATGATGTTACCCCGAGGGAACTCAACTCCGTGGAGGACATTGAGATCACGGGATTTTTTGGGGATTATCATGGGAATTATATTGTCGGAATATCGTGGTTTGAGGATCCTATGTGTAATATGTTAAGGGAAAGCGTTGCAGATTATTCATTTTATGTGGATAACGATACATATCTGTTTGTCTGGACAAATCCGGAACAAATCGACCTATCATTATATCAGGATATGCGTTAGGAGAATGATCGATATTCTCGGCGCGGGGCGGCTCCCGAAAGGGGAGCCGCCCCGCGCCGTTTAATGGCACGTTCTTTCCGCCGCCGAGGGGGGACGTGTTGCGCGACCTGCATTTTTCTCATCCTTACGGGGCAAAAAAAGGGCGCGCATGGAGCGCGCCGCCGCCCGCTTTGCAGGGCAAGGGTGAATACTCACCTTCCCTTGATCATCGAGCGATAGGGGAGATGGCGGAAGCCGAGCCGAAGGTAGAGCGATTCGGCGCGTTCGTTTTCGGGTTCTACTTCAAGGCGCAGGCGCGGGACGCCCAGCGTCTCCGCAAAGGCAAAAAACTCCTTTGCGAGCCCCTTTCCGCGGAAGGCGGGGCGCAGGTAAATTTCGTCGATCCACAGGCACATCCCGCCCGCCTCGCGCGAGTATGTTTTTTGCAGCAGTGCAAAGCCCGCCGCCCGGTCGCCGTCCAGCAGCAGATACCCTTCGAGATAGGCGTCGGAGCGCATCATTTCGTCAAAGGCGTTGAGGTGAAATTCGCGCGGAATGTCATGTTCCACGGCGGGGGAGGCATAAAATTCTTCGGACATGGCGACAAAATCCGCCCTGTCCTGTGCGGTAAGTTTGCGTATCATGCCGATACTATACCAGATCCTCCCGCATTTGTCAACGAAAGCCGCGCCGCCGCGCCTGCGGCACGCCCCCGCAGCTCCAAAAAATATGTTGAATTGTGTTGACAAACGGGGGAAAGAATAGTAAAATACTCATGACGAACGTCATAAAAATAAATGACACATTCAAAGGAAGGAAGAGGATAGAATATGAGCAGATTGATTTTTGATTCCAACGGCGAGCTATGGTTCACCCGTGCCGAGGAGCTGGGGCTGGACTACATCTCCATGCCCTACTACATCGACGGGCAGGAGTACTACTACGATCTGGGCAAGGCGACCGATTTCAGAAAATTTTACGACCTTGTGCGCGCGGGCAACGTTCCCAAGACGCAGGCGCTCAATCCCGAGGACTACAAAAAGTTTTTAACGCCCTATTTTGAGAAGGGGGAGGACATCCTCTACGTCAGCTTTTCGCACAAGTTGAGCGGGACGTTCCAATCGCTCGACCTTGCCTTAAAGGAGCTAAAGGAGCGCTTCCCCGAGCGCAAGTGCACGGTGTTCAACAGCAATTCCATCTCGCTCGGCGCGGGCATTCAGGCGGAGGAGGCGGCAAAACTGTGGAACAAGGGCGCCTCGGATGAGGAAATTTTGTCCTTCTTGCAGACGTTCACCGACCGCGTCTGCGTCTATTTCACGGTGGACGATCTGATGCACCTGAAGCGCGGCGGGCGCTGCTCGGGGCTTGCCGCCGTGGCGGGCACCGTGCTGGGGCTCAAACCCATGCTCACCATCGGCGCGGACGGCGGGCTCACCGTCCTTGCCAAGATTTCCGGCAGGAAGAAGGCGATCCGCACGCTTGCCGAAAAGGTCGCCGCGGAACTTGCCGACGAGGAATGCAGCGTCTATGTGGTGGACGCCGACTGCCCCGCCGAGGGCGACTGGCTGCGCGATCTCATTCTCGAAAAGCGCCCGAATGCCAAGGTGGTGCGCCAGATCGTGGGACCCGTCATCGGCTCGCACTGCGGTCCCGGCACGCTGGGTGTCATCTTCGTGGGGGAGAAGCGCCCCATCCCGCTCGAAAAGTAAACCGGGCACCGGGTACCGTTTGAGAAAGAACGGGCGCCCGATCTCGTTCCATAAGCAGCGGACGTTCTGTTTCATCGAAAGCAATTTACAAGATAAGCCGCCCCTTTGCACGCTGTGCAAAGGGGCGGCTTATTTCTTTTTTCAAAAGTTTTTCAACAAGCGCAAAGAGATCAGACGTTGAAGCGGAACAGCACGACGTCGCCGTCCTTCATGACGTAATCCTTGCCCTCCGAGCGCACCTTGCCCTTTTCGCGCGCGCCTGCAAGCCCGCCGCATTCCAGAAGCGTCTGCCATTCGACGACTTCCGCGCGGATAAATCCCTTTTCAAAGTCGGTGTGGATCTTTCCCGCCGCCTGCGGCGCCTTCGTCCCTTTGACGATCGTCCAGGCGCGCGTCTCCTTTTCGCCCGCGGTGAGGTAGGAGATGAGCCCGAGCAGCGCGTAAGACGCCTTAATGAGCTTGTTGAGTCCACTCTCTTTGAGCCCGAAGTCCTCTAAAAACATCGCCTGTTCCTCGGGGGAGAGCTGGGAGAGCTCCTCCTCCGTCTTGGCGCATACGACGATGACGCCCGCGCCGTGGCTCGCGGCGTATTCCTTCACCTTGACGACGAGGGGGATGTCCTCCTCGCCCGCGCCCATGTCCTTCTCCGAGATGTTCGCGCAGTAGATGACGGGCTTGGCGGAGAGCAGAAAGAGGTTGTCGAGCAGCTCCTTTTCCTCGTCGCTCACTTCCATCGCGTGGGCGGGCTGTTCCTTTTCGAGGTGCGCCATCAGCTTTTGCAGGAAGGCGAACTCCGCCGCCGCGCTCTTGTCCGCGCCGCCGCGCGCCGCGTTCTTGATGCGGTCCATGCGCTTTTGCACCGCCTCGATGTCGGCGAGGATGAGCTCCAGATTGATGGTCTCGATGTCGCGCACGGGGTCGACGGTGCTCTCTACATGGGTGACGTTCTCGTCCTCGAAGCAGCGCACGACGTGCACGATGGCGTCCACCTCGCGGATGTGCGAGAGGAACTTGTTCCCCAGCCCTTCGCCGTGGCTGGCGCCCTTCACGAGCCCCGCAATGTCGACAAATTCGATGATGGCGGGGGTGATCTTCTTGCTGTTGTAGAGCGCGGCGAGCTTGTCGAGCCGCTCGTCGGGCACTGCCACCACGCCGACGTTGGGCTCGATGGTGCAGAAGGGATAGTTCGCGGCATCCGCACCTGCGTGCGTGATGGCGTTGAAGAGGGTGGATTTTCCCACATTGGGCAGTCCTACGACGCCGAGTTTCATAGTATCGCTCCAAAAAATAGTCTGGTGCGTTCGCACAAAAGAGTGTCCGCGCAGCCCTTTTGCAGCCCGCGGCGGGGGTGCGCTCCGAGGGACGGGAGGGGGCGGAGGGCGCCCCTTCGTGCGTTCGCCTTTTTTATACAGATATTATAGCCTATTTCTTTTTTTCACGCAAATCTTTCGTTTGCCATTTGCGAAAATTTGTGGTAAAATGAACGAAAAAACAGACGAAGGTCAGGATATGGATTACAGACAGTATATCGCAGAAAAGATACCGGTGGACGGGGTGAGCGCGCAGGAGATCGCGCAGCTTCTTTCAGTGCCGCCCGATCCCGCGATGGGGGACTATGCGCTCCCTTGCTTTAAGTTCGCCAAGACGATGCGCAAGAGCCCCGTCGCCATTGCGCAGGAGTTCGCCGCCGCCATCTCCCCCGATGACGTCATCGCCGAAGTGACGGCGCTCAACGGCTATCTCAACTTCAAAGTCAACAAGGCGGGGCTGGCAAAGGACGTGCTCGCGCGCATCCTCTCGGAGGGTGAGCGGTACGGCTCCTCGGACATGGGTGGGGGGAAAGTCGTCTGCATCGACTATTCCTCCGTCAATATCGCCAAGCCCTTCCACATCGGACACCTCTCCACCACCGTCATCGGCGGCGCGCTGTACCGCATCTTCAACTTCCTCGGCTACCGCGCCGTGGGCATCAACCACCTGGGCGACTACGGCACGCAGTTCGGCAAGCTCATCGCCGCCTACAAAAAGTGGGGGGACAAGGAGAGGGTGCAGCAGGGGGGCATCCACGCCATCAACGAGCTGTATGTGCGCTTCAACAACGAGGCGGACGAGGCGATGGAGGCGGAGGCGCGCGAATATTTCCGCCTCATCGAGAGCGGCGACAAGGAGGCGAACGAGCTCTTCGATTGGTTCAAATCGCTCACCCTCGCCTATGTGCAGACCATCTACGACCGCCTGCACATCACCTTCGACAGTTACGCGGGCGAGCGGTTTTATACCGACAAAATGGCGCCCGTCGTGGAGGAGCTCCAAGAAAAACACCTCCTGAAGGAGAGCGAGGGGGCGCAGATCGTCGATCTGGAGCCATACGGGATGCCGCCCGCGCTCATTCTGCGTTCGGACGGGGCGTCGCTGTATTTAACGCGCGACCTCGCCGCCGCCATCTACCGTCATGAGACCTATCACTTTGCAAAGTGTCTCTACGTCGTCGCCTATCAGCAGAACCTGCACTTCAAGCAGCTCTTCAAGGTGCTCGAGCTCATGGGCAGGGATTGGGCGAAGGACATGGTGCACGTCGCCTACGGCATGGTGTCCCTGGAGGACGGCGCCATGTCCACGCGCAAGGGCAAGGTGGTGTGGCTGGAGGACGTCCTCTCCCGCTGCGTCGAAAAGGCGCGCGCCGTGCTCGAAGAAAAGAACCCGTCTCTGGAAAACAAGGACGACGTGGCGGAGCTGGTCGGCGTGGGTGCCGTCGCCTTCGGCGCGCTGTGCAACAATAAGATCAAGGACATCACCTTCTCTTACGACCGCGCCCTCAACTTCGACGGCGAAACGAGCGTCTACCTGCAATACACCTGCGCGCGTGCCTCCTCGGTGCTCGCAAAGGCGCAGGCGGAGGGCATTGCTTGCGGCGTGCCCGACCTCACTCCCTGCGCGGCGGAGGCGGAGCTCTTAAAACAGCTCGCCGCCTTCCCCAAGGCGGTCGAACAGGCGGCGGAAAAGTACGAGCCCTCCCTCATCTCGCGCTGTCTGCTCGACACCGCAAAGCTCTTCAATAAGTTCTATCTCGAATGCAAGATCATGCAGGCGGAGGGGGACGTGCGCGCCTTCCGTCTGGCGCTCACGCAGGCGACGCGCACCGTGCTCAAAAACGGGCTCGCCCTTCTGGGCATCGGCGTCCCCGAAAAAATGTGACGTTCGGAGCTACTATGTTAAAAGCAGTCTTTTTCGATCTGGACGGAACGCTGCTCGACACCGTTCCCGACATCATGGCGTGCGTCAACGTCTCGCTCAAGAAGTTCGGCTATCCTGAAATTTCCTACGCGCAGACGTGCTCCTATGTGGGGGACGGGGCGAAGCTGCTCATCGAGCGCGCGCTGCCCGCCGCTTGCCCCGACGTGGACGCCGTGTATGAGGACTTCCGCACCCGCTTTGCGACGGATGACGCAGCACATACCCGCCTCTTTCCCGATGAAGAGCCCGTGCTTGCCGCCCTTAAAGAGCAGGGGATAAAGCTTGCCGTCATCACCAACAAGCCGCAGGATGCGGCGCAGCACGTCCTCGCGCGCTTCTTCCCGGAGGGGCTCTTCGACTTTATCGGCGGGGACACGGGGATGTTCCCCTGCAAGCCCGATCCCTCCCTCGCAAGATACGCCGCGCTGAAACTGCGCGTGTCGCCTGCGGAGTGTGCCTTTGTGGGGGACGGCGAACCGGACGCGCGCGTCGCGCGCAACGCGGGCATGAAGGGCATCTCCGCCCTGTGGGGATACCGTTCCCGCGCGCAGCTCGAAGGGGCGGGCGCTACCTGTTTTGCCGCCGATTTCCGCGATCTCCAAAAAATTCTGGAAAAACTTTTCTGAAAACTATTGATATTCAATCTCATTTATGATATAATAAGGGCACAAAATCCAAAAACCAAAAAGGAGAATGATTTATGAAGAGATGTGCTGTTTGCGGCGAGATCGTCGCGGATGATGTGATGGAGTGCCCCGTTTGCCACGCGAAGAAGTTCGAAGCCATTGAGGAGAAGGCGTTCGCGTGCGAGCACCACGTCGGCGACGGCGTTGTGGAGGACAAGGAAGTGATGGAGGGGCTGCGCGCCAACTTCACGGGCGAATGCACGGAGGTCGGAATGTATCTTGCGATGGCGCGCGTCGCCGAGCGCGAGGGCTTCCCCGAGATCGCCGAGGCGTACAAGCGCTATGCCTTTGAGGAGGCGGAGCACGCTTCCAAGTTCGCCGAACTTCTGGGCGAAGTGGTGACCGATTCCACCAAGAAGAATCTGGAGATGCGCGCGGCTGCCGAGGCGGGCGCGTGCGAGGGCAAGCTCATGCTCGCCAAGCGTGCCAAGGAACTCGGCTACGACGCCATCCACGACACCGTGCACGAGATGGCGAAGGACGAGGCGCGCCACGGCGCAGGCTTCAAGGGGCTGCTCAAGAGATATTTCAACAAGTAAAAAAGTTGAGAACAAAAGAGCTCATCGCACGATGGGCTCTTTTGTTGAATGCAAGGGACAGCCGCCGTGCGGAATTTATCCGCAGGGCGGCATTTGCCTTCGGAAATATCATGCGCAGCGATTGACAGCGCGCGGAGGGGATGGTATACTGATGATATACCGTAAGGGAAAAATGCGGGTCTGCATTCATTCTTTACGGATACGATAAAAAATTCATCGGAGGAAAATATGGAAAAGTTGTATGTCGGGGCAGCGTACTACCCCGAGGTATGGGACGAGGACGAAGTGGAGCGCGACATCGTCCGCATGAAGGAGGCGGGCGTCAACGTCGTGCGCGTCGCCGAATTTGCGTGGGGCAAGATGGAGCCGCAGGAGGGGAAGTTCGACTTCGGCTGGCTGGAGCGCGCCGTCGATAAGCTCATCGCGGCGGGCGTCGACGTCATCATGTGCACGCCCACCTGCACGCCGCCCCGCTGGCTGCTCGAAAAATATCCCGAAACGCGCAATGTTCTGCCCGATAAGACGCGCACCGAGGTGTTCTCCCGCTGCCATCCCTGCAAATCATCGCCCGTCATGCGCGAGAAGAACCGCATCATCACAAGGGAGCTCGCCAAGCGCTTCGGCAAAAAGAAGGGCGTCATCGGCTGGCAGATCGACAACGAGATCTTCCCCTATAACGAGGGGTGCTATTGCGAGAACTGTCAGAAAAAGTTCCGTACATACTTAAAAAATAAGTATAAGACGGTGGAGGCGCTCAACGATGCGTGGAAGACGGCGCGCTGGTCGCTCGAATACGCTTCCTTCGACGATGTCATCCCGCCCGTCAGGAGCCGCTGGGAGCACCCCTCCCTGCAGACGGAGTGGATCCGCTTCCAGTGCGGGAACATCATCTCCTATGTCAACGAGCAGGCGGAAATTCTGCACGAACTTTCGGACGCACCCGTCGGCACGGACATGATGGCGACCAACCTTTTAGGGTATTACGAACTCAACGAGAAGCTCGACGTCGTGCAGTACAATCACTACGAACCCGCCGCCGACCTTCCGCGCACCGCGTTCGGATATGACTTCCTGCGCCCCGTAAAGAACCGTCCCTTCTGGGTGACGGAGACGCAGGTCGGCTGGAACGGCAGCACCTTTGCAAATTGCGGTCACCGTCCGCAGGGGGCGTCTTACGTCAACACCTGGCTGCCCGTCGCGAAGGGGGCGGAGATGGTGGAATATTGGCTGTTCCGCGCCCACCCCAACGGGCACGAGCTCGCGCACGGCGCGCTCTTCAACACGGCGGGCAGGGCGTACCGCGTCACCGAGGAAGTCGCCCGCGCCGCCAAGGAATTTGAACGCTGCGCCGCCTTTCTGACGGGCACCCGCGTGCAGTCCAAAATTGCGCTGCACTATTCCTCCACCGTCTTCAAGATGGCGGAATACGCGCCCATGCTGCAGAACTTCAGCTACCGCGACATCCTCTCGGAGCGCTTCCATAAGCCGCTGCGCCGCCACAACGTGGACGTCATCGACACGGCGCATCCGCTCGAGGGGTACGACGTGCTGCTCTCTCCCTTCCTCTTTTCGGCGGAGGAGCACGACCTGCCCGCGCGCATCCTGGAATGGGTGAAGGCGGGCGGAACGTGGATCGCGGGACCCATGACCGATATCATGACGGAGTACGCGAGCAAGTACCCCGACGCGCCGCACAAATTTTTGGAGGAGCTGGCGGGCGTGTACGAAAAATTCGACCTCCCGCTCGGCAACAGCGACACCCGCGTGACGTGGTCGGAGGGGGGCATGTCCGCGTTCGACACCTGCTTTGCGGCGTATGACCTGCGCGGCGCCGAGGCGCTCGCCATGTTCGCAAACGGCGAATTCAAGGGGCTTCCCGCCGTCACGCAGCGCAAGGTCGGCAAGGGAAAGGTCATCGTGCTGGGCGGCGTGCCCGACGAGGAGACACTGCTGCGGCTCGTGGGCGTCGCGCCCGTCGCGCCCGCCTCTCAAAATGTCGCGCTCGTCGCACGCAGCGGCAGGACGCAGGGCATCATCGCGCTCGAAACGGAGGGCAGAGCGGGCACGCTCACCCTTGCGGGAACGTATACCGACCTTCTGACGGGCAAGCAGTGCACGGGCGACGTCGCGCTGGCGCCCTACGAGGTGCTCGTGCTGGAAGAAGTCCGCGGCTGATTTTTAAGAACGCTTTCGGCGGGTCGCCTGTTTATTTGCCATCTGTCATGGATGATAACCGCCCCTTCGGAGCGCCTCCCCTGCACGGGAGGCGCTTTTCTCATTGCGGGACGAGTATAAGCCGATCGAAGGGGGCGTTCGATTACAGGGGGATCGCGTCGCCGGGAGGCGTGCGCCGTTTGGCGCACGCCTCCCGGCTCCATCGGGATGACGAGAAAAGGGTGCAGGGCGACGAGAAAAGGGTACAGCGTTCGCCCGATGGCGGCATCTTTCGGCAAGGCTCGTGATTTTTCCTGCAATATCCGCAAGATCTGCGCAAGTAGAGTTTGATTTTCACACTCTACGCACAGTAGAGATGCAAAAAGCCGTTGACAATGCCCGCCGAATGGGGTATAATATGGGCATGGAAGAGGACGTTCTCGCTACCACCATCGGTAAAAACATCATGCGGCTCAGGCGCATGGCGAATATGACCCAGCTCGAACTTGCCGAAAAGATCAACTATTCGGACAAGTCGGTCTCCAAGTGGGAACAGGGCAACGGCATCCCCGACGTGCGCATTCTGGTGCAGCTCGCCGACCTTTTCAACGTGTCGGTGGACGACCTCGTCAGGGAGCACGCCGAGGCGCCCGTTCTGCCCAAAAAGACCCGCCTTCTGCGCCGCGCCATCACGATGGTGCTCTCGGTGGGGCTGTGCTGGCTCGCCGCCGTCGTCTGCTTCGTCTTTATCGGCATCGGCGCGCCCGCGCTGGACGAAAAGTGGCTCGCCTTTCTCTATGCCGTGCCCGCGTCCGCCATCGTCACGCTCGTCTTTTCCTGCATCTGGCACTACGGCTGGGTGCGCATCCTCTCCATCACCGTGCTCATCTGGACGGTGCTCGCCTGCATCCACCTCACCGCCCTCGTGTGCGGCGTGGACATGGATGCCGTGCCCGTCGTCTACGTCTACTTCATCGGCATTCCGCTGCAGGTGCTCGCCGTCATCTTCTTCTCCCCGTGGAAGAGGGTGCACTTTGCCGCCCGCAGACGGGAAAAGCCCGATGCGGAAAAATAAGCCATCCGTCCGCGCGTACCCGTTTCGGGTGCGCGTGTCGGTTTTTTACGTTCGGGAGATCGTATGAAAATTGTTCCGCTGCCGCAGGCCGAGGAGGCGCGCCGCAGGAAGGCGGCTTCTTTGCAGAGGCTCGCCAAGGCGTATAACGCCTGCCTTCTCGCCGCCGCCATCCTCGCCGTCGCCTGCCTTGTCGGCGTGCTCATCGTCGTCATTTTATTGGAAATGAGCGCTTCCGCCGAGGAGAACGCCACGCTCTATTACATTCTGACGGGCTGCTTTGCGACGGGCGCCGTTGTATTCGCGCTGCTCGCGCTCCTGTCCGGGAAGCTGGCGCAGGAGGGAACGCGCACCCACCTCGACTTCGTCGAGCGCATGAATGGGGAGGCGTGCTTCTTCGTGGGGGAAGGGACGCTGGCGGAATTTACCGCCGACGCGCTGCTCATCCGCGGGGCGGAGGGGAGCAGAAAGCCCATCAAAGTGCCCTACCGCGACATCCGCTTTCACTCCGTCTGCACGCGCACGCAGCCGCAGGAGCGCGGCAGGTGGAGCGTCGTCATGGAGATGCCCGCGCACTATGTGATGAAGAAGGGGGACGCCCCGCGCGCCCTCATCGAAACGGACGGCAAGGAGCGGCTGTATGCCGCCATCGAGGAACGCGGGCTCGCCCTGCTCGGCGAACAGCCGCCGCGCGGGGAACGGCGCGCCAACGTCAGATTTACCCCCCGCACGAAATTTTTGCTGCCCGACGCGCAGCGCCGCAGGAGGTCGCTCATGATGGCGCTCGTCGGCGCGGTGCTCGTCGTGGCGGGCGCGCTCATCGTCGCCCTCTGGGCGGACTTTCTGCTCGTCGGCTGTATCCTGGGCGTGTTCGGGCTGTTCTTCGCCGTGCGCTCGCTGTTTGCGTTCGCGCGCGCCAAGGGGATGTTCGCCGTCTATGAGGAGGGCATCTATTGGAAGGAGAGCGGCAGGGCGGAGGCGGACAGGTTCTTTCTGAAATGGTCGGAGCTCGTGCGCATTTCGCAGGAGACGGTGGAGGGAAAACACTACCTCGCCGCCGAGTGCGCCTACGGGAAGTACCACATCCCCGAGGTCGCGGGCGCGTACGACTACCTGCGCGCCGCCCGCCCCGATCTGTGCGGAGAGGGCGATGCGTAACGTCACGGTGCACGGCGTCTACCGCCACTTCAAGGGGAAGGAGTACTATGTGGAGGGCGTCGCCCGCCACAGCGAGACGGGGGAGGAGTACGTCGTCTACCGCGCTCTGTACGGCGAACGGGCGCTCTGGGTGCGCCCACTTGCCATGTTCCTCTCCGAGGTGGACAGGGAAAAATACCCGTCCGCCGCGCAGAAGTACCGTTTTGAGGAAGTGCGGGCGGAGAGTTCCGCCCAAGAAAAATAACCGACGCGGAGGGGGAGAGAATGCTCTGCGAGAACTGCGGGAAGCGTCCCGCGCAAACCTTTATCCGAAAGACGGAGGGGCATGAGGTCGCGGTGCGGCTGTGCCCCGAGTGCTACCGCGCGCTCTATCCCGAGCGCGACTCCTTCTCCGCGCGCATGAACGGCGCGGGCAGGGAGGATACCGCCTGTCCCGTCTGCGGCACGACGTTGGAGCAATTCCGCGCCACGGGGCTGTTGGGCTGCGCGAAGTGCTACGACGCCTTCCGCGAGGAGCTCACCTCCACCGTGCGCGGCATCCAGGGCAAGCTCCGCCACACGGGCAAGCGCCCCGAGGTGCACACCGAGGAGGAGTACGACCGCACGCGCGCCTACGTCACGCGGCGCGCCTCGTTGCGCGAGCAGCTCGAAGGGGCGATGCGCGACAAGGACTATGCCGCCGCCCGCCGCCTCGAACAGGAACTTCGTTCGCTGAAGGAACAGGGGGAGGAGGCATGAGCGCGGTACGGGAGAGCTTTGAGAGCGTCGCCGTCTCCACGCGGATGCGGCTGGCGCGCAATTTTGCCGATTACCCCTTCCCCGGCAGGCTCTTGAAGGACGCCCATGCCGAGGAGCAGGCGATGGAGATCGTCCGCCTCGTGGCGGCGGCGCTCTCCGACGTCGATCAGTTCGCGCTCTACGAGCTCAAAAATCTGCCCGCCGAGCGCATGGCGCTCCTTCAGGAGCGCAACCTCATCTCGCGCGACCTCATCCGCAACCGCCGCATCTCCGCGGCGCTCATCTCCTCGGACGAGATCATCTCCGTCATGGTGAACGAGGAGGACCATGTCCGCGAGCAGTACTTCATGCACGGCTTCGACCTCGCGCGCGCATGGGAGCGCATCACGGGGCTGGACGACGCCATTTCCGACACCGTTCCCTTCGCCTTCGACGAGCAGTTCGGCTACCTCACCGCCTGTCCCACCAACCTCGGCACGGGGCTGCGCGCCTCCGTCATGCTCTTTCTGCCCGCGCTCTCGCGCAGGGGACGGATGGCGAAGGAGGTCATTCCCGAGCTCATGCGCCTGGGCCTGACGGCGCGCGGCGCCTACGGCGAGGGCAGCGGCGCGGAGGGCGATTTTTTTCAGGTGAGCAACGAGGTGACGCTGGGCGTCTCAGAGGAGGAGATCCTCTCCATCGTGGGGGAGGCGGTGAACGCCGTCGTGGAGACGGAGCTTCTGGAGCGCGCCCGCATGAAGGCGGAGGGCGGGCTCGCCTTAAAGGACAAGCTGTGCCGCGCCTACGGCGTGCTCACCAACTGCCGCCTTCTGGAAGAGCATGAATTTCTGCGCCGCCTCTCCGACGTCAAGACGGGGCTGGCGCTCGGGTATTTCACCTATGAGGGCGAGGACGACGAGTGGATGCGCGAGCTGGACGAGCTCGCCGCCGCGCTCCGTCCCGCGAGCATCAACCGTTTGAACGGCGCCCCGCTCGACAAGGAGGGGCAGGACGCATGGCGCGCCGAATATGCGGGCAAAGCCATCCGCGCCATGCAGATCAGTTTGGAATAACGCTATGGAACCTTTGAATGTATCCGGATTCTCCGACCACCTGCGCCAGGCGGTGGAACTCTCCCGCGAGGCGGCGCAGCACTATCACACGTCCTATGTCGGCAGCGAGCATCTGCTCCTCGCCATGCTCTGCGTCACGGACAGCACCGCGAGCAGGCTGCTTGCGGAGGCGGGCGTCGGATTGGAGCGCTACCGCGACCTCTTCCGCCGCATCCTGCAGCATTCCTCGCCCGTGCAGGGCTTTACGCCGCGCACCAAGCGCATCTTTGATTTAGCGCGCGAATTTTCCATGCAGTCGGAGGAGGAGCATCCCATCACGGGCACCGAGCACGTCCTCATGGCGATCCTCACGCTGGACGACTGCCTCGCCGTCTATCTTCTGAAGAGCATGAACATCGACCTTCCTGCGCTCGTCGCCAAGGCGGAGGCGTTCATCGGAACGGACGAGGCGGAGGAGACGCCCGAGCCGCTCGCCCATGCCCGTCCGCGCGGCGCGTCGCCGCTCTCCGAGGAGCTGCTCGCCTACGGCACCGACCTCACGCAGAAGGCGCGCGAGGGGAAGATCGACCCCGTCATCGGCCGCAGGAAGGAGATCGAGAAGGTGGTGCAGATCCTCTCCCGCCGCACCAAAAACAACCCCGTGCTTATCGGCGAGCCGGGCGTCGGCAAGAGCGCCGTGGTGGAGGGGCTCGCGCAGGCGATCGTCACGGGCAAGGTGCCCGAGCTTCTGCGCGGCAAGACGGTGTTCTCCCTCGACCTTGCGGGGCTGGTGGCGGGCGCGCGCTACCGCGGCGACTTCGAGGAGCGTCTGAAGGACGTCGTGGGGGAGATCCGCCGCAACCAAAACATCATCTTATTCATCGACGAGATCCACATGATCGTGGGCGCAGGCTCCTCGTCGGACAGCACGATGGACGCCTCCAACATCTTAAAGCCCATGCTCTCGCGCGGGGAATTGCAGACGGTGGGCGCGACCACCCTCGAGGAGTACCGCAAATATATCGAAAAGGACGCCGCGCTTGAGCGCCGCTTCACCCCCGTCATCGTCGCCGAACCCTCTCTTGACGATACCGTCGCCATCCTGCGCGGCATCAAGGACAAATACGAGGCGCATCACAACGTCGTCATCACCGAGGACGCCATCGAGGCGGCGGTGCGCCTCTCCGACCGCTACATCACCGACCGCTTCCTGCCCGACAAGGCGATCGACCTCATCGACGAAGCCGCCTCCCGCGCCCGCCTCAACGCCTACACGGGGCCGGAGGAATTCCGCGAGGCGGAGGAAAAGCTCGCCCGCCTCAAAGCCAACCGCGAGAAGGCGGAAAAGTGGAAGGATCCCGTCTCCGCCGCCCGCCTCGACAAGGAGATCGCCGCCCTCACCAAAAAGGCGGAAGAGGGGCGCGCGGCATGGAACAAGCAGCGTTCGCAGACCCACCTCGCCATCGGCGGCGAGGAAGTCGCCGAGATCGTGAGCGGCTGGACGGGCGTGCCCGTCGCCCGCCTCACCGAGGAGGAGAGCGAAAAGCTCATGCGCCTTGAAGAGGACCTTCACCGCCGCATCGTGGGGCAGGACGAGGCGGTCACCGCCGTTGCGAAAGCCATCCGCCGCGCGCGGGCGGGGCTCAAAGACGCGGGCAAGCCCATCGGCTCCTTCATCTTCGTGGGCCCCACGGGCGTCGGCAAGACCGACCTTTCCAAGGCGCTCGCCGAGAGTATGTTCGGGGACGAGAAGATGCTCGTCCGCCTCGATATGTCCGAATATATGGAGAAGAGCAGCGTCTCCAAACTCATCGGCGCGCCCCCGGGGTATGTGGGCTACGACGAGGCGGGCGGACAGCTCACCGAGCGCATCCGCCGCAATCCCTACTCCGTCGTCTTATTTGACGAGGTGGAGAAGGCGCACCCCGACGTTTTCAACCTGCTCCTGCAGATCCTGGACGACGGCAGACTCACCGACAGCCGGGGACGTGTTGTGTCATTCAAGAACACCGTCATCATTTTAACGAGCAACGTGGGCGCGCACGAGGTGCGCGAATCGGCGCCGCTCGGCTTTTATTCGAGCAGCGCCGTCAAGGAATATGAGGACATGAAGGGGCGAATCGAGGAGGCGCTCAAAAAGCAGTTCAAACCCGAATTTCTCAACCGTCTTGACGACATCATCATCTTCCACAAGCTCACGCGCGAGGACGCGCTGCGCATCTGCGAGAAGATCGTCGCCTCCCTTGCGAAGCGGCTCGCGTCGCGCGACATCGTGCTCAAAGTGAGCGGGCGCGCCATGACCCTGCTCGTGGACGAGGGGTACAGCGAGGAGTTCGGCGCGCGCCCCTTAAAGCGCATCGTGCGCCGCCGCATCGAGGACCGCCTCTCGGAGGAGATCCTGCAGGGTCGCATCCACGCGGGCGCCACCGTCATCGTGGACGAACAGGGCGGCGAGTTCACCTTCGGCGAGGAATAGGGTAAAATTTTTCGGAATAAAGAAGGGGCGGCGGTCACATCGGTGACCGCCGCCCCGCATCTTTCGCGCCGGATGCAGATCATTTCTTCTTTTTCTTCACGAGCACTTCGTAGGGCTTGATGAGACCCTTTTTGATGAGGGCTTCGTCCGACTGATATTTATAGTGATAGTCCATGGGGATGGTGCCCGTGATCGTGATGCCGTACTTTTGCGCAAGGTCGGCGAGCAGTTCGCGCGCATATTTCACCATGCGCTTGCTCGTGATGCGCACCTTCATGGGCGTCTCCGCATACGTCTTGCGGTCGGAGACGTCCTCATAGCGGTACTTGGTGTCCTCGTACTGCTGCGGGTCGAGCGCGAGGTATAAGGTGAGCGTCTTGCCGCCCACGTTGAGCTTTGCGATGCGCTCGGCGTGGAAACGGAAGTTCTCGCAGTGGCGGCTCAGACGCGCCTTCACGCCCGTGAGCTCGGCGAACGCGTTCTTGATGTCGGTGTAAAAGTCCTGCATCTTCTCGTCCTGGATGAGGCGGGACTTGAAGGAACGGCGGTACCGCGTGACAAATTCGTATCCCGCAGGTACTTCCGCCATCGCGGGCGGGGCGGCGGGAACGTCCTCTTCGGGCGCATCTGCGGCGGGCTCGTCTTCGTTCGCTTCTTCGGTTTCTTCCTCGGCGGCGGATGCTTCTTCGGAGCCTTCCTCCTCGTCCTCGGCGGGCGCCTCGGCGGCTGCGATCTCCTCGTCCCCGGCTGCCTCGTCTTCTTCCACGGCTGCCTCGGGCTCTACCGCGTCTTCCTCGGCTTCTTCGGACGTCAAAAGTTCGGGGTTTTCCTCGGTCACTTCCTGTTCTTCGCCGAATGCCTCCTCCTCGCGCGCCTGCTCCTCCAGCCAGCGCGCCTCGGCGCGGGCGCAGGGATGCTGCTCGAACTTCTCGCAGCGGGCGCAGAACGTGAAGGATCCGCAAAGGTCGTACCCTGCGGCTTCGCTTGCCAGCCACTTGTCCACATCAAGCTCGTGTTGGCGTGCGGCGAGAGCTTTTTCATCAAACGCTTCCATGGTGTTTCACCCCTTTTCATTTTGTTTGACTATATTATAGTATAACATTTTACAAATTGCAAGCGTTGAAAGGGTGTTTTTCAAAATTCAAAGGTAAAAAATGCCCGCCCGTCCGATTTTTTCGGAGGTCGGGCGAAACAGCACATTCAAATCCCCGTGCGGGTGTGTTTTTTTGATTCAGCGCAGAAAGGCACCCATCAGCTCGCACGCGCGCGGCAAAAAGAGCCCGCGCTTTGCCGCCTCGTCCTCGTCAAAGCACGTTGCGCCGTTTCCCTTCTCCTCGTCGCTGCGGTATAAAAGAAAGGGAACGGGGTCGGAGGTGTGCGTCATCTTCTCGATAGGCGTGGGGTGGTCGGGCAGGATGAGCATGGCAAACACCTCGCCCGCCTCGCGCAACCCGTCAAAGACGCACCTCGCGACCATATCCACCTGTTCGATGGAGTAGACCTTCTTTTCCACGTCGCCGTGGTGTCCGCATTCGTCGGGCGCCTCCATGTGAACGTACACAAAGTCTTTCCCGGCCAGCAGCGCCTTTATGGCGGCGTCCGCCTTTCCCGCAAAGTTGGTGTCCCAATTTCCCGTCGCGCCCGCGACTTCGATGACGTCCAGCCCCGCCAGAATGCCGATGCCCTTGATGAGGTCGACGGCGGAAATGACGGCGCCCTTCTTGCCGTACAGCTCAAAAAACGGGCGCAGGTCAGGCTTTGTGCCCTCGCCCCAGAACCAGACGGAGTTTGCGGGGCGCTTTCCTTCCGCCCTGCGGCGGCGGTTGACGGGGTGGTCTTTCAAGATGCGTGCGGAGCGTTCCATCATGTTTTTGAGCACTTCGCCCATCGTCCCCTTGGGCAAAAATTCCCGCACGGGCTTTCCCGTGATGTCGTGCGGGGGCGTGAGGATGCTGCCCGTCCGCTTTTCGTGCAGAACGAGGCAGTGCCGGTAGGAGATGCCCGCATATAATCGGAAGGGCGGCTTATCAAATTCTGCTTGGAGCGCGCCGATGAGCTCGCTCGCTTCCGCCGTGGAGATCTCCCCCGCGGAGTAGTCGATCATCGTCCTGTCCGCATACGCCTCCTCCTCGGAGAGGGTGACGAGGTTGCAGCGGAACGTGACGTCGTCGCCCGTTAAAGGGATGCCGATGGACGCCGCCTCAAGGGGGGAGCGCCCCGTGTAGTATAGCTGGGGATCGTACCCCATCACGGAGAGATTTGCCACGTCACTGCCCGGAGAAAAGCCCGCGGGTACGGTTTTTACCAGCCCCACCGTGCTCTTTTTGGCGAGTTCGTCGAAAAACGGCGTGCGGGCGAGCTGCATACAGGTGCGCATTCCGTGCGCGGGGAGGGGGTAGCCCGCCATCCCGTCTCCCAATATGACGACATATTTCATAACACTTGCTCCCTTGTTCATTTGCTCAAGTCCCAATCGATGGGGGAAATGCCGTGCGCCGTCAGATAGGCGTTGGTCTTGGAAAAGTGACGGCAGCCGAAAAATCCGTTGTAGGCGGAGAGGGGGGAGGGGTGCGCGCATTCGAGGACGAGGTGTTTCTTCCCGTCGATGAGCGCCTTTTTCCTGCGCGCGTTCCCGCCCCACAGCAAAAAGACGAGATGCTCCTTTTGCTCGCTCAAAATGGAGATGACGGCGTCGGTGAACCAGCTCCATCCGCAGTTCGCGTGCGAGTTTGCCTGATGCTCGCGCACCGTGAGCGCCGTGTTCATGAGCAGCACGCCCTCCCGCGCCCACTTCGTAAGATCGCCCGAGCGGACAACGGGGCAGCCGAGGTCGTCGTGGAGCTCCTTCATCATATTTTCGAGCGAGGGCGGTTTTCTCACCCCCTCCCTGACGGAAAAGCACAGCCCGTGCGCCTGCCCCGGTTCGTGATAGGGGTCCTGCCCCAGGAGCACCGCCTTCACCTGCGCGAACGGGGTGTAGCGGAAGCAGTTGAAGATGTCGTACATATCGGGGTAGACGACGTGGCGGCGGTATTCTTCCAGCAAAAAGGCGCGGATCTTTTTATAGCGCTCGTCCGAAAAGAGGGGCGCGAGCGGTTCTTTCCAATCTCCCAGGTCGATCATAACTGCTCCAATACCGCAAGGTAGGCGCAAAGTTCCCTCTTTGCGTCCGCAAGGTCGTGTTCAAGGTAATTGCCGCACTCCTTTTTTGCGCTCCCGGGGACGGCGGAAAGCGCGAGCGCTGCGGGGATGGCTTCCTTTAAGAGCGCGAGCACTTCGTCGTAGCCGAGGCGCAGGGTGAGCAGATAAAACCCCGTGCGGCAGCCCATGGGGCCGAAGTAGACGATGTTATCCTTTTCCCGCCCGTTGCGCAGGACGGTCGCCAGAAGATGCTCGATGGTGTGCAGCGCCTTTGGCGTGATGTAGTCGCCCGCGTTCGGCGTTTTGAAGCGCAGATCGAAGGTGGTGATGCCGTTCGCGTCCGTCTGCGCATACAGCCCCTTTTGCAGGGCGTCGTGGTCCTTCTGAAAGGAGGGAATGGTCTGCATTTTGCAAGGATTCTCCTTTATTTAGAAAAATATCAAAATAATAATTTGGCGGAATAGGGCATAAAATCGCCAGAAAAGGGCGCAAAAAGCGCCAAAAATGCCACAGAACGTTCTTATTTCGATCTTTATCGAATTAACCGATCGAGCGGACGATCTCGCCCATAAAGGCTTTCAGATTGAGTGCGGCGCGCGCGAGATTTTTCTCGAACTGTTCGGTGGTGCTGCCGCTCCCGTAGACGTCGGAGATGGACTTCACGCTCGTAAGCGGCACGCCTGCATACTTGCACACCTGCGCAATGGCGGCGCCCTCCATATCGCGGATGTGCGCGCCGAGGCGGAGGAGGAGGTCGTGGTCGGAGGGGGAGTCGTTGAACCTATCGCCCGTCCCCAGCGCCCGCCTCGGGAAGTCGAGCCCGTCGGGCACAAAAAGGGGCAGAAAGTTCTCCTTCTCGCCGTCCAGCGTGCCGATCTCGCCTCCATCGAGCTGCGTGATGTCAAAGTCGTACTGCACGGCTTTTTCGATGAGGTATACTTCGGTGAGCTCCGTTTGCTCGTTCAGCCCGCCCGCGACGCCAAAATTCAGGACGTGGTCTGCGCCCAGCGCGAGCACGGCGCACGTTCCCGCCGCCGCGTTCACCTTTCCCACGCCGCATACGCATAAGAGGACGTCCTTCCCGAACGCCTTCCCTTGGTAGACGGGTTTGGAAAAGAGGGTGGTGATGTTCTCCACTTCCATTTGCGCAAGGAGGGCGCTCGCCTCCGAATCAAGTGCAACAACGGCTCCGATCATAATTTTCTCCCGCAGCGCCCGACAGGCGTGTGATATAATTTTAAGGTAGTATAGGGCTATTATAACAAGTTTTTGCCCGTTTTGCAAACGATTGTATGAATTTTCCCGCCGTCGGGAATAAAAAGCGCAAAGGAGGCAGGTATGGACCCGTTTGAATTGAAGCCGCAAAAGGCGGACAAGATTTTTACCGATTGGAAGAAAGTGCTCGTAAAGCCGTACGACAAGCGCACGGTGGACCCCTATACGAGGCTGCGCGTCATTCTGATGTCGGGCACCGAATTTGAGTCGGTGCGCTGCTCGCACGCCGTCACGCGGCAGTGCCCGAATAACGACGTCAGGCGCCGCCTCGCCTATCTTCGGCGCGGCGAGCAGCTGCAGCAAAAGCGCATTGCGTCCTTAAAACCCGCAGACGAGAGCATTCTGGAGCACACCATCGGCTACGAGCAGCTCGCCGTCGACCTCACTGCCAATCTTGCCGTGGCGGAGAAGAACAGCTACGTCAAAAAACAGCTCAATTTCGCTCTTTTGGAGGATTTCGACCATCTCTACCGCTATGCCGACCTCATGGAGCTGGAAAAGGGCGGCGACCCCGCGCAGCTCGTGGGGGAGTATACGGAGATCATGCCCGGGCGTCCCACAGTCGCGGAGTACCGTCACCCGTTCGACGACGTCAACTTTTATATCAACGGCTATCTCAACGACTTAAAGACCAAGCTCAACATCAACATCATCACGGCGGCGGAGCAGCAGACGATGAACTTCTATATGAACGTGGGAAATCTGTATGCGTCCCCGCTCGGCAGACAGCTCTATCAGGAGATCGCCATGATCGAGGAGCAGCACGTCACGGGGTACGGGTGCCTCAAAGACCCGTGCATGACCGATTGGGAGCGCCTTCTCATGAACGAATATACGGAGTGTTATCTCTACTATTCGTGCTACGAGGACGAGACGGACGCGCGCATCAAAAAGATCTGGGAGATGCACTTTGAGGAGGAGGTCGCGCACCTGCACGAGGCGGCGGAGCTTCTGCGCATCTACGGCGGAAAGGTGTGGCAGCAGGTGCTGCCCGAAGGGGGTGCTTTCCCCGAGCTTCTGTGCTTCCGCCCGCAGAAGGAGTATATCCGCGACGTGTTGAAGAGCGTGCGCCTCACGGGCGTCGAGGAGGGGTTTGAGGAACTTGAAAAGCTGCCCGATTCCTTCCGATACTTCTCCTACAACGCGCGCATCCACGGCAGCCCGTCGGCGGCGGGCACGCACACCGTCATCGAGAAGGCGATCGCCAGCCTCGGGCAGGACTACCGCATCCAGAACAAGGAGCACCCCGTCCGCGCCCTTGCGGACAGAAAGAGCGACAATCTGAACGTGGGCAGGGTGAAGGGGGCGTAACGCCCTCCGCCCCGCGGTTCAAATCCTGCGCCCGACGGGGGACGTGTTGCATGAAGTTGCATCGGAATGCGATCACGTCGGGGGACGTGTTGCATGATCGTGCATCGAGGCGTTCCCGATGCAAGATTTGATCGGAACAAAACCGCCCTGCGTGCGCAGTTGCGCACGCAGGGCGGTCGTTCTTTTCCGGGTTCTGTGCCGCCGTAGGGGCGGCGCTGGGCTCATGCGCGGGAGAAGGCGCTATTTCACGCTCAGATACACCATCAGCACGGCGATGTCGGCGGGGGAGACGCCCGAGATGCGCTCCGCCTGTCCGAGATTCAAGGGTCGGATGCGGGCGAGCTTTTCACGCGCTTCGAGGCGCAGTCCCGCGATGGCGGCGTAGTCGAGATCGGGCGGAAGGGGGCTTTGTTCCATCTTTTTGGCGCGTTCCGCCTCGTCGCGGCTGCGCTTCAGGTACCCCTCGTACCGCACCTGCGTCTCGCAGGAGAGCAGTACGTCGGCGGGAATGTCCTGCAAAATGCCGAACGTCTCGCGCAGGACAGAGAGGGGGATGCCGCGGCGCAGGAGGTCTGCGTACGTCACGCCCGCCGAGAGCGGGGGCTGCCCGTAGCTCTGCACGAGCGCGTCGGCTTTTTTCTGTTCGGCGCGGCGCTGCAGGCACGCCGCCGCCTCCCTGCGCTGCGCCGTGCGGGTGCAGAATTTTGCATACCGTTCCTCGGAAACGAGCCCGCAGTCATACCCGATCTGCGTCAGCCGCTCGTCGGCATTGTCCTGCCGCAGAGAAAGGCGATACTCCGCGCGCGAGGTCATCATGCGGTAGGGCTCGTCCGTGCCCTTGGTGACAAGGTCGTCGATGAGCACGCCGATATACGCCCGATCCCGCCCCAGAACAAGGGGAGGCTTATTGCGCAGCGCGAGCGAGGCGTTGAGCCCCGCCATGAGCCCCTGCGCGGCGGCTTCCTCGTAGCCGCTCGTTCCGTTCACCTGCCCCGCCGTGTACAGCCCCTTCACCTTTTTGGATTCCAGCGTGGGCAGCACGTCCAGCGTGTCGATGCAGTCGTACTCGATGGCATAGGCATAGCGCACGATCTCGCACGTCTCCAGCCCCTTCACGGTGCGGTACATCTCTTTTTGCAGATCGTGCGGGAGGGAGGTGGACATCCCCTGCACATACACCTCCGTCGTGTCGGCGCCCTCGGGCTCCAAAAAGAGCTGATGGCGCTCCTTGTCCGCAAAGCGGACGACCTTGGTCTCGATGGAGGGGCAGTACCGCGGGCCCGTCGAGGAGATGGCGCCGTTGTAGAGGGGCGCGCGGTCAAGATTTTCCAGAATGATGCGGTGCGTTCGGGCGTTGGTATAGGTGAGATAGCAGGGCGTCTGCTGCTCCCGCGGGGGGACGTGTGCGTTCATAAAGGAGAACGGGTACACATCCTCTCCCGGCTGAACGGGCAGATCCTCGGTGTGAACGGTGCGCCCGTCGAGGCGGGCAGGGGTGCCCGTCTTAAAGCGCCGCACGCCGTAACCGAGGCGTTCGAGGCACTTCGTGAGCAGGGTCGCCCGCGCGAAGCCGTTGGGACCCGCCTCCTGTACGACCTCCCCCGTGATGGTGCGCGCGCCGAGGTATACGCCCGTCGCAACGATGGCGGCGCGGCAGGAAAAGACGCCGCCGTAGGAGGTGACGACGCCCGTCACCCGCCCGTTCTCCGTGAGGATGTCGGCGGCTTCGCCCTGCACGATGCGCAGATCGTTTGTGTGTTCGAGCACCCGCTTCATCTCGGTGTGATAGCGGTTCTTGTCCGTCTGGGCGCGCAGCGACTGCACCGCCGCGCCCTTGCCCTCGTTGAGCATCCGGTATTGCAGCGCGCAGCGGTCGGCGACGAGCCCCATTTCCCCGCCCAGCGCGTCGATCTCGCGCACCAGGTGTCCCTTGGCGGTGCCGCCGATGGAGGGATTGCAGGGCATGAAGCCGATGCTGTCCAGATTGAGGGTGAGGATGACGGTTTTGAGCCCCGTCCGCGCGAGGGCGAGCGCCGCTTCGCAGCCCGCGTGCCCCGCGCCGATGACGACGGCGTCATAAGTTCCTTCCGAAAACGTGTTCATTCCGTTAAGTTTTTCAAGTCACTGTTTTAAAACGGCGCTCTTGACGTCGTTGACGTCCTTTGCCACCTTGTCGTTGACGCGCATGAGTTCGGCGATCTTGTCGCGCGCGTAGATGATGGTGGAGTGGTCGCGCCCGCCCATTATTTTCCCCACCGTGACGAGGGGAAGGGCGAGCATTTCGCACATGAGATAGATGCAGACCTGTCTTGCCCGCACGATCTCCTGCCGCTTGTTCTTGCCCAAAAGGTCGTCTTTGGAGGTGCTGAAGTGGGTGCAGGTCGCGCGGATGATGGCGTCGGGGGTGACCTCCTCGGGCTCGTCGGTGCCGATCGCCTCCTGAAGGGCGGTGGCGGCGAGGCTCAAAGAGATCTTCTCCTCGTGCAGTTTGCTCGCAAAGATGACGGTGTTCAGCCTGCCCTCCAGCGTGCGCACGTTGTTGTCGGAATTTTTGACGAGGAAAGCGAGCACGTCGTCGGGAACGGCGTACTTTTTTTCGAGCGCCTTGCGCTTTAAGATGGCGATCTTCGTCTCGATGTCCGGCGGCTGGATGTCGGCGATGAGCCCGCCCTCAAAGCGGGTGCGCAGCCTGTCCTCGAGCGTGGTGAGCTCTTTTGCGGGGCAGTCGGAGGAGATGACGATCTGCTTGTGCTGGGAGAACAGTTCGTTGAAGGCGTGGAAGAACGCCTCCTGCACGCCGTACTTTCCCGCCCAGAACTGGATGTCGTCGATGAGCAGCACGTCCACGTTGCGGTAGCGGTTGCGGAAGCGCGTCTCCGTGTCCCGTCCCGCACCCTTTTTCGCGTACATACTGTCCACATATTCGTTGAGGAACTTCTCGCTCGTCGTGTAGATGACCTTCAAAGAGGGCTTTTTCTGCTGGATGTCGTTGGCGATCGCCTGCATGAGGTGCGTCTTGCCGAGCCCCGTTCCGCCGTAGATGTAGAGGGGGTTGAAGTTCTCGCCCGGGTTTTCGGCGACCGACTTGGCGGCGGCGAACACGAATTTGTTGGAGCTCCCCACGACGAAGGAATCGAAGGTATAGCGGGGGTCGAGGACGACGGTGGTCTCCTCCACGGCGTCGGGCGTCTCGCGCAGGGAGTATTCCTCGCTGCCTTCGACGACGATGATGGCGCCCGTGAGCCCCACGTCCGCCGAGACGACCGCCTCGCGCAGTTTTTCCATGAGATTCTTGGTGATGGTGAGCGCGGCAAGTTCGCTCTCCGCCTGCAAGACGATCTTCTTGTTGACGACGTCCACGGGAACGAGGTTCTCGATGAACGTCGAATAGGAGATGGGATTGACGAGCGCCTTTGCGCGCTCGCGGACGGTATTCCATAAAAAGTCGAATTGTCCTGCCATATTTTTCCTCCCAAAGACATTGCCTTTTTTTGTGGATTTTGGTATACTGTAAGGGAAAAATACGAACCAGCTTTTTGCGGCATCTTTTGGGCGCCTTGCCGTTCATCGTCTTTGCAATACTCGGGTATTGCCGCATCCTCTTCGCGGCAAATCATCCCAAAATCTTGCCGCAAAAAGTGCAAGGCAATCAAAAGCTGTATATTTTGCGGTCAGACGCGGCGAAGTCCGCAGCGCGTGCCGTGTGGCACGGGCAAGGGCTTCAACAATGTATCACCGCAAAATGGGCGCTTTTGATCAGGTTCGTATTACTCCCTTACAGTATAATGATCTGGTACGATCCCAAAGGGCGTGCGCGCCCCGCGCGCTTCGGCGGATTTTTCGCCCGTTCGCACAGGACTGCATAAGCAACCCTATTATAATATAATTTCTCACAAAAAGAAAGCGTTTTCGCGGGAAAACAGGCATGGTCATCGAAAATTTGACGCTGCACAATTTCAGAAATTACGAGGACGAGACGTTCTGTTTTCAGGACGGGCTGAACGTGCTCACGGGGCGCAACGCGCAGGGCAAGACCAACTGCGCGGAGGCGGTCTTTTACCTGTGCACGGGAACGTCGCTGCGCATCCGCCACGACAGTCAGCTCATCCGCCGCGGGGAGACGTCGGCGCGCATCGGGGCGCGCGTTAAAACGCGCTTCGGCGCCGTCACGCTGGAGGCGCTCATCTTTGAAAAAAAGCGTGAGCTCTTCGTCAACGGCAACAAGGTGGCGCGCACGGCGGACTTTCTCGGCAACATGAACTGCGTGTTCTTCTCCCCGGGGGAGCTGCGCCTCATTCAGGACGGCCCCGACGAGCGCCGCCGCTTTTTAAATCTCTCCATCTCGCAGACCTCGCGCGAATACTGCACGGCGCTCACGCGCTACCAGCGCATCCTCGAACAGCGCAACAATCTCTTAAAGGAGCGCGACGTCTCCATGGTGCTCGAAACGCTGCCCGTCTGGGACGAGCAGCTCTCCGTATACGCCGCGCGCATCATCCGCCACAGGCGGCGGTATCTGGCGCGCCTCTCGCCCCTCGCGCGCGACGCGCACGCCTTTCTGACCGATGGGGCGGAGGAGCTGATGCTCGAAATGGACGGGACGTATCCCGAAAATGAGGACGAGATCGCCCAAAAACTTGCGGGGCAGTTCGCCGCCGCGCGCGAGCGCGACCTGCGGCTGGGCTTTACGTCGGTGGGTCCGCACCGCGACGACATCCGCATCTTTCTCAACGGGGCGGACGCGCGCGCCTTCTGCTCGCAGGGACAGGCGCGCACGGCGGCGCTCTCTCTAAAACTCGCCGAGACGGAAATTTTCAAGGAGCTCTCGGGCGAGCCGCCCGTGCTCATTCTCGACGACGTGATGAGCGAGCTCGACCTTCCCCGCCGCAAAAAGCTGCTCGGGCGCATCGGGGGCGTGCAGTGCCTGCTCACCTGCACCCACGCCGAGCGCGTCCTCTACGGGGCGGACTGCTATAAACTCAAGATCCGGGAGGGGAAGATCGTCCGATGAGAGCAGACCTGCACATCCACACCTACTATTCGGACGGGAAGTATCCGCCCGAGGAGCTCGCCCGCCGCGCGAAGGCGGCGGGGCTCTCCCTCATCTCCCTCACCGACCACGACAGCCTCGCGGGGCTCCAGGAAAAGCGCGCGGCAGCCGAGGGGGAGGGACTCTCCTTTGTCTCCGGTTGGGAGGTCTCCGCCTACGAGGGGGAGGCGAAGGTGCACGTTCTGGGCTACGGCTGCCTGCCGGACGCCGCTTACGAGGACTTTTTGGAAGAACGCAGGCGGAGCGCGCTCGCGCGGGCGGAGGAGATGATACAAAAGGGGAACAGATACTTCTCCCTGCACCTCACCCTCGCGGACGCCGAGCGCTTCCACCTCAAAAAGGAGGCGCCGCTGCACACCATGCACGTCGTTTCGGCGTTTTCGCAGAAGCTGGGCGTCAAGCGGGGCGTGCTCTATCTTTCGGCGTTTTCGGCGGGCAAGCCCTGCTGTTCGGACATCGGCAGACCCACGCCCTTCGACGCGCTGCGCGTCATCCACGCGGCGGGCGGCATCGCCTCGCTCGCGCACCCCGGGCGCATCCCGCTCCCCGAACAGGAAAAATTTGCCCTCATCGACGCGCTCGTCGCGGCGGGGTTGGACGGCATAGAATGCGTGCATTCCGACCATACTTGTGACGAGGCGGAGAAGTTCGCGCGCTATGCGGCGGCGCACGGGCTGCTTGTGACGGGCGGCTCGGACTATCATGCCGAAGGGAGAAACCGCGAGATCGGGCTTCCTCCCTTCACGCCCTCCGAGGCGCTGCTCGCGGCGTTTTCCCGCCTCGGCGGGGGAATGGGACGTTGAAAAAAATTGCGTTATTGTTTGCGCTCCTCCTTGCGGGGAGCGCGCTTTTTTTGGGCGGATGGGGCGGAAGGGTGAAGCGCGGCGTCGTGGTGAACGGGGAGGCGGTGGGCGGGATGCCCCTCGCCGCGGCGGAGCACACGGTGCGCGGAAAGCTGGAGCGCATCCCCTTCGTGCTGCATTCGCCCGCGGGCGACTTCGCGCCCGCCGTCGTGTATACGGACGACCTCTCCTCCCTTCTGCGCCGTGCGCGGCGGGGGGAGAACGCGTGCGTCACCGTGCGCAGGGAACTGCCCGACGCGGAGGCGTTTTTGCGGGACGTATGCGAAAAAAACGTCATCGTTCCGCAGGACGCCTCCTTCACCTTCTCCCGCACGGGGTTTGTGTACCGGGCGGAGCGAGCGGGCAGGATGTGTGACTTTCAGGCGTCGCTTCGGGCGATGCTCTCCGCCCTGCGCGCGGGGGAGGAGGGGGCGGAGCTCGTCACCCGCCCGTGGCAGCCCGCCGTGACGGAGCGCCTTCTGCGCAGCCGCACGCAGCGCCTTGCCGCCTTCTCCACCCGCTTCGACGGCTCGCGCACGGCGCGCGTGCACAACATTTCGCTCGCGTGCGAGCGCATCGCGGGCACCGTGCTTGCCCCGGGGGAGGAATTTTCCTTCAACCGCGCGGTGGGGGCGCGCACGCGCGCCAACGGCTTTCTCGACGCGCCCGTCATCGTGGCGGGGGAGTTCGTCGAGGGCGCGGGCGGCGGCGTGTGCCAGGCGTCCACCACGCTGATGGGGGCGGCGGTGCGTGCGGGGCTGCTCGTCACCGAGAGCCATCCGCACTCCCTCTCCGTGGGCTACGTTCCCCCCTCACAGGACGCCATGGTCTCCTCCGCAAGCGACCTGAAGCTGCGCAATCCCCATCCCTTCCCCGTCTATTTTCTGGCGAGGACGGGGGACGGGTGCGTTGATTTTGAAGTGTACGGCGCGCCCGACGGAAGGACGTATGAGATGGAGAGCGTTGTGCTGCGGCGCATCCAGCCCCCGCCCGCCGAGGTGACGGAGGGGGAGGAGGACAAGGTGCTGCGCGCGGAAAAGGCGGGCATGGTGAGCGAGAGCTATTTATTGGTGTACGGCGCGTCGGGCGAGCTGCTCTCCAAAACGTTGTTCCGCCGTGACGCATACGCCTGCGTGCAGGGCAAGGTGCAGCGGGCGCCGCAGCCCTCTTCCGAGGAAAAAATTTGAAAAATCCGCGTAAAATGAGTTGATTTTTCCCGCGCGTTCTGTTAAAATAAGCAGGTGACTTCGGGCGTTCCTCTGCCGCTTGCGGGAATGAACGCCGCGTTTTATAGGAGGTAAGTCGAAAATGGGACTCATCGAACAGATCGAAGCCGAGAACATGAAAGAGAGCGTCCCCGCGTTCAACGTGGGCGATACGGTCAAAGTCGGCTATCGCATCATCGAGGGCGGCAAAGAGCGTATCCAGAACTTCGAGGGCGTCGTCATCGCCAAGAAGAACGGCGGGATCCGCGAGACGTTCACCGTGCGCCGCCTTTCCTTCGGCGTGGGCGTGGAGCGCTGCTTCCCCCTGCATTCCCCCAAAGTCGCGTACGTCAACGTCGTGCGCGCAGGCAAAGTCCGCCGTGCAAAGCTCTATTATCTGCGCGGGCTTACGGGGAAAGCCGCCAAGATCAAGGAAAAGAAATAAGTTTTCCGAAAGAAAACGACTCGCTCAAAGTCAGGAGCGGGCCGTTTTTTTGTTGTCCGGGTTTTCCGGCAACGCCCTCCGTCTGCTCACGTTGTTCGCAGACACCTCCCTCAACGAGGGAGGCTTTTTATTATGTCATCCCGAACGCGGAACGCAGTGAAGCGGAGGGATCTCCTCGCAAGTGACAGAAAGCGAGGGGATCCCTCACAGACAAGAGCGCGCGCCGAAAGCCGCGCGCTCTTGCCGTTCGGGAAGACGCAGCGGACGAGGAGCGTTCTCCCGCAGGAGGACGCAGCGGGGAGGCGGGGGAGATGGGTGCGGCGGTGCGGGCGCAGCGGGGAGACGGGAGGGTGAGCGCGCAGCCTCTCTAATTCTTACACGGCGCGGGCGCAGCGGGACAGGAGCGGGAGCGCGGCGGGACAGGAGCTTGGGCGCGGCGGGATTTTTGCGAAAAAATTTTTGTTTTGCAAAAAAAGCCGTCTCAAAACCGTTTACATTCCGCGCGTTATCGGTTACAATAGAGTTTACCATATAATAGGGAAATATCTATATTTACAGGAAAAACATTATGGCAAACACAAGCGAACGCAATCACTGCTCTCTCGCGCTGCGGCTCATCTACGCCGTCGCGCTCATCTTCCTGTGCGTCGGGCTGTGCGTGCTCGGTTCCTTCCGCGGAACGGGCGACGCATACGAGCTCAAGACGCAGGGGACGGGGGACGCACAGACGCCCACCGTCGTCTTTCAGCTCGACAAAACGATGACCGAGCTCAATGAGGAGGGGGAGGAGGTCACCCGCTACTTCCGCGTGACCAACGTCTACATCAACGTGGGCGCCGCCTATACGCAAAAGGGCGAGTCCGTCACGCTGCGCGCGGAGGCGGTCGCGTCGCCCACCTCGTCCGCGTCCTCCTCGTCGGGCAGGCGCAGGGAGCTCACCTTCTCCAACTTTGCGGCGGAGGAGAGCGAGTTGGAGAGCGATGTCTTCTACCGCTGGATGGAGATGACGCCCTCCGCCTCGGCTTCGTCCAAGGATGGCTGGCTCGTCAATACCTATTCCTACGTCAAGCTCACCTCGCGCACGGCGAACGTGCTTGTGAACGAGGTGGTCTTTGTGGGCGAAAAGCTCGTGTCGAGCTCTTCCACGGCGGACAGCACGGGGGAGAAGGTCGTCATTCCCGCAAGCGTCTATTCCGCGACCCCGCTCGTGGGCGAAACGGACGCCGCGGCGGCAGAGAACGCCGCCGCGCTTCTCGATAAGCAGTACCTTCCCTCGACGGATACGAGCCGCTTCCACCGCTTCACCGCGCGCGAGGCGATCTCCATGATGACCATCGCGGAGATGCGCGCGGGCAGCAGCTATGGCGAGGGGAACGTCTATGAAGGGGAGCGCGTCTACGGTGCGCTGGGTGAGGACTTCCTGGCGCTCGGCACGCTCATCTTCGGCATGAGCCCATTCGGGCTGCGCTTCTTCCCCATGCTCGCGGCGGCGGGCGCGCTCATCTTCGGCGCGCTCTTCGTGCGCAGGCTCACCAAGCGGGACGGCGCGGGGCTCGTCTTTGCAATTTTGTTCGCCCTTGCGAGCGCTACGCTCGCCCTTGCGGGGCTGGGCACGCCGCTCATGATCGGCATCTTCTTCCTGCTCCTGTCCCTTGATATGTGCCACAGGTTCTATGCGGGCGGCATGAAGGATACGCGCTTTGCTTCCCTCTTCCCGCTCATCTGTGCGGGACTGGCGGGCGCCTTCGCCATCCTCGTGCACGGGGCGTTCATCCTGCCCGTCGCGGGGGTCGCCGCGCTCTTTGCCGCGGGCATGGTGCGGCAGCAGCGCGCCCGCCGCTATCACCTCGACCGGGCGATCGCCGAGGCGGAGGCAGAGGCGCCCGCCCAAGACGCGGAAGAGCCCTCGCCCGCCATGCAGAAGGTGGCGCGCGTCGCCAACGAATATCGCATGAAGAACGCGCTTGCCGCCATCTCGTTCGGCTGCTCGCTCGTCATCGGCGCCATCGTGTTCGCGCTCCTCTTTGCGCTCCCGCTCTACTATCCCTACATCAAACTGTATTCCGACCCTGCCGCGCCCTCCGTCAATATGTTCGGGCTGGCGGCGCGCGCCTTTGCGGGCGGCTTCGTCGGCGTCAACGCGGCGGCGGACGGCGCCAACGTCTTCAACATCTTCTATATCATGCTGCGCGCGGACGGCGAGGCGTTCTCCGCCGTGTTCGGCGCTTTCATGAACCCCGTCGCCATTCTTGCGGCGCTCGCGGGGCTCGTCTGTCTCGTGTATAACGTCGTGCGCCTCGTGCGGGCGGCGGAGTGGGGTAAGGCGGAACGCGCCCTTCTGCGCAGAACGCTCCTGCCCGCCGTCGGGCTGGTCGTCAGCCTCGTCACCGCCTGCCTTGCAAAGGACGCCGTCCTCTTCGTGCTGCTCGCGTGGCTCTTCCTCTTCATGCTCGCGGCGGACGCCGTGTCCGACTTCACCGCGCGCGAGAAGTGCGGCAGAGCGTGCCGCATCGCGGCATGGGTGGGCTTCGGCTTGCTCGCCGCCATGTTCGTTCTCTACTTCGTGTTCGCGGCGGGGCTGCCCGTGGCGAGCGGCGTCATCACGGCGATCTTCGGCTGATCGCAAAGGGGGGAACATGATCGCCAAGATCGTCTGCTATGCCCTGCAGGGGCTGGAGGGCGTCCCCGTCGAAGTGGAGACGGACGTCGCCAAGGGGATGCCCGCCTACGACATGGTGGGGCTGCCCGATGCCTCCGTCAAGGAGTCCAAGGATCGCGTGCGCTCCGCCATCAAAAACAGCGGGCTGTTGTTCCCGATGGGGAAGATCACCATCAACTTCGCCCCCGCGGACATCCGCAAGGAGGGGTCGGCATTCGATCTCGCCGTGGCGGTCAGCCTTCTGAAGGCGGGCGAACAGCTCACGGGCGCCGATACGCAGGGCATCGTCTTTCTGGGCGAACTCGCCCTCGACGGCACGGTGCGCCCCATCGCGGGGCTGCTGCCCATCCTCATCTCCGCCAAGGCGTGCGGCTATACGCGCTTCGTCGTGCCCGCCGCCAACGCCAGAGAGGCGGCGTATTTAGGCGGCGCCGACATCTATCCCGTCACTTCTCTCAAAGAGACGGTGCGCTTTCTGACGGGGGAGGAGCACATCCCGCCCGTCGCGCCCGAGCGCTTTATCCCCCGCCTGCACGCAAAAGAGACGGCGGATCTCAAATTTGTCAAAGGTCAGCCCGTCGCCCGCCGCGCACTGGAGATCGCCGTCGCGGGAGGGCACAATCTGCTGCTCGTCGGCCCGCCCGGAACGGGCAAGACCATGCTCGCGCGGTGCATTCCCTCCGTCATGCCCGACCTCACCTTCGGCGAGGCGCTCGAGATCACCAAGATCCACTCCGTCGCGGGCACGCTGGGGGAGGAGGGCATCATCTCCGAGCGCCCCTTCCGCACCCCGCACCACACGGCGACCACCGTCGCCATGTGCGGCGGCGGCAACCGCGCCGTGCACCCCGGGGAGATCTCCCTCGCGCACGGCGGCGTGCTCTTTCTCGACGAACTTCCCGAATACAAGCGCTCCACGCTGGAGGCGCTGCGTCAGCCGCTGGAGGACGGAACGATCACCGTCTCCCGCGCGGGCGGCACGCTCACCTTCCCCGCGCGGTTCATGCTCTGCGCGAGCATGAATCCCTGCCCCTGCGGCAACTACGGCTCGGCGGACAAGGTGTGCACCTGCTCGCCCTCGGAGATCCGCCGCTACCGCAAGAAAATTTCGGGACCCCTTCTCGACCGCATCGACCTTCAGGTGGAGGTGGACAGCGTGCCCTACGACGCGCTCGCCTCGGGCGAGGAGCAGGAGAGCAGCGCGGCGGTGCGCGAACGCGTCAACATGGCGCGCGCCATCCAGAACGTGCGCTTTGAGGAGACGGGCATCCGCACTAACGCGGAGATGGGGGAGCGCGAGCTCGCCGTCTGCTGCAGATTGAGCGCGGAGGGGGAGCGCATCCTGCGCGAAGCCTTCGAGCGCATGAACCTCTCGGCACGGGCGCGGGCGCGCATTTTAAAGGTGTCGCGCACCATCGCCGACCTCGCCGCCTGCGAGGAAATTTTGCCCGCACACGTCTATGAGGCGGTCTCCTACCGCCTCGGGGATATGCTCGAATGAACGCGGCGGAGCTCGATTATCTCTGGCTCGCGGCGTGCGCCCCGCTCTCGGAGAAGGAGCGCCATGCCGTGCTGCGCGCCTGCGGGCGCGCCCTTCCGCCTGCGGAACTTGAAAAAATTTGCGCCGCCGTGATACAAAGCGCTGCGGACGGGGTATATAAAGGTGACGGCGCGCCGCGCGCACGGGAGGCGGAAGCATACCTCGCGCGGCTGGAAAAGGCGGGCTGCTTTGCGGTGACGCTCGCAAGCGCCGATTATCCCGCCGCCCTGCGCGCCATTCCCGACCCGCCCCTCGTCCTCTTCTGCAAGGGGAGAAGGGAGCTGCTTGCGGCGCGCAAATTCTGCATCGTCGGCGCGCGCTCCATCCCGCCGTGGGCGGCAAAGACGGGCACGGCGATCGCCGCGGAACTTGCGGGGCGGTTCGCCGTCGTCACGGGCATCGCCGAAGGGGGCGACGCCGCCGTCATCGCGGGCGCCCTTCCCGCGGGCAGCCTCATCAGCGTCCTTCCCTGCGGGCCCGACCGCGACTATCCCGCCGCGCACGCCGCCTTAAAGCGGCAGATCGCGCAGCAGGGTCTCATCATCAGTGAATATCCCCTCGGGATGCTGTCGCAGAAGTTCACCTTTCACGAGCGCAACCGCGTTCTTGCGGGGCTCTCGGAGGGCGTTCTGGTGCTCGCTGCGGGGCAGAAGAGCGGCACGCTCATCACGGCGGACCGCGCCCTCGCCTACGGAAGGGACGTGTTCGCGCTCCCGCACAACGCGGGCGCGCCGCAGGGCGCGGGGTGCAACGAACTCATCAAACAGGGCGCATACTTATGCACGGACGCGGGCGACGTGCTCGCCATGTTCGGCATGGAGCGCGCCGAACGCTCCGCCCCCTCCCTGACGGAACAGGAGCAGAAGATGCTCGCCGTCCTGCGCGGCGCGGGAGAGGGGCACGCGGCGGCGCTCGCCAAAGCGGCGGGCGTGCCCGTGTGGGAGGCGCAGGCGACGCTTTCGTCCCTCGAACTCAAGGGACTTGCGGCGCGTGCGGGCGGGAATATGTACACCGCACTCAAATAAATATCATCGGACGAATGTCCCGAAAGGAGCAATATGGATCTCATCATCGTTGAGTCGCCCAGCAAGGCAAAGACCATCGCACGGTATCTGAAGGGGAAGTACCAGGTGGACGCCTCGGGCGGGCACATCCGCGACCTGCCGCAAAAGCAGCTCGGCGTCGCCACCGACAAAAATTACGAACCGCGCTATGTGGACTCTCCCGGAAAGGAGGCGATCATCAGGCGTCTCACGGACGAGGCGCGCCGCGCGGGCAGGGTCTATCTTGCGACCGACCCCGACCGCGAGGGCGAGGCGATCAGCTGGCATCTTCAGACCGTTCTGGGGCTCCCCGCCGACGGGAAGAACCGCATCGAGTTCAACGAAATTTCCCCGTCCGCCGTGGAGAAGGCGCTCTCCTCGCCGCGTACCATCGACTACAACCTCGTGGACGCGCAGCAGGCGCGCCGCGTGCTCGACAGGCTCGTGGGCTACAAGCTCTCCCCGCTGCTCAACGATAAGATCGGCAACGGGCTCTCGGCGGGCAGGGTGCAGTCGGTCGCGCTCCGCCTCGTCGTCGAGCGCGAGCGGGAGATCTCCGCCTTCGTTCCCGAGGAATACTGGACGATCACCGCGGAATTGCAGGACACCGAAAAGAAGTATTCCCCCTTCAGGGCGGCGCTCGAAAAGTATAGGGGCAAGAAGTGCAAGATCGGCAGCCGCGAACAGGCGGACGCCGCCCTTGCGGCGCTCGCGGCGGGCGAATACCGCGTGGCGAGCGTCAAACGCAGCGTCACCAAGTCGCACGCGCCCGCGCCCTTCACCACCAGCACGTTGCAGCAGGACGCCTCCAACAAGCTGGGCATGACCGCCCCGGAGACCATGCTCATGGCGCAGCACCTCTATGAGGGCATCGACGTCGAGGGCGTGGGACACGTCGCCTTCGTCACCTACATCCGTACCGACTCCACCCGCGTCTCTTCGGACGCGCAGGCGGCGGCGCGGGCATATATCCGGGCGAATTACGGCGAGGAATATCTCCCCGAAAAGCCCAATTTCTACGCCTCCAAAAAGGGCGCGCAGGACGCGCACGAGGCGATCCGTCCCATCGATCTCTCCCGCACGCCCGAGTCGGTGAAAAAGCTGCTCGACAGAAAGCACTTCAACGTGTATAAGCTCATCTACGAGCGCTTCATCGCCTCGCAGATGGCGGAGGCGCTCTACGACTCCATGCAGGTGGAGATCGCCAACGGCGAGTATTCCTTAAAGGCTTCGGGCAAGGCGCTGAAGTTCGCGGGCTACACCGCCGTCTGGCAGGAGAGCAAACCCGCCGAGGGCGACGAGGAGAACGGCAAGGGGCTGCTTCCCCCCGTGGAGGAGGGGCACCTTCTCGCCTGCCTCGGCATCAAGCCTGAGCAAAAATTCACCAAGCCCCCCGTGCGCTACACGGACGCCTCCCTCGTCAAGGCGATGGAGGACAAGGGCATCGGCAGACCCTCCACCTATGCGACCATCATCTCCGTGCTCGGCAAGCGCAAGTATGTCGAGAAGGAGGGCAAGTACATGAAGCCCACCGAGGTCGCCTACCGCATCACGGATATGCTCGTCAAATACTTCCCCGACGTCATGGACGTCGGCTTCACCGCCGACATGGAGACCAAGCTGGACGCCATCGAGGAGGGCGGCAAGGACTGGCACACCGTCATTGCGGACTTCTATCCCCCCTTTGAAAAGCAGCTCCGCTTTGCCAAGACGGACGGGGACGAGGTGACGGACGTCAGGTGTTCCAAGTGCGGCTCGCCCATGGTGCGCAAGACGGGCAAATACGGCACCTACCTTGCCTGTTCCAACTATCCCGCCTGCTCGAACATCATCAGCGAGGGGGAGACGGAAGTTTCCTCCACGCCCTGCCCCAAGTGCGGCGCGATGATGGTCGTCAAGAGCGGAAGATACGGCAAATTCCTCGCCTGCCCCAACTATCCCGCCTGCAAGTCCACCCTTCCCTACGGCGAAAAGGCGGCGGAAGGGGAGCTCGCGGGCGTCTGCCCCGTCTGCGGCAAGCCCACCAAAAAGCTGCGCACGCGCACGGGCAAGATCTACTACGGCTGTTCGGGCTACCCCGCCTGCGACTTCAAGAGCTGGGATGAACCGACGGGCGAAAAGTGCCCGCAGTGCGGCGGCGCGCTCGTCAAGACGGCGCGCGGCACCATCCGCTGCTCCAACAAGGAATGCTCCTACCGCATCCGCCCGCCCAAGCCCGAAAAAGGGGAAAAGGGCGCCCCCGACGCAACGTGATCAAGGTCATCGGCGCGGGGCTCGCGGGCAGCGAGGCGGCGTGGCAGCTCGCGCAGGCGGGCGAACGGGTGCTCCTCATCGAGCAGAAGCCGCACCGCTTTTCCCCCGCCCACAGGGATGAAAATTTCTGCGAGCTCGTCTGTTCCAATTCCTTGAAGAGCGACGACGTGTTCGGGAACGCCTGCGGGCTGCTGAAGGAGGAGATGCGCCGTCTGGGGTCTTTGACGATGGAGGCGGCGCAGGCGACGCGCGTTCCCGCGGGCGGCGCGCTCGCGGTGGACAGAGACAGATTTTCCGCTTACGTCACGCAAAAACTGCGCACACATCCCAATATTTCCATCGTCTGCGAGGAGGTAAAAGAGCTCCCCGAGGCGGGCATCGTCGCCACGGGCCCCCTGACGGAGGGGGCACTCTACGATGCCATCTGCACGCGCTTCGGCGGCGGGCTGCACTTTTACGACGCCACCGCGCCCGTCGTCACGGCGGAGAGCGTGGACATGACTTGCGCGTATACCGCCGACCGCTACGGGCGGGGGACGGGGGACTATATCAACTGCCCTCTGAACAAGGAGGAGTACGGGCGCTTCGTCGGGGCGCTCCTCTCCGCCGAAAGGGTGACGCTCAAAGCGTTTGAAAAGCGGGAGATCTTCGAGGGGTGTATGCCCGTCGAGGTGATGGCGTCCCGCGGGAAGGACACGCTGCGCTTCGGCACCTTCAAGCCCGTCGGGCTGGAGGACGAGGCGGGCAGGCGCCCGTATGCCGCCCTGCAGCTCCGCCGCGAGAACGCGGAGGGCACCCTCTTGGGACTGGTCGGCTGTCAGACCAACTTAAAATTCGGGGAGCAGAAGCGCGTCTTTTCCCTCATCCCCGCGTTAAAGAACGCGGAGTTCGTGCGCTACGGCGTCATGCACCGCAACACCTTTCTCGATTCCCCCCGCTGCCTTCATGCCGATCTTTCGGTAAAAGGCGCACCCGCGCTCTTTTTTGCGGGGCAGATCACGGGCGTCGAGGGGTATGTGGAGAGCGCGGCGAGCGGGATGCTCGCGGGCATCAACTGCCTGCTGCGGCTGCGCGGAAAGGAGACTGTCGTCCCCGAGGACACCTGCGTAATGGGCGCGCTCGCGCGCTATGTTGCGGCGGAGAACAGGCACTTCCAGCCCATGAACGCCAATTACGGCATCCTGCGGGCGCCGGACGTCAGAGATAAAAAAGAGAAAAAGAAGCAAATGGCAGAGCGCGCGCTCGCGGAGATCGGCCGCATTTGCGCGCTGCTCGGCAAAGGAGAATAGTATGCAGTTTCACGGTACGACCATCTGCGCCGTCAAAAGGGGCGGCGTCACCGCCATCGCGGGGGACGGACAGGTCACGATGGGGGAATCGGTCATCTTCAAAAATACCGCCGTCAAGGTGCGCCGCATCTACGGCGGAAAGGTCATTTTGGGCTTTGCAGGGTCGGTGACGGACGCCTTCGCCCTCTCCGAGCGTTTTGAGGGGATGCTCAACAAATTCGCGGGCAACCTCATGCGTTCCGCCGTCGAGCTGGCGGAGCTCTGGCGCAGCGACAAGCTCGGAAGACGGCTGGAGGCGATGATGATCACCGCCGATAAAGACACGCTGCTCATCCTCTCGGGCACGGGCGAGGTCATCGAACCGGACGAGGGCATCTGCGCCATCGGCTCGGGCGGGAACTATGCGCTCGCCGCCGCGCGCGCGCTCGTGCAGAACACCGACTTCTCCGCCGAGGAGATCGCAAAAAAATCACTGAAGATCGCTTCGGAGATCTGCGTCTTCACCAACGACCATATTATTTGCGAAACAGTGTGAGGGCTCGGAGATTTTCTTCCGAACTGACGGAAGAAAATCTTCCGAATGGAAGAGAAAACCCGCGGGCACGCTTTCTTGCCTCCCCTTGCGAGCCCTCATCTTGCCTCCCCTGTGTAAGGGGAGGTGGCTTGCCGAAGGCAAGACGGAAGGGTTGTTCAAGAAAGCTGACCGCCTGTTTTCTCTCGGCGGCGATATGTCGCAACAGTCATAGCATCGCCGCCTTCACTCTTTCCGCAAAAGCACAAGTATGTGCAAATGTGGGGCGCTGGCGCAGGGGTGAGTATGTACGCTATGCCGATAGCCCCTGCGGGGCTTCGGCGTACATACGAACTGAAAAATTGCCATATCAGCGGCAATTTTTTGCCCGAGGCAACGCTTTACCATGGCGTAGCCGAGACCCCTGCTTGCGCGAGTGATCGACAGCTCGTTTACGAATTTTCTCGCGAAGAGGCGCGACGTTCCTTGCGGCGAAATTTTAGCCCCTCTTCTTGCCCTCCCTTGTCAAAATTTGTCATACCTGCTGAAATCACGACGCAAGCAAAATCGCAATTTTGCGCAGCGGGACTCAATTTGCCGACCCCTCGGCTTATGCAGAAAGGTGAGCTGCCGCGGGCTGAACTGTTGCGAAAACAGCGGCGGCGAGGAAAACCGATCGTCAGGCGCAGCCGTGCAATGGGTTTTCCTTAAAATCACGAGATTTCTTTTTGTCGGTTCAAAAAGAAATCTGTGACCTATTTTGGAGGTTTTTATGGATCTGACACCCAAACAAATCGTAGCAGAACTCAATAAGCACATCATCGGGCAGGACGAAGCGAAGAAGGCGGTCGCCATCGCGCTCCGCAACCGTTACCGCCGCGCGCAGCTTCCAAAGGAGGTGCGCGACGAGATCACGCCCAAAAATATCATCATGAAGGGTCCCACGGGCGTCGGCAAGACGGAGATCGCCCGCCGCCTCGCGCGGCTCGTTAAAGCCCCCTTCATCAAGGTGGAAGCGACCAAATATACGGAAGTCGGCTATGTCGGCAAGGACGTCGAGGGCATGGTGCGCGACCTCGTCGAGTGCGCCGTCCGCCTCGTCAAGGACGAAAAGACGGCGGAAGTCACCGCGCGTGCGACGGCGACCGCGCAGAAGAAGATGGTCAAGATCCTTGCCGAAGTCAAAAAGGCAGACCGCGGCGAGACGGCGCGCGAGGTGTTCGAGCAGAACCTGCTCGAATCCCTGCAAAAGGGCGTCTTTGATAAGCTCGTCATCGAAACGGAGGTGAAGGACGAGCCCAAGAACATGGAGCTCGTTCCGGGCGGCGCCGCCATCAATCTGGGCTCCATCTTCGGCGAGATGCTCCCCCAGCGCAGAAAGAAGCGCAAGCTCACGGTGGGGGAGGCGATGAAGCTGTTCATCGCCGAGGAGGCGGATAAGCTCATCGACAACGACGCCGTCACCGAGGAGGCGCTGCGCCGCGCCGAGAACGACGGCATCATCTTCATCGACGAGATCGACAAGATCGCCGCAAAGGGCAACACGGGCGGGGCGGACGTCTCGCGCGAGGGCGTCCAGCGCGACATCCTGCCCATCGTCGAGGGCAGCACGGTCATGACGAAGTACGGCGCCGTCAAGACGGACTACATCCTCTTCATCGCGGCGGGCGCGTTCCACGTCGCGCGGGTGGAGGACCTCATCCCCGAGCTGCAGGGGCGCTTCCCCGTCTCCGTCGAGCTCGCCAGCCTCACCAAGGAGGATTTCATCAACATCCTCACCAACACCGAGCACTCCATCACGCAGCAGTACGCCGCCCTTTTAAAGGTGGACAACGTCGATCTGAAGTTCACGCCGGACGCCATTTCGGCGATCGCGGAGATCTCCGAGGAGATCAATCTGACGAGCGAGGACATCGGCGCGCGCAGGCTGCACACCGTCATGGAGTTCTTGTTGGAGGACATCTCCTTCAACGCGGGCGGCGGCAACTACCCCGCCGTCACCGTGGAGATCGACGGGAAGTATGTCGAGGAACACCTCGCCAAGATCACCAAGGACAGAGACCTCAAAAAATATGTGCTCTGACGCGCGCCCCGCTTGGGCGGAACGGCGCGCAGACCTTGCAGGGCGGAGAATTTCGCTCCCGCAAATTTCAACAGAAAGGAACAGAATATGATCCAGATCCCCAAAGGTTGCAAGGACGTCCTGCCGTCGCAGGCGTATCTGTGGCAGTATGTGGAGGCGGCGGCGCGCGAAGTCGCGGCGGCGTATGCCTTCAAAGAGATCCGCACGCCCGTCTTTGAACACACCGAGCTGTTCGCGCGCGGCGTGGGTGACACGACGGACATCGTCAACAAAGAAATGTACACCTTCCTCGATAAGGGCGGGCGTTCCGTGACGCTGCGCCCCGAGGGCACGGCGGGCGTCGCGCGCGCCTTCATCGAGCACGGGCTCGCGGGCAGCGCGCTCCCCTTCAAGGCGTATTACCTCATCTCCGCGTTCCGTTACGAGCGCCCGCAGGCGGGACGGCTGCGGGAATTCCACCAGTTCGGGTGCGAGCTGTACGGCGCGGCGGGCGCGTTCGCCGATGCGGAAGTCATCACGCTCGCCGACGCGTTCTTGAAGCGCCTGGGGCTGAAAAAGGTGGAGCTGCGCCTTAACTCCATCGGCTGCAAGCGCTGCCGCGCGCGCTATCACGAGGCGCTCAAAGCGTACTTCGCGCCCCATCTCGGCGAGATGTGCGAGGACTGCCGCAGCCGCTATGAAAAAAATCCCATGCGGATGCTCGACTGCAAGGCGGAGGGGTGCAAGCGCCTCGCCGCGGGCGCGCCGCGGATGCTCGACTACCTCTGCGACGATTGCCGCGCCCACTTTGAACAGGTGAAGGCGCTGCTCTCGGGAGCGGGCGTCGCGTACACGGTGGATCCCTCCATCGTCCGTGGGCTGGACTATTACAGCCGTACCGTGTTCGAGTTCGTCTCGGATGCGGCGGGCGCGCAGGGTACCGTGCTCGGGGGCGGCAGATACGATACCCTCCTCGAACAGATGGACAGCAAGCCCGTTCCCGCCGTCGGCTTCGCCGCGGGCATGGAGCGCCTGCTGCTCGTCATGGAGGCGGAGGGCGTGCTCCCTGCCTCGGACATGGGTGCCGCCTGTTACCTCGCGGGCATGGACGACGCCTCGCGCAGGCGGGCGTTCCTCCTCGCGCAGGAGCTGCGCGGCGCGGGCATCCCCTGCGAGACCGACCTCATGGAGCGCTCCGTCAAGGCGCAGTTCAAGTATGCCGACAAGACGGGCGCGCGCTTTGTGGCGGTTTTGGGGGAGAGGGAACTTGCCGAAGGGGCGGCGGAGGTCAAAGACCTGCGCGCCTCTTCGTCCGAACGAGTAAAATTCGGCGAACTTGCCGATTATATCAAAAGGAGGTTCTGATATGTCAAAGAACGTGATGGAAGTTTCGGGCGAACAGCTCGAGGAACTGATCAAAAAGGGTCCCGTGGTGTGCGATTTCTGGGCGAGTTGGTGCGGGCCCTGCCGGATGCTCGCGCCCGTGCTCGACGGCGTCGCGGGCGAGATGGCGGGCAGAGCGACGTTCGTCAAGGTCAACGTGGACGAGAACGAGGCGGCGGCGATGCGCTACGGCATCATGTCCATCCCCAACGTCATCGTCTTTCAGGACGGCGTCCCCGCGGGCAGCAATCTCGGCTACGTCCCCGCGCCCACGATGAAGGCGTTTCTGGAAAAATATATCTGACGACAAAGGCGCCTCCGCCCGTTCGCTACGGGCGGAGGCGCTTCTTTGTCGCCGCCGCGTGCCGCCCGGCATTCCGGCAGGCATTCTCCGCAAGGCGGAAGAAGGTCCGGATGCGCTCGCGCAGGGCGGCAGGGCGGACGATATAGGCGTCCTTTCCGAATCGCACCAGATACTGAAAGAGCTGTTGATGGGAGCAGGCGAAGGTATAGGTGTTGTTGTTGACGCTCACGGGCACGGGACGGTGGACGTACATATTACGGTACATTTCCAGTCCGTAGGCAGTGAATTGCACAACTGCCTCCTCCTCGTTTTTTGTGTAGTGAAACTGCGGTCCGTAGGCGAGCATCCGTGCAAAGATCTCTTCCTGCACCTCGCCGAAAACCGCCTCTGCATCCAGAAGGACGACGGAGATGATGCGGGAGAGCCGCATGGGGAAGCAGGCGCCGCCTTGGGCTGCGAGCAGATAGCAGTGGAGCTCCTCTTTGGATGCGGCGATGCGATAAGGAGAGAGTTCTGTGCCGCGCTCGCGGGAGCGCTGCGTCGTCACGAATACCTTCTTTTTTTCGCGGATGGCGCGCTCCAGCGCCTCATACTGCGGGCGGAATACGATCTTCTCCCGTTCATCCTGCGGGAGAGCGGCATAGGAGGAGAACAGGTTGCGGAAGTATTCCGAAAGGGTGCTCCCCTCCAGAAGATATTGTTCTATGAAGTCGATGACGGGCTGCGATTCGCGCGTCGGTTTGAGATTGACGGTGCATTCAAAGCGCTCCGCAAGGGGCGCTGCTTTTTTCTTCTGCGTGTGCGCCGAGATGGTGCGGCAGAGCGTTTCAAGGTCTGCCTTGGAAATGTATGCCGCCGCGCCGATGGTGCGCCTGAGATATTCGCGCTGCTCGTTCTCTTGTTTTCGGAACTGTTCGTGATAGTTGACGACAAGGCGGGTGAGCAGGGCGTTTTTGTTGCACGTTCTGCCGTCCGCCTTAAAAAATTCAAATCCTTCGGCGTCTTTTTCCAGAATATCTGCCGTCCGTTTTGTTACGTTGATCTTGATCTTGTCCGTCATGATCGTGTGCTCCTTTCAAAGATTATACCATAAAAAGGGGTCATAATCAAATCATTATATATGGAATTTTAATCTGAATCGGCTAAAATTTTGTAAATTTTTTCTATTATAGAGAATTATTGCAAGAAAAAAGGGGTCAGAAAAATTTTTTAAACTGCGAATTTACAGACTTAAAAAATTATGTCATAATGGGAGAGCAACAACAAGGAGGCGAAAAAAATGAAGGTTTGTCATGCAGAGGTCATGAAGCTCATCAAGGAGCTGGAAAAACAGAAGGCGGACGTGCTTCTTACGGAACGGGACGGTTGCCTCATTTCCTACAAGGAAGGCGAGGAACCCCTTGCGGGGGAGTATAATTATGAGGAAGTGCGTCGGGAGGTGCGCAGGCTGGATACGCGTATCCGTGAATTGCGCGCGACGCTCGCAAAGGCAAATTGCCGGGTTTTGGTCGAGCCCTTCCATGTTACCATCGGGGAGGCGCTCGTCATGCTGGCACAGCTTCAGAACGAGCGTTCCGAGCTCGAGATGCTTGCGGGCTATCGTCAGCGCACACGCCGTATCACCAGCAACGGCGTGCTCGAATACACCGAGTGCGCTTTTGACGTCCGTCGCGCCGCCTCCGACGCCGCCGCGTTGCGCGGCAGGATCGGAGAATTACAAGTCGCCATCGATCGTGCCAATCTCAACAACCTTGTTGAGATCTGAACGGAGATGACCGTAGAAAAGACCAAAAATAAGGGCCGAATCTTTCAAAAAGAATGATTTGCACAAATGCTGCGTTATCCGATCGTGTTGAAAGTTTTTGTTGTCTGTTGACGGGTCGTGGGTCGTGCAGAGCGGTTGATCGTTTGCTTAACAGGAAAGTGAGAAATGCCAAGGCGAACAGGCCGAACGGTCTTTTCTGAAAAACGCATCGGGCGGATGGGGGATACGGTTTCCATCCGCCTTTCTTTTATGGAGGGAAACCATGGATCGTTTTTGCTTTTATTTGCCCGTCTTAAAGGGGCGGACGGAGGCGCTTATCGTCAATTTTTATGAATGTACCTATCTTCTGTTTCACGATCTGCCTGAAAGACTGCTCGGGAAGGGCGACTATGGCGAAACGTACCCGAAGGCAGAGCTTTCGCGGGAGGCGTTTTTTGCGCTGCGACGCATTCTCGAAGAGAAGTTTTCGGGCGTGTTTGAGTCGGGAGGATATCCGGGGCTTGACGAAGAGGAAGGGCTGCGTGAACTGACTTCGGGCGACATCTTAAAGCACGGACGGGTTGCCGCGCGCCTTTCCAAGGAGGAGACCTTTGCTGTCCTCCGCCGCGAGCACTCCCCCGGGACTGCCCTGAACGAGGAGCGCGGATACGAGATATACGACTATTTTGAGGAGGAAGTCCTGCTCTCCGCTCTGCGTGCCTTTCGCGACGGGGCAATGTCCGAGCGACAATTTTGCGATTGGTGCATTGTGGCGTCGAAGGCGTTCGAGGAGGGCGGTCCCTACCGCGGGCAGGGAAAGCTTTGGGCGCTATATGACTCGATCGGTTACTTTTTTGACGGTCTCTCCTTCTTTTGTGCGGAAGGAGCGCGGGAACGTCGACGACAGATGGGTGAGGCGATCGCACGTCTGCGCTGGTTCGCCCATCTCCGCGCTGATCTCCTCGGCAAAAAAAGGACGCCTTTTTGCACGGACGGGCTGCAGATCTTTTGTGCGTTCGCGTTCTGTGCCTGTGCACACAAGAGCAACGTCTGGGAGTTTTGCCTTGCAGATCTTTGCGGGCGGCGGGTCAACTATTTTCAGGTGGATGATCCGTGGTTCGACGAGAAAAGAAATTATACTTTTCTTTCTCGCCGTGAGTTTTCCGATTTGAGCGATAAGTTTGCCGATTTTACGCTTGATCGTTCCCTGCGTCTGGGGCGCGGGAAAAAGAAATGAGATAACACGTCCCCCTGCGGGACCGCACGGAAGTATATGTGTGCAGATATGTACATTTGCGCTGCGTATGGCGCGGCGGAAAACTGCGCGGGAAACCTTGCAATTTTTGCCGCGTTCTGTTATAATAGGGGAAAAGAACAAAACGGAGCGCCAATATGATCGATCTCACCACCGTAAGAAACACCGATCCCGAAGTCTGCGCGGCGATGGAGCGCGAGCTCGCCCGCCAGCGCGGCAACCTTGAACTCATCGCCAGCGAGAACATCGTCTCGCCCGCCGTCATGGCGGCGATGGGCAGCCACCTCACCAACAAGTACGCGGAGGGCTATCCCGGCAAGCGCTATTACGGCGGCTGCCAATTTGTGGACGAAGTGGAGGAGCTTGCGCGCGGGCGCATGAAGGAGCTGTTCGGATGCGAACACGCCAACGTGCAGCCCCATTCGGGCGCGCAGGCGAACTTCGCCGTCTACTTTGCGATGCTCAAGCCGGGCGACGCCGTCATGGGGATGAACCTCTCCCACGGCGGACACCTGACGCACGGCTCGCCCGTCAACTTCTCGGGCACCTTCTTCAACATCGTTCCCTACGGCGTCTCCAAGGAGACGGAGGCCATCGATTACGACGAGATGGAGCGCATCGCCCTCGAATGCAAGCCCAAGATGATCGTCTCGGGCGCGAGCGCCTATCCGCGCATCCTCGACTTCGCGCGCATCCGCGCCATCTGCGACAAGGTGGGCGCGCTCATGATGGTGGATATTGCCCACATCGCGGGGCTGGTGGCGGCGGGGCTGCACCCGTCCCCCGTGCCCTATGCCGACTTCGTGACGACCACCACGCACAAGACGCTGCGCGGACCGCGCGGCGGCGCCATCATGTGCAAGGAGCAGTACGCAAAAGCCATCGACAAGGCGGTGTTCCCCGGCACGCAGGGCGGGCCGCTCATGCACGTCATCGCGGGCAAGGCGGTCGCCTTCAAGGAGGCGCTCTCGCCCGAATTCAAGGTCTATCAGCAGCAGATCGTCAAAAACGCCGCCGCCATGGCGGACAGGTTCACGAAAAACGGCGTGCGCCTTGTCTCGGGCGGAACGGACAACCACCTCATGCTGCTCGACCTGCGCAAGGACGAGCTGACGGGCAAGGAGCTGGAGGCGCTGCTCGACCGCGCGCACATCACTGCCAACAAGAACACCATCCCGTTTGAAACGACCTCGCCCTTTATCACGAGCGGCGTGCGCATCGGAACGCCCGCCATCACCTCGCGCGGGATGAAGGAGACGGAGGCGGCGGAGATCGCCGATCTCGTCACCGAGGTCATCAGGGGGCGCGAGGATGCCGTCGCGGACGTTGCCAAAAAGGTCGCCGCCCTGTGCGAAAAGTTCCCCATCTACGCAAGCGACATTTTGTGATTTGAGAGCAACGGTCTGAAACCGAGCGCCGCCCGCCGCGTCTGTTGACGCGGCGGGCGGCGTTTTTTTGTATCACGCAGTCGGTGAGAAAAAGAGGGGCGCGCCGCTATTGAAAGCGGCGCGCCCTGCGGGGATTCTGCGGATATTCGGACGACGGTCAAGGAGATGCGATGGCGGTTATGATGAGCATAAGATACATGATCCCCCAAAAGACCGTCGTGATGATGCCGATCACCAGCCCCGCCGTGCCGAGGTTGCTGCGGCTGCCGTTTTCTTTCGCCTTGCGGATGCCGCGCGAACTCAACACGATGGCAAGGACGGGCGGGATGCAGACCAGCACGCCGAACCAGACGGACAAAATGGCGAGGACGAACCCTGCAATGCACAGTCCCGGGGTGGACGGTTGTTGGCTTGCCGTCTGCACGGGCACGCCGCAATGCGGGCAGATGGCTGCCCTGTCGTCGATTTCCTTTCCACAATTTTTGCAGTACATGATATTCTCCTGAAATATGATCTGTTATAGATTATAGTCATAATTATGACTATTGTCAAGAAAATAGTCATATACTACAATAAAAATATGATCAGTTATGCGCCCCTTTGGAGAACGATGAAAGAGAATGGGGAAAGTACCTATACGTTGATAAACCGCCACGGGATCAGCAGCGCGACGATCTCGCGGATGCGCAACGGCGGCGGGATCAGTACGGCGAAAATCGACGATCTTTGCAAGATCCTGCATTGCCGCGTGGAAGATATTATCGAATACGTAGAAGAGAAATGAGCGCCGCCCGCCGCGTCTGTTGACGCGGCGGGCGGCGGTTTTTTTATTATGCGGTCGGTGAGGGAAAGAGGGGGCGTGCCGCTATTGAAAGCGGCGCAAAATGCCGCCGCCCGGGGCTTCGGGCGGCTATTCCACCAGTTCGTCCAGCGAGACGTCGTAAAGGCGGGCGAGGCGGATGAAGTTTTCCAGCGTCGGCACGGTGAGCCCCGCTTCGTAGGCATGATAGGACTGATAGCGGATGCCGATCTTCTGCGCGACAAAGGACTGCGTATAGCCGCACTCCCTGCGCAGGCGCTTCAGATTTTCGGAAAGGCGGTACAATTCCTGCATAGTTCTCCTCCGATCACTTGACATTTTACAGTTTGAAACTGTAAAATGGAGAAGATACAGTTTAAAACTGCAATCGGAGGAATTTCTATGGAAAAAAACGTTCAGGAAAGCGTGACGGCGGAATTGCTGTTGGAAGAGATCAAGGTGCTTCTGAAAGAGTACTTTGTGGCGAAGGTGCGCAAAAAGGGGGATGAGTTAGAACTGCGTTTTTTGGGCGGTGAGGTGTTTCTGCTGACGGTATGGCAGGTGTCGGAATCCGCAGCGAAGGGGTGAGGAGCGGAGGAGGTTTTTGTTTCGTGTGGTCGGTGAGGGAAAGGGGCTTGTCTCTCTATGTCGATTCGATCGGGCAGGGGCGTGCTCCTGCGACGGGGGATCTTCGTGCTTTCTGCACTTGCCGGGGGATCCCTCCGCTTTACTTCGTTCCGTGTTCGGGATGACGCGTTAAACTTCTCCCTTGCCGGGGGATCCCTCCGCTTTACTTCGTTCCGCGTTCGGGATGACGTGCTGAATCTCCGCACATAAGGGCGCGCGGCGTCCGGCGCGTTACTTCGCCCCGATTATGCCCGTGCGCCGCTTTGGCAACATATTTCCCGCCTTCTGTAAAAAATATTTTTCCAATTTCCGTCAAGGGATTGACAGCCGACACAAGATATTGTATAATAAGAATGACAATGTCGTATTGTGCCCGCAAGAAGGGCGTGTGTGATAAAGTCAAAATTCAATTTCAGGGAGGCTGTTTATGAACCATTTCGGCAGCCTGCTCCTTGCAATGGAAACCGGACTCGCGGTCGGGCTGATTATCCTCGCCCTTCTTGTTGGTGCGGGCCTTGCCGTCTTAGTGACGTGGTTGAGCTTTAAAAAGTGTGCAAAAAAGAAGTCGGAACAAAAGCTCGACGAAACGAGCAAGCGCGTGGAGGAGATGCTCTCCGAGGCGCGCGCTCAAAGCAAGCAGCTCAAAAAGGAAGCCATTTTAGAAGCCAAGGAACAGGAACTTCGCAGAAGAAACGATTTCGACCAGGAGGTCAAGGAGAAGCGCGCGGAACTTCAGCGCACCGAATCCAAGCTCTCCAAACAGGAGGACGCGTTAGAGCGCAAGGAAGCCGAGCTCAACAAGAAGAACGAGGCGCTCGACGCACAGAAGGAGACGCTCACCAAGCGCCTCGAAGAGGCGGCAAAGAAGCAGGAAGTTTTGTCGCATCAGCACGAGCTCATGGTGCAGGAGCTGGAAAAAGTCGCCCAGCTCACCAAGGATGAGGCGAAGAAGCTGCTCACCGAGGAGATCCTCGAAGAGACCCGCCGCGACGCCGCCGTTCAGGTCAGGAACCTCGAACAGCAGGCGAAGGACGAGGCGGAGCTCAACGCCAAGAACATCATCACCCTTGCCATTCAGCGCTGCGCGGCGGACCATGCGTCGGAGGCGACCGTCTCCGTCGTGCCGCTGCCCAACGACGACATGAAGGCGCGCATCATCGGCAGAGAGGGGCGCAACATCCGTGCGCTTGAAAACGCGACGGGCATCGAGCTCATCATCGACGACACGCCCGAAGTCGTCATCCTCTCCGGGTTCGATCCCGTGAGAAGGGAGATCGCGCGGCTCACGCTCGAGCGGCTCATCGCCGACGGGCGCATCCATCCCGCCCGCATCGAGGAGATGGTGGAAAAGGTCACCAAGGAACTCGATCAGCAGATCAAGGCGGCGGGCGAGAACGCCATGTTCGAGGTGGGCATCTTCGGGCTGCATCCCGAGCTCATCAAACTCATCGGACGGCTCAAATTCCGCACCAGCTACGGGCAGAACGTGTATAAGCACTCCATCGAAGTCGCCAACCTCGCGGGGCTCATGGCGCAGGAGCTGGGGCTGGACGTCAACTTCGCCAAGCGCGCGGGACTTCTGCACGACATCGGCAAGGCTGCCGACCGCGAGCAGGAGGGCACGCACATCCAGATCGGCGCCGACCTTGCCAAGAAGTACAAGGAAAACGCGATGATCGTCAACGCCATCATGGCGCACCACGGCGACGTGGAGCCCAAGACCATCGAGGCGGTGCTCGTGCAGGCGGCGGACGCCATTTCGGGCGCACGTCCCGGGGCGCGGCGCGAGACGGGCTCCAACTACGTCAAGCGCCTCGAAAAACTCGAGGAGATCGCCGCAGGGTTCCAGGGTGTGGAAAAGAGCTATGCCATCCAGGCGGGCAGGGAGGTGCGCGTCATCGTCAAGCCCGAACAGGTGGACGACGCCAAGGCAATGTTCCTCGCCAAGGACATCGCCAAGAAGATCGAGGCGGAGCTCGAATACCCCGGTCAGATCAAGGTCAACGTCATCCGCGAATTCCGCAGCGTGGAATATGCAAAATAACAAAGAACTCGGACGGTTTCGTCCGAGTTTTTGTATGTTCAGCAGCAGACCTTGCAGCCGCTGCCGAGCCCGTACTGTCTTGCGTAGTATTCATCCGAACAGGCATTCACGCCCGAGCAGGCGCCGAACCCGTCCATGCTCTGTACTCCGCCGCACACACAGCAGCGCGCCGTGCGCACACAGCGCCGCGCGCAGCAGCCGCACTGCGTGGAAAAGAGGTTTTCAAGCGCCTGCCAAAGGGGACAGCCGTAGCCCGTTCCCGCACACGCCGCGCCCGCGGACGCGGAAGCGCAGCCGCTCCCCGTGCCGCAGCCGCAACAGCATTGCATATTACACATCGCATTTCCTCCGTAAACAGATCGCGGCACAGCCGCGATACCGCCGTACTACTATCGTAATACCGTCGTAATACCGTCGTACTATCATACTGTAAGGGAACAATGCGAACGCGCCTTTTTCGTCGCGGCAAGACGCGTTTTGCAGGCATTCGGCAAAGCCGAACGCCGCGCCTTTTCCGTCTGCCGCTCCTCTTCGCCAAAATATTTTCAAAGAAAATATTTTGGCGAGGCTGCGGTATGATTTAAGGCGCCTTGCCGTTCATCGTCTTTGCAATACGTGGGTATTGCTGCATCCTCTTCGCGGCAAATCATCCCAAAATCTTGCCGCAAAATGGGCGCTTTTGATCGGGTTCGTATTACTCCCTTACAGTATTGTATGCGCGAAAGGGCGTCCGCGTGCGGCGCGGGAGCGCAAAAAAATTTGACATCTCCCCTTGCAAGTGTGAAAAGGGCGTGATATAATAGGAGCGCTATGAAATTGCAGATGAAAAAACCGACGGCGCGGCAGGTGAAAAAGTTTGTCGTCTACTGCCTCATCGTCATGGCGGGAAACGCCGTCGCCGCCGCGGCAAGCACCCTCTTCATCATCCCCAACGGCTTTGTCATGGGGGGAACGACGGGGCTGGGCATCTTTGTCAGAAACCTCGCGGGGGGAGAGAACGAGTGGCTGGTCTCGCTCACCGTCTACGCCGTGAACATCCTCTTCTTCGCGGTGGGAGCGCTGCTGCTCGGCAAGGGGTTTGCGCTCGCCACGCTCGCGGGCACGCTGCTCTATCCCTCCTTCGTCAGTCTGTTTACCTACGTCAACGGGCTGTACGTCGCCGCCTACGGGCATCCCATCGCGGCGGGGGACAAGTGGCTCGCCATCCTCTGCGGCACGCTCATGTTCGGCGGGGGCATCGGCAGCGTGGTGCGCATCGGCGCCAGCACGGGCGGCACGGACATCCCGCCCCTCATCTTAAAAAAGTTCTTCAATATCCCCGTCGCCGTCACCCTTTGGTGCCTCGACCTCACCATCGTGCTCATCCAGCTCTTCGTCGTCCCGCTCGAGACGGTGCTCTACGGCATCATCATCACCGTCTTTTCCTCGGCGGTCGTCGACCTCGTCTCGCCCATCGGGCTGCGCAAGCGGCAAGTGGAGATCGTGAGCGGGAAGTGGCGGGACATCCGCACCATGATTTTGAACGAAATGCACCGCGGCGTCACGCTGCTGCGCGCCCGCACGGGCTTTTTGCAGGAGGAGCGTTTCGTCATCATGACGGTCGTCTCCAACCGTGAGCTGGTGCGCCTGCGCAACGCGGTGCAGGCGATCGACCCCGAGGCGTTCTTTACGGTGTCCGTCGTGTCCGAAGTGCGCGGCAGGGGATTCTCTTCCGAAAAGATCCTGCTCCCGCTCTCCGAGGAGCGCGCGCCCGACGAGCCCCCCGCGGAACGTGCCGCGCCCTCGCCCGCGCCGCCCGTCACGGCTGCCGCGCCCGACGCGGCGGCGGAATGTGCCGTGTCCGACGCAGTTGCGGACGCTCCGCCCAAAACTTCATGACCCAAAAAAGCGGCGGCGCCCCGCCGTTTTTTTGCGCATAAAAGCAGCCCGCCGACGTAAGCGTCGGCGGGCGGCGGATGCTTTGTTACTTCTTTTCCTTTCTGCGCTTGTCGTTGATGACGGCGAGCGCCGCCTCGTCGATGAGGGAGATGCCCTCCTCCTTGGCGATCTTCACCATCTGCGTGAGCGCCGCCTTCAAAAAGACGCGGGGGATCTTGGTGAGTCTTGCGCACGCCTCCTTGGTGAACCTGACGTCGGGATCGATGCGCTCCGCCGCGTAGACGACGGAATTGATGTCGCCCTCCTTTGCCTGGATCTTCTCCGCGAACGGCTTTTTGAAGCGCGAACACCAGAAATTGGTGCTGTCGCGGTAGCCGTAATCGACGGGCACGGCGGGGAATCCGCCCGCCGTCACCCCGTTCACGATGGTGTTCCAATACTTCTCCTTCATGAGGATCTTGTCGATGTTGAGGATGAAGTGCGCGCCGAACTTGCTCGTGATGCCGTTGAAGGAGCGGTAGGGCGGCTCGTACCCCTCAAGCTGCCCGGGCTTGTCCTCGAACGCGTTCTCGAGCGCGCTGTTCCAGGTGCATTCAAACACCTGAAACGCCTCCTTTACGACGAGCGGGCGCTCGCCCTCCGCCTGTCCCTTTTCCAGCGTAAAGAGGCAGTTTTTCATCTTCTCCTTGGGCGTATCGCCCGGGAAGCCCAGCCGCACCGCCTCGCGGAAATATTTTTTGTCGTCGGGGATAAAGTTCAAAGAGACCTTGCTCCCCGCAAGAATGTGCTGCGCCGTGTTGGAGGAGTTGCGGCATTCGAGGAGCATGGCATAGCGGTCCTTTCCCGCAATGTAGTAGGGAAAGCACAGCGAATAGGAGCCGAGGCTCGTCTGCTTGTCCTTGTCCAGCGTGCCGACGAGCACGGTGGGCATGGGGAAGAATGCCGAAGTCTGATAAAAGTTGTCTACGATGCGTAAGTCTTTGAAGCTGCTCATAATGTCCTCCGTATATTGATTGCTTGCAGTATCCCTATTATACCCCCGAAAGCTGCGGATGTCAACCCCCCGTTTCCGCTTGACGCGGCGGGCGGAACGTGATATAATAAGAGGGTAAAAAGCACCGCACCGTGGCGGCGGAAGGGGGGAGCCGCGGGCGCGGCAAAAGGGGAATGATCGAGTTTCGCGGAAAGTATTCCAGGGAGAGCGAGGATCTCCTCGTGCGGATGCAGACGGTCTCCACGCTCATAAAAACGGTGCCCGTCTGCGCGGTGTGCATTGCGGTCGTCGTCGTGCTCGCCGTTCTTCTTGAACTTCCCGTCATGTTCACCTTCCTCATCCCGCCCGTCGTCGTCATCCTCTTTGCCGCCATCGCCCCCTCCGTCGACAGGGACAAGGTGATGGAAAAGCTGCTGACGGTCAGGGTCGTCATCGACGAATACGGCGGCATCGACGCGCGCTGGAAGTCCTTTTCACAGCACACGTCCCCCGACGACGTCAAAAAAGTCGTCGAAAAAAAGGGGTGCTACTACATCACGTTCAAGGGCAAACATCGGGACGTCTTTCTTGACAAAGCAGGGCTGTTCCGCGGCGATCCTGCCGAGTTTGCCCACATCTTTCAAAATTCGCTCATCGTTAAAAGACATTGACATAAGGAAGCGCCGCGGCTCTTGCCGCGGTGTTTCCTTTTTCTCGCCTTCGCCGCGTTTTTCACCGCCCCGCCGCGGGCGGAAAATTTTTTGAAAAAAGGGTGCGGAAGGCGCTTTTTTTTGTGCATTTGCCCCTTGACAGGCGGGGCGGGTCATGTTATACTATATCGTGGGCGGAATGGTGGATATTCCGAAAAAATCAGACAATATATTGTGTAGAGGCAATCGAAAAATATGGAAAGAAAACCTACCAAGATCAGCATCATCGGCGCAGGCGCGGTCGGATCCGCCGTCGCGTTCTCCATCGCCACGCAGCGGCTCGTTTCGGAGATCGTCATCATCGACGTCAACACCGAAAAGGCGGAAGGCGAGGCGATGGACATCAGCCACGGCATCATCACGATGGGGACGATGAACATCCACAGCGGTTCGTATGCGGACGTCGTGGACAGCGACCTCATCATCATCACGGCGGGCGTGGGAAGAAAGCCCGGTGAGACGCGGCTCGACCTTGCCAACAAGAACGTCGCCATCGCGCGCGACGTCACGCGCAACATCATGAAGTATTACAACGGCGGCGCGGTCATGGTCATCTCCAACCCCGTGGACGTCATCACCTACCTCGTTCAGAAGGAGAGCGGGCTGCCCGCGGGCAGGGTGTTCGGAACGGGCACGGTGCTGGACAGCGCGCGCTTTCGGTATTTCCTCTCCGTCCGTCTGGGCGCGGACATCCGCAACGTGCACGGCTTTACGGCGGGCGAGCACGGCGAGAGCCAGTTCGCGGTGTGGATCTCGGTGCACCTTTCGGGGATGCGGCTGGATTCCTTCTGCGCCAAGCGCGGCATCCTCCTCGATAAGGAGGAGGTGATGAAGGACACCGTCTCCTCGGGCGCGCAGGTCATCAAGCGCAAGGGCGTCACCAATTACGCCATCGCCGCCATCGCCGCAGAACTTGCGGGGACGGTCGTCAAAAACAAGCGCAGCATCTTCAGCGTCACGAGCGTTCTGCACGACTATTACGGCATCAATGATGTCGCCGTCAGCGTTCCCTCCTTTGTGGGGGACGAGGGCGTGGTCGGCAACCTTGTGTACGACTTCACCGACGAGGAGGCGGAAAAACTGCGCGGCAGCGCGGCGCAGCTCCGCTCCTTCCTCAACTCCCTCCATATCTGAACAGGACATCATGTTCGCTGAATAAATTTTTAAGAGGTATTCATCATGGATAAAAAGCAGTATGCCCTTGACAAGCACAAGGAGTGGGCGGGCAAGATCGAAGTCGTCACCCGCGCACCCATCACCAACCGCGAGGAGCTCGCCGTCGCCTATACGCCCGGCGTTGCGGAGCCCTGCCTTGCCATCAGCAAGGACGTCGACCTCTCCTATACCTACACCCGCCGCGCCAACCTTGTGGCGGTCGTGACGGACGGCACCGCCGTGCTGGGGCTCGGCGACATCGGTCCCGAGGCGGGGATGCCCGTCATGGAGGGCAAGTGCGCCCTCTTCAAGACGTTCGGCGATGTGGACGCCTTCCCTCTTTGCGTGCGCAGTAAGGACGTGGATGAGATCGTCCGCACCGTGCAGCTCCTTGCAGGGAGCTTCGGCGGCATCAATCTGGAGGACATCTCCGCGCCCCGCTGCTTCGAGATCGAAAAGCGCCTCAAAGAGGTGTGCGACATTCCCATCTTCCACGACGATCAGCACGGAACGGCGGTCGTCACCCTCGCCGCAATGATCAACGCACTGAAGCTGGTCGGCAAGAAGATGGAGGAGCTCTCCGTCGTCGTCAACGGCTCGGGCGCGGCGGGCATCGCCATCACCCGCCTGCTCATGAGCAGAGGGCTCAAAAAGGTCATCCTCTGCGACAGAAAGGGCGCCATCTATGAGGGGCGCGACGGGCTCAACCCCATCAAGGAGGAGATGGCGAAGATCTCCAACCTCGAGAAGAAGAAGGGCAGCCTTGCGGAGGTCATCAAGGGAGCGGACGTGTTCATCGGCGTCTCCGCGCCTCAGAGCCTCACCGCGGACATGGTGCGCACCATGGCGCCCGATCCCATCATCTTTGCGATGGCGAACCCCGTTCCCGAGATCATGCCCGACGAGGCGAAGAAGGCGGGCGTCCGCATCATGGGTACGGGCAGGAGCGACTTCCCCAACCAGATCAACAACGTGCTCGCCTTCCCGGGCATCTTCCGCGGCGCGCTCGACGTGCGCGCGAGCGACATCAACGACGAGATGAAGATCGCGGCGGCGGAAGCCATCGCCTCCGTCATCCCCGAGAGCGAGCTTACCCCCGAGTACATCATCCCGGACGCCTTCAACCCCAACGTGAAGGACGCCGTGGCGGCGGCAGTGCGCGCAGCGGCGAAAAAGACGGGCGTCGCAAGAATTTAAGCGCTCATTCCGCCGCCCCCTTCACGCTCTGCGCAGGGGGGCGCAAACGGTTGACAACTTCCGCGCGGCGCGGTATAATAAAACAAATCGAATATTCTTTGGGGCGGAGTGAAAGTCTCCACCGGCAGTAAAGTCTGCGAAGGGCGCAAGCCCCCGAACGGGTGCAATTCCCGTACCGACGGTCATAGTCCGGATGAGAAAAGGAACAAAGCGGCATTTCCGCGCCCCTTTTTGGGGCGCGTTTTTGTTTGCTCGGGCAAAGAATATCCGAAAAAAATTTTTTTGAGGTGTTCTTATGGCTGCAAAAACGTACTTCTCCTCCACGCGCATCGCAATGATCGCGCTCTTCTCGGCGCTCGCGGCGCTCCTCTACATCTTCAACTTCGCGCTCCCGTTCGCCTTTCCCGCCTTTCTGGAATTCCGCTTTTCGGACGTCCCCGTTCTCATCGGCACGTTCGCGCTGGGGCCGCTCTCGGGGTGCGTCATCGTCGTCATGATGGTGCTCATAAAGCTCGTGTGCGTGTCCACCTCCACCATGTTCGTGGGGGATGCGGCGGACATCCTCGTCGGGTTCGCCCTCGTCATCCCTGCGGGGCTCATCTACGGCCGTCACCGCACCTTCCGCGGGGCGCTTTTGTCGCTTGCGGCGGGCTCGGTGTTTTCCACGGCGCTCGCGGTGCTGCTCAACCGCTTCGCCCTCGTGCCCGCCTACGTTGTTCTGATGTTCGGCGGGAGCTGGGAGCCCATCCTCGGCATGATGACGCCGCTCTTTCCCTCCTGCACGCAGCAGAACTTTTATGCGCTCTATCTCTGGGCGGCGGTGCTGCCCTTCAACCTTCTGCGCTGCCTTGTGGCGTCGCTCATCACGCTGCCCGTCTATAAGCACATTTCGCGCGCCATCAACCGCCTCAACGCAAAACTCACGCCCAAAAAACAGGCGGAAGGCGATAGGAGCCGCCGCCTTCACACGGCGCTCATCCTTTTGGGTTTTGCGCTCGTCATCCTCATCCTCGTCTTTTTCGCCCTCCTGCATTACGCTCTCACGGCGTAGAATATTGCGGAAAATTCTTGCAAAAAGTCGCCGTATGCGGTATAATACCTGCGTATGGCGACCTTTCTTTCTCACTCGCCCGAGGAGACGCGCTCCTGGGCGGAACAATATGCAAAGCAGCTCTCCCCGGGCGACGTCGTCCTTCTGGAGGGGGAGATGGGCGCGGGCAAGACGGTGCTCGCGCAGGGCATCGCGCGCGGGCTGGGCGTCGAGGAGGACGTGTTGAGCCCGACGTATGCCTATGTCAACAGCTATGCGCCCATGTTCCACTTCGACTGTTACCGCATCGGAAGCGTGCGGCAGGCGGAGGAGCTCGGCTTTGCCGATTACTTTGACGCGGGCAGGATCTGCCTTGTGGAATGGAGCGAAAACATTGCCCCCCTGCTGCCTGCGGACTGCAAAAAGATCCTCATCCGCAAGCGGGGAGATGGGGAACGGGAGATCGTGACATGAAATTTTTAGCGATCGATACGAGCGGGCGGGCGCTCAACGTCGTCGCCGTGAACGGGGAGAAGGAAGTTGTCTCCCGCCGCGACGACTGCGCCATGCGCCACTCGGTGATTCTGATGGAGGAAGTGGAGCGCGTTCTGCACGAGGCGGGATTATCCCCGTGCGGGTGCGACTTCTATGCGTGCGTGGTTGGCCCCGGGTCGTTTACGGGCATCCGCATCGGCATTGCGACCGTCAAGGGGCTGTGCCTCGCGGCGGACAAAAACGCCCTTGCGCTCACCTCTTTCGACGCGCTCGCATACGCTGATACGGACGGAAAAAGGCTGTGCCTTGTCGACGCGGGGCACGGGAACTTCTATGCCTGCGGCTACGAGGGGGGAACGGTCGTCCTCCCGCCCGCCTTCTGCTCGCGGGAGGAGGTCGAAACGCTGATCGCGCGCGGCTTTGCGCCCGTCGCTCATTCCCCCTTGTTTGAAGGGGTGAAGGCGGTGGACGCGGCGAAGGGGCTGCTGCGGGCGGCGAAGGCAAAGGCAGGGGACGTTTGCGGAGCGCACGCGCTGGAGGCGCTCTATCTGCGCAAGTCCTCCGCGGAGGAAGCGCGGTGAACGGGCGGCTCTGGAAGTATGCCGACCTCCCCGCCATCGCCGCGCTCGAGCGGGAGTGCTTCTCCGACCCGTGGAGCCAGCGGGTGCTCGCCGAATCCTTCCTCTCGGGCAGGTTCTTCGGTTCGCTCATGGAGGAGGGGGACACCGTCACCGCTTACGGCGGCGTGAGCGTGGCGGGCGAGGGCGCGGAGGTGCAGCTCATCGGCGTTGCCGAGATGTACCGCCGCTGCGGCAGGGGCGGAAAGATCCTCGACGACCTTCTGGAGATCGCCCGCGAAAAGGGGGCGAAGCGCGCCTTTCTGGAGGTGCGCGTCTCCAACTCCCCCGCGCTCATGCTCTATCTCTCGCGCGGGTTTTGCGGGCTGTACTGCCGCACGCGCTACTATGCGGACGGCGAGGACGCCATCGTCATGTTAAAGGAGCTCGGTTGAACATTTCCTGCATCCGCAAAGGGGAGGGCAAGGACCTCGTCTTTCTGCACGGCTATCTTGCGAGCAAGGAGAGTTTCGCCCCGCAGATCGCCTATTTTTCCCGCCGGTTCCGCGTGACCGCGCTCGACTTTCCCGGGTTCGGGCAGGCGGAGGGGCTTCCCGCCGCGTGGTCGGTCGCCGACTATGCCGACTGGCTGCTCTCGGCGCTTGCATCGCTCGGCATCTCCTTCCCCCACGTCATTGCCCATTCCTTCGGCGGAAGGGTGGCGGTGAAGTGCCTCTCGCGGGGGGACGTGTTCGATCGTTCGGTGCTCGCGGGGTGCGCGGGCATCCGCCCGAGGCGCACGGCGGGCTACTATGTGCGCGTCGGAACGTACCGTTTTTTCCGGAAATTCGCGCCGCGCTTTGCGGAGCGCCGCTTCGGGAGCGCGGAATACAGGACACTCTCTCCCCTGATGAAGGAGAGCTATAAAAAGATCGTCAATGAGGACCTGCGCGCGGACGCCGCGCGCATCGCCCGCCCCGTGCTGTTTATCGGCGGCACGCGGGACACCGCCGTTCCGCCCGCCGCCGTCAGGACGTATCTCGCCTGCGTGCGGGGGAGCAGGGTGTTCTGGATGGAGGACTGCGGGCACTTTGCCCATCTTGAAGATCCGCTCGCGTTCAATGCGGCGGCAGAGGAGTTTTTACAATGACACTTTCCATGATCTTTGCCGTGATCGCGGGCGGCGCGCTTGCGGGCATGATGTTCTGCCTGTGTTCGCAGCGCCTTGCCGCCATTTTGCAGCAGGAGGGCTACGACGGCAGAGCGTTCCTGAAATGGTACTACCGTTCCCGCAATATCGAGCGCAAAAAGGCGTCGCTGCTCGCGCTCGCCATTGCGCTTCTGACGGCGCTCTTTTGCGTCTGTTTCTCCTTTGCGGGGTACGAGATCGCCAACCTCGTCTCCGTCGCGCCCTTCTTCGGCATCGCGCTGCTCTACTATTTTGCCGAGAGCAGGCACGCCTTAAAGGTGCCCGCCCGCCCGACGGCGCGCTATGTCCGCCTGATCGCCGCGTACGCCTTCGTCGTGTTCGCGCTGTGCATCGGGCTGGGGTTCGCCCTCACGGCGATCTCCCTTGCCGCCGACGAGAAGTGGGTGTACCTTCTGCGCTATGTGCCCTTCTGCCTGGTGCCGCTCGTCTGCCCGCTCCTTCTGCCGCTCGTGAACGGGATGATGAAGGTGTACGAAGTCCCGCACACCAACAAGTTTATCCAACAGGCAAAGGCGGCGCTCGCGGCGTCCCCCTGCATAAAAGTCGGCATCACGGGGAGCTTCGGCAAGACGACGGTAAAGCACATCGCCGCCGCCATCCTCTCCGAAAAGTACCGGGTGATCGCCACGCCCGCCTCCTTCAACACGCCCGCAGGCATCGCAAGGGCGGTGAACGAAGGGGGGCTCGACTGCGATATTTTCCTCGCCGAGATGGGCGCGCGCAGAACGGGCGACATCGCGGCGCTCTGCGACATGGTATGCCCGACGCTCGGCGTGGTGACGGGCGTCACCTGTCAGCACCTCGCCACGTTCGGCTCCGAGGACGCCATCCGTGCCGAGAAGGGCGTGCTCGCCGCGCGCGCTGCAAAATGCGTTCTGGGACGCTCCGTTGCGGACATGGGTGGGGCGGACGCGCTCGTCATGGGGCGCGATTTCGCTGCGGAGGGGGTGGAACTCTCCTTAAATGGCACCCGCTTTACGCTGCGCCTGCCCGCGGGGAGCATCCCCGTGTCCGTGCCCCTTTTGGGCAGGCACGCCGCCGACGACGTCGCGCTCGCCGCCGCGCTGTGCACCCTGCTCGGCATGACGCCCGAGGAGATCGCCGCGGGGATTGCGAACGTGCAGCCCGTCGCGCATCGTCTGGAGCTCACCGAGGCGGACGGTGTCACCATTCTGGACGACGCCTACAACTGCAATCCCGAGGGCGCGAAGAACGCGGTGGAAGTGTTGCGCCTCGCGCCGGGCAGGAAGTTCGTCGTCACGCCCGGTATCGTCGAATTGGGGCAGCTCGAGGAAGCGGAGAACGAGGCGCTGGGCGCCTGCCTTGTCGGGCTCGACCGCGTCATCCTCGTGGGCGAGACGCTTGTTTTAGACGTGCGCAACGGCTATCTCGCGGCGGGCGGCGCGGCGGACGCGCTCACCATCGTTCCCACGCTCGCGGCGGCGCAGGCGGTGCTCGCAAAGGAACTTGCCGCAGGGGACTGCGTGCTCTTCCTCAACGACCTGCCCGACAAGTTCGCCTGCCGCTCATAACATCATCTGCAAAAGAAACACCTTCGGAAGAAAACTGCTTCGGAGGTGTTTTTTGATGAGAAAAAAGGGGGAGGGGAGGACGGCTGCCGTGTTCTTCGGCGGTCGCTCGAACGAGGCGGAGATCTCCGTCATCACGGGGATGTACGCCGTCAATCTGCTGCGCGGCGGGAAGTACCGCATATTGCCCGTCTTTTTGCGGGAGGAGGGCGGGATGCTTACGGGGAAGTGGCGGCACGTCTCGGACTTTGCGCAGCCGCCCGCGGGAACGCCCGTCGCGCTTACGGAGGGCGGGCTGATGGCGGGGCGGCGGCGCATCCCCGTGGATGCCGCGCTCAACTGCTGCCACGGCGGCATGGGGGAGGACGGCACGCTCGCCGCGCTCCTCGCGTGGCACCGCATCCCGTCCGCCTCTCCCGCGATGGCGGAGAGCGCCGTGTTCATGGATAAGTGGCTGACGAAGCTCACGGCGCAGGGGCTGGGCGTGCCCGTCCTGCCCGCCTTTCCCGTCACGGAGGAGGCGTTCTCCGCCGCGCCCGAGGGGGTATGTGTGCAGGCATCCGCGTTCGGGTATCCCGTCATCGTCAAGCCCGCGCGGCTGGGTTCGAGCATCGGGCTCACCGTCGTACACGGGGAGGAGGAGCTCAAAGGGGCGCTCGCCCTCGCCTTCACCCTCGACCGCCTCGCCCTCGTCGAGCGCTATCATCCCGGCAGGCGGGACGTCAACTGCGCCGCCTGTCACCTCGGGGGAGAGGTGAACATCTCCCCCTGTGAGGAGGTCTTTTCGGGCGGGGAGGCGCTCTCCTTCGAGGAAAAATACGAACGCGGAAGGGGAAGCGACTTTCCCGCCCGCCTGCCCCCTGCCGCGGCGGAGCGCATCCGCGCGCTCACGCGCACCCTGTACGAGGCGTTCGGGATGCGCGGCGCCGTGCGGGCAGACTTCTTCGTCATCGGTGAGGAGGTCTTTTTCAACGAGCTCAACATCGTGCCCGGTTCGCTCGCGAGCCGCTTTTTCGCCGACTCGCTCGCGGGGGTGCGCGCCTTTTTCACCGCGCTCCTCGACGAGGCGATCGCCGCCTCCGTGCCCGAAAAGCCCGTTCTGCACACGGGAATTTTGTCGCAAAACATTTTTTCGGGCGCAAAAGGTTGCAAACGGCGGGGGAATTTACTATAATAAAAGAAAAAACGCCGAGGTAGTTATGGCAAAGATCGGGATGACGACGCCCCTCGTAGAGATGGACGGCGATGAAATGACGCGCGTACTGTGGAAGATGATCAAGGAGATCCTCATTCTTCCCTATGTGGACCTGAAGACGGAGTACTTTGATCTGGGGCTCCCCAACCGCGACGCGACGGCGGACACCGTGACGGTGGAGAGCGCCCGCGCGACCAAAAAATACGGCGTTGCCGTCAAGTGCGCGACCATCACGCCCAACGTGCAGCGCATGAGCGAATACAATCTGCGCGAGATGTGGAAGAGCCCCAACGGCACCATCCGCCGCATCCTCGACGGCACGGTGTTCCGCGCGCCCATCGTGTGCGAGGGCATCCGCCCCTATATCCCGAGCTGGAAAAAGCCCATCGTGCTCGCCCGTCACGCCTACGGCGACGTCTATTCCGCGGTGGACGGCCTTGCCGCGGAGGGGAACAAGGTGTATCTCGTCTCCGAGGACAAGGAGGGGCGGGAGGTCGCAAGAAAGCTCGTGCACGACTTCAACGGCACCACGGGCGTGGTGCAGGGGATGCACAACTGCGACGACTCGGTGCGTTCCTTCGCGCACTCCTGCTTTGCTTACGCGCTCGAACAGAATCTTCCCATGATCTTCGCCACCAAGGACACCATCTCCAAGGTGTACGACGGGCAGTTCAAAAAGATCTTCGCGGAGGTGTTCGAGGAATACCGCGCGCAGTTCGAGGAGAGGGGGCTGTGGTATCTCTACACCCTCATCGACGACGCCGTGGCGCGCATCATCCGCTCGGAGGGCGGCATCCTGTGGGCGTGCAAAAATTACGACGGTGACGTGATGAGCGACATGGTGGCGACTGCCTACGGCTCGCTCGGCATGATGACCTCCGTCCTCGTCTCGCCCGACGGGAAGTATGAATACGAGGCGGCGCACGGAACGGTCACGCGGCACTACTATAAGTACTTAAAGGGCGAGGAGACGTCCACCAATTCGGTGGCGACCATCTTCGCGTGGACGGGCGCCCTCAAAAAGCGGGGCGAGCTGGACGGCAACGCGCCCCTTGCAGCGTTTGCGAAAAAGCTGGAGCGCGCCACCCTCTCCGCCATCGAGGAAGGGGAGATGACGGGCGATCTCATCCCGCTCTTCTCCCGCGAGGGCGTCACGCCCAGAAAGCTCTCCTCGGAGGGATTTTTGCAGGCGGTCGCAAGGCGCATGAGCTGAATATGAACTGATTTTGCGCGATCGGTCCTTTTCATATGAAAAATTGGAGCAAATTGCAAAAAGAGTTATATAAAATTATTGATACGCGCATCGGTTTCCAAATCCATTGCACGGCTTACCGAATGCAAAGCCGATATGGAAGCGTCAGTTTGCCGCGCTATTTTATAACGCTGGGAAAAGAAATTTTGTTTGACTATCCAAAACAGTTTGTTCGGGCAGCGACGGAATTTGGAAATTATCCGTATGAAAATTCTGCGTCAAAGATATCAGATTTGATCAGAGAATATATTGATACTCCGGTCGCGGAGTTGTTCGAAAAGACATTTCAGAATGACGATTGGAATTTGACAGAGATTTTCAAAGCGGCGGACAGGCGTTTCGGCCGGAAGAGATTGCAAGAATTGTCACAACGGACAAATAGTGAAGCGGCAAAAGAAATTATTGAAAAACGGAGTAGCTTTGTGTTATAGAAAAAACGCGCCCAATGGCGCGTTTTTTGTCTGATTTTTTGATCAGTCTTTTCTGACGAGCGAGGCAAAGACGAGGGCGAACCGCAGGAAATACAGCAGCGAAATGAGCATGGCGGCAACGTAGGTGAGCGCCGCGGCGGAGAGCACCTTGCTCGCGGCGGGCAGCTCCTCCTTTTCGAGGATGCCCTCTTCGAGCAGCATCTTTTTGGCGCGGCGGGAGGCGTTGAACTCCACGGGCAGCGTGACGAGCATGAACAGCGTCGAGAGCCCGTAAAAGGCGATGCCTAAATACACCGCCCATTCCCCGTACGGAAGGGGCGCGCTCACCCAGAAGATGTCTAAAAGCAATCCGACGAGGACGAGGGGGAGCGCCAGCCGCGAGCCGATGTTGGCGACGGGCACAAGGACGTTGCGGATCTTATAGGGAACATAGCCCGTGTACTTTTGCATGACGTGCCCCACTTCGTGCGCCGCCACGGCGACCGCCGCCACCGAGGCGCTCCCGTAGGTGCTCATGGAGAGGTTGACCACCTTTTTCGCGGGGTTGTAGTGGTCGGTGAGCCTGCCTTCCACGCGGTTGACGAGGATGTCGTCCACGCCGTGGCTGCGCATGAGGCGGGTTGCGGTGTCATACCCCGTCATACAGGAGCGCGTCTGCACACGGTCGTATTTGGAATAGGTGGTGTTGACGCGCGCCGAAGCCCATGCCGAGAGGGCGATAAAGGGCAGCAGTATGAGCAAAAAGAGCAGATATCCGAACATGAACGAGCTCCTCCTTAATTTAGTATACCGCAATTCTTCCCCTTTCTAACAGAAAAACAAATATTTTCACAAAAGAAGCCGAAAAAATCGCGCAGATGGCGGACAGCGCAAAAAACGCCTTGCCTTTTTCAGGAAAACTTGCTATACTTTGGGTATGGATAACAAGATCTTTACCGACAAGGTGCGCGTCACCGTCAAGGCGGGTGACGGCGGCGACGGCATGAATTCCTTCAAGGCATACAAGGGCAAGCCCGCGTGCGGTCCCGACGGCGGCGACGGCGGCGACGGCGGCAGCGTCTATGTGCAGGCGGACGAGAACGTGCACGACCTGCTCGCCTTCCGCTATGTCCGCAAGTACTGCGCGGGCAACGGCGAGCGCGGCGGCTCCAACCAGTGCAGCGGCAAAAAGGGCGCCGACGTCGTGTTGAAGGTGCCCTGCGGCACCCTCGTGCGGGACGCCGAGAGCGGGAAGATCATCTGCGACGTCTATGAGAGCGGGGAGAAAATTCTGCTCCTCGCGGGCGGACGGGGCGGAAAGGGGAACGTGCGCTTCACCACGGCGCGCCGTCATGCGCCCAACTTCGCCCAGAAGGGGGTGCTCGTCAAGCCGCACGCCGTCATCCTCGAGATGAAGGTCATCGCCGACGTCGGGCTGGTGGGCTTTCCCAATGTGGGCAAGTCCACGCTGCTCTCCAAAATTTCCGCCGCGCGACCCAAGATCGCCGACTACCACTTCACCACCCTCTCGCCCAACCTGGGGGTCGTGCAGTACTTTGAAAATTCCTTTGTCGTCGCCGACATCCCGGGGCTCATCGAGGGCGCTGCCGAGGGCGCGGGGCTGGGGCATGACTTCCTGCGCCATATCGAGCGTACCCGCATGATCTGCCACGTTCTGGACATTGCGGGCACCGAGGGGCGCGACCCGCTCGACGATTACGAGAAGATCAACGCGGAACTTGCGGCGTATTCGCAAAAACTTGCCGCCCTGCCGCAGATCGTCGTGCTCAACAAGTGCGACTGCGACGGCGCGGAGGAGAATGCGGCGCGCTTTTGTGCGGCGCATCCCAACGCCGTCGTCTGCAAAATCTCCGCCGTGCGCGGCGAGGGGACGAAGGAGCTGCTCGGAAAAGTCTGGTCGCTCCTCGAAACGCTCCCGCCCGCCGAGAAGATCCCCTCCGACGAGTTCGCCTTCGAGGAGGAGGACACCTGGCAGTTTGAAATTTTCAAGGACGAGAACGGGGCGTACGTCGTCACGGGGGGCTTGGTCGATCTGTTGTGCCGCAACGTCGTGCTCAACAATCCCGACTCCATGGCGTACTTCCAGCGGATGTTGAAGACGCGCGGCGTCTTCAAGGCGCTCGCAGGTCTGGGCTGCAAGGAGGGCGACACCGTCGTCGTCGGCGAAGTGGAATTTGAATACGTTTGAGCGCGCTGCGGTCGAACATACAAGGAGAAAGTATGACAAGCAAGCAAAGAAGCAAATTGAAGTCCATTGCGGCGAACCTCTCGCCCGTCACGCAGATCGGCAAAGGGGGGCTCTCCGAAAATCTCATCAGAACGCTCTCCGAGGCGCTCGACGCGCGCGAGATCATCAAGGTGAACGTGCTGCCCACCGCCGAGGCGGACGCCGACACGATGGCGCAGAACGCCGCCGACCTGCTCGGAGCGGAAGTCGTCTACGTCATCGGCAGAAAGGCGGTCTTTTACCGCCGCTCGCAGCGCGACGACGTGGAGCACATCGAATTCTGACGGCGCTCCGCAACGCGTCAAGACAAAATATGCCCCACCCATGTCCGAGGGGCGGGGCGTGATAAACCGTTTATGCCGCAGCGGCGGGCATCTTGCGATGCCCGCCGCTGCGTTTTTATGTCCGTCAAATGCTGCTTGTCAGAGTTTGGAGAAGTCAAGGATGGCGGCGGAGCCCGCGGGTTCGCACAGAGCAAGGAAGGTGCCGTCGGCGCGCTCCCAAACGGTGCGCGGGCAGAAATCGGCGAGATAGACAAATTTTGCTTCCGTGCGGTCATAGACGAGCAGCTTTAACGTGACCGTCTGCACGAAGGAGTACCGTTCGGAGATGTACACCGTCTTGACGGGCGTCTCGGCGTGAAACGGATAAAATTCGGTGATGTCGCTCGAAGAAACGCGGCTGCCCGTCCGTCCGTCGAAGGCGACGCCGCAAAAGTGAACGTACGTCCCGTCAAAAGATGCGGGAGCGGTCGAGCTGAACTCACTGAAACTCGTCACGTCGAAGCTCGTTCCCGACGTGAGGTCGATAAAGTACAGCCCCGAATCCGAGATGAAGCGCTCCGTAATGTAGACAAAGTTGTCCGCGCGGTTGGGGGTGACGGCGGGAGCGTGGACGGAGTCGATCAAGAGGCGCATATCCTCCCCGTTGTAGCCGCAGCGGTACGCCATTCCCCACTGCTCGCCGCCGCAATAGACGATCTCCTCCTCCATGGCGGCGATCTCCAAGACGTCGATGGGGGTGGAGAGGGTGGTGCGCCGATACCCTGCATTGAGGTCGATGACGACGATCTGCTGCGCCCTGCCCATGCCGAGGAGGAGTTTTCTGTTCCACACGTCGGCGCATTCGATGTCGAGGAGAGAGCGCTCCGTATAGAGGCTTTCCCCGGTCACGGCGTCGTAGACGATGAGACTGTCGGGCAGGACGCAGATGAGCGTGTCCGTCGTTGCGTCATAGAGCGTCGTGCTCTGCTCGTCCGCGGGGATGCCGAGCGCTGTCACCACGCCGTCTGCTGTCGTCTGTGGGGACTTGTATTCCGGATCCCCCAGCGGCCAGGAGGGCTCGGGGGGGACGGAGGGTTCAGACGGCTCGGAGGGCGCCGAGGGCGTCAAGGATATGGAGCGGAGGGGGTATGTGTCAAGTCCATCGGGAAGCTGTACCTTCTTTTCCGAGCGTCTGATGATGAAGTTTCCCTCCGCACGCACCACCTGCGTGCCGCCCATGCCGTCGAGGTTCGCCGTGATGTCCACGATGGCGGAGAGCTGCTCAAACAGTCCGTCCGCGTTGATATAGAGATAGAATTCGAGGACAGAGTCCTCAAATTTGCAGAGGGCGCCGTTCTCGGCTGCTATGTATCTGGCGATCGTATGATAAAATCCGTCGTTTGCCCGCAGGCGGAGCTTTAAGCCGTCGCGATCGTCCATGCCGACTGCCATTCCCGCCTGTGAGAGGGCTTCCAAGGTGCCGAGGGCGTCCTCCTGCGTCAAAGAGGGCATAAAAGACGAGAGCTCGTCCGAGGCGAGCAGATCGCTTAAGGAAATTTTAGCGCGTCCTTCGGCGCCGTTGCTTGCCATGTCGAGATAGAGAAAATCGGCGTCATGGAAGAGATCCGCTTCCAATTCCGTTTTGCCCACCTCTGCCGTTTCCCGGATGGCAAATGATCCCTTGCCCGCCGTCTGCGCGGCGTCGGAACAGAACAGATAGTCCGCCTGTATGGCGGTGCTCTGCGTTCCGCTCGGACCCTCGGTGGAGGTGTCCAGGGTGAATTTGAAAGAGAGCCCGAAGGAGGAGCCTTCCGCCGTCACGTCGCCGAACAGGGCGTCTGCGTTAATGGCGGAGAGGGCGTCTTCGAGCTCCTGCGCAGTGGGGATGCGATAGTCCCCCGGGATCGCCGCGCCCGCGCAGGCGGAGAGCAGCAGGCATCCGCCGAGCAAAAGGCACGCGGCAGCGATCGGACGTTTCTTCATAGTTCCCTCCCTGACAGCCGACAACATCGCATTTTTATGATTGGATGCGGCTTGTCACAAAATATAGTATATCGTCTGCTGCGCGCATTGTCAATACGTTCGTAAAAAATAACGGTTTGTAAAAAAATTCGCGCGTACGGGGCGGAAAATCTCACGCAACCCCTTGAATTTTTTAGAAAGATATGGTAAAATGATTTCGTACGGTTCCCGAAAGGGTCACAAAGTTTTTATGGAGGATACAAGATGCAATATTCACGCGAAGTGGAAGAGATGATCTGTGTCGCAAAGGGACCCAAGCACGATCCCGCTCCCATTCCCGAAGAGGGCAAGTGGGTCTGTGCCAAGCAGATCACGGACATCAGCGGCTTCACGCACGGCGTGGGTTGGTGCGCGCCGCAGCAGGGCGCCTGCAAGCTCACGCTCAACGTCAAGGAGGGCGTCATTCAGGAGGCGCTCGTCGAAACGCTCGGCTGCTCGGGCATGACGCACTCGGCGGCAATGGCGGCGGAGATCCTGCCCGGTAAGACCATTCTGGAGGCGCTCAACACCGACCTCGTGTGCGACGCCATCAACACGGCGATGCGCGAACTCTTCCTGCAGATCGTCTACGGCAGAACGCAGTCGGCGTTTTCGGACGACGGGCTCACCATCGGCGCGGGGCTCGAGGACCTCGGCAAGGGGCTTCGTTCGCAGGTCGGCACCATGTTCGGCACTGCCTTGAAGGGCGTGAGATACCTCGAAATGGCGGAGGGCTATGTCACCCGCATGGCGCTCGACAAGGACAATCAGGTCATCGGCTATGAGTTCGTGTCGCTGGGCAAAATGACCGACTTCATCAAAAAGGGCATGGAGCCCAATGAAGCGTGGAAGAAGGCGATGGGGCACTACGGCAGATTTTCTGAGGAGCAGGGCGCGGTGAAGTACATCGACCCCCGCAAGGAGTAAGGAGGTTTACAATGGCTCTGTTTGAAGGATACGAAAGGCGCATTGAGAAGATCAACGGCGTTTTGAAGGAATACGGCATCGGCTCCATCGAGGAGTGCAAGGACATCTGCCTCTCCAAGGGCGTCGACTGCGAGAAGATCGTGCGCGGCACCCAGCCCATCTGCTTTGACAACGCCGTCTGGGCGTACACCGTCGGCGCAGCCATCGCCATCAAAAAGGGCTGCAAAAAGGCTGCCGACGCCGCTGCCGCCATCGGCGAGGGTCTGCAGGCGTTCTGCATCCCCGGCTCGGTCGCGGAGAACCGCAAAGTGGGCCTCGGACACGGCAACCTCGGCAAGATGCTCCTCTCCGAGGAGACGGACTGCTTCTGCTTCCTGGCGGGACACGAATCGTTCGCCGCGGCGGAGGGCGCCATCTCCATCGCCATGAACGCGAACAAGGTGCGCAAAAAGCCGCTCCGCGTCATTCTGAACGGGCTCGGCAAGGACGCCGCGTTCATCATCTCCCGCATCAATGGTTTCACCTATGTGGAGACGGTGTTCGACCCGTATACCGAGACGGTGACCGTCGTCAAGGAAGTTCCCTATTCCGACGGCCCCCGCGCCAAGGTCAAGTGCTACGGCGTGGACAACGTCCCCGAGGGCGTTGCCGTCATGAAGCTCGAGAAGGTGGGCGTCTCCATCACGGGCAACTCCACCAACCCCACGCGCTTCCAGCACCCCGTCGCAGGCACTTATAAAAAGTGGTGCGTCGAGAACGGGTTCAAGTACTTCTCCGTCGCATCGGGCGGCGGCACGGGCAGAACGCTCCACCCCGACAACATGGCGGCAGGCCCTTCGTCCTACGGCATGACGGACACGATGGGCAGAATGCACTCGGACGCGCAGTTCGCAGGTTCTTCCTCCGTTCCCGCGCACGTCGAGATGATGGGCCTCATCGGCATGGGCAACAACCCCATGGTCGGCGCAACGGTCGCCGTGGCGGTCGCCGTGCAGGAAGGCATGAGCAAGTAACGATTTGTAAAATAAAGGCCTGCGCGCTCGCCGCGCAGGCTTTTTGTATAAGAAAACCCGCGGATGTTTATTTTTGGCGGCGGGCTTGACGAAAGGCCCGAAGTGTGTTATAATTTTCAAAAAACAAAGGAGAGCGGGAACATGGGACTGATCGCGGCAAAGTGCTCCGAGTGCGGCGCGCCCATCGAGGTGGATGATACGCGGAAATTCGGATTCTGTCCGAACTGCGGCACGAAGTATGTCACGCAGGACGTTGTTCAGAATTTTCAGCAGAACTATTATACGATCAATCAGAACAAGATCGAAAACGCCGTATTCCAGGGCGGCGACACGGAGAGGACGTATTTTGAACGGTTTGACGCCTTCCGCAGGCTGGGGCAGCTCGCGCAGGCGGGGGACGTGGCGGAGCAGATGCGGAAGAAATTTCCGCAGAAGGCGATCACCTGGTATTGCAGCCTGTATCATGCCTATGCATTGAGCTTTCGCGTGTTCGACGATCTCGTTCAGCGCCAGATCCCGAACGCGCGCGGCAAGATGGAGCACATCTTCGACACCAAGGAAGCGAAACAGAAGGTTGAACAGTGGTTTGCGAAATATAAAAGAAACTTCTCGGAGATAGAAAAACAGCTCCGATCCTTCACCGATGTAAAAAAGCGGAGTCCAATGGAAGGAGGGATCGTTGTGTATCCCGAGGGGGACAAACCCGTCCCGTGCGAGGCGTATGTGCGCGGCATGGAGGAGCGCGCCGCCATGTTTGAAACGGAGGAGGACAGGGGGCAGTACGCACCCTTCCTGGAGCGGCTGGCGCAGGAGAAGGAGGAATTTGCGCGCCGCCTGGAGGAGACGAAGGGCGCGCTGCGCGAGTTCAATGCGGAATACCACCGGACCGCCGAGGCGTGGGAGTGCCGCGTGATGGCGGACTTTCGGAGCATGAAGAATTGGGGAACGGCGCGCAAGGCGGTGGCATGGACTTTCGGACTTATCTTCTTTGCTCTCTTCGTCAGTATCTTCATTGCCGCGATTGTCACACTTTGAACCGACAAATGCAAAGAGGGCTTCCGCCGCGGAAGTCCTCTTTTTCTATATAATATTCTATATAATATAATAAGGTCACGATAATATAATAAGGTCACGTTGCGGCGGTGTCGCAGCTTTCGATGAGTTCGCAGTCGTAGAGGGTGGGGTCGAACGCCTCCTCGCTGGAGAGGGTGTACTTTTCGCTCAACACATAGTCCTTCGGGAGACGGGAGGGGGAGTGCCCCGTCAGCTCGCGGAACACGCGGTTGAAGCTGCGGATGGTGGGAAAGCCGCACGCCTCGGAGATCTCCGTCATCGTCATGCCGCTGCCCGAGAGCAGCATCCGCACGGCGTTGTCCGTGCGCACGAAGCTCAAATACTGCGAAAAGGTCGTTCCCGCCATCGCCTTGAAGTAGCGGGAAAAATAGGCGTCGCTCATGCCCATAAAGCGCACCGCCTCGTCGAAGGTGTATTCCGCATACCGCTCCTGCACGTCCTCCAGGAGCCGCTTGAACGCCTCCTCGGCGCGGTCGCTCCCCAGGCGGTGGACGCACTGCTCGCCGCGGAACACGTCGATCATCATCTCCGCGACGGCGCACGCCGCCTCCTCGCCGTAAAAGGGCTGCTGTTCGGAGAGGATGCGCAGGATGCGCGCATAGTGCTGCGGGATGGGATAGCGGTTGTAGAGCTTGGGCGAGGCGAGCTGCCATTTGTCGAGGATGGGGCGCACGACGGCGGAGTCGAACACGATGACGATGAGCACGGTGTCCGGCTCGCGGGCGCGCTGATAGTGGATCTGCCCGCTGTCGAGAAAGAGCGCCTCTCCCTCGCAGAGGGTGTGTTTTTTCTTCTCGCAGAACACGTCGAGGCTGCCGTGCTCGGCATAAATAAATTCGCAGTCGTAGTGCCAATGCAAAAGATTGTGCGAATTCCGGTACTTCCCCGCCCAGACCTTTGCCTGTTCGGGGTACGTCCAGATCTCCCGTTTGGCGATCATGTCCTTTTCCCCCTTTTATTTTATTATAATCTAAAACGTTTCAACTGTCAAGCGTATAATATCAATAATTGTCTATTATTCGTCAAGACGTTGCTTGCAGAAAAATCTGTGATTTGCTATAATGTGTAATGTAAACAGGAAGGGGCTCCCACCGAAACGCTTATCGCCGTGCCCCGCTCCTTTGAAAAATCTTGTTTTAAAACGCTTATATCTTCATTCCCCCAATATAGTTTTGGCAAAGAGGCGATAATTTTTATCGTCTTTTTGTCATGTATGGGGGAGTGAAAGACAGCAAAATTTGACCGAGATAAGGAGGAGAACATGAGTAAAGTATGCGATGCGCTTGACGCGCTGATCGCCTACGCGCGCGTGAAGCTGGGGCTTTCGGCGCGCAACGAGACCTACGTCCGCAACACCCTTCTGGACCTCGTCGGGCTGGAGAGCTACGAGGGCGCGGGCAGGGAGTACGACGGGCGGAGCGTCACGGCGCTCTTAAAAGATCTTGTGGACGCGTGCGCGCGCGAGGGGCTGCCCGCCGCCGAGACGCCCGAGCGCCTCACCGACAGCGTGATGGGCGCGCTCATGCTCCCGCCCGAGGCGGTGGAAGAGGCGTTTGCGGCGCACCTTGCCGTCTCCTCCGAGGAGGCGACCAAGTGGCTGTATTCCTATTCCGTTCTCTCCGACTATGTGAAGAAGGAGAAACTGGACGCCAACCCGCGCTTTACGGCAGACAACGGGCTCATCGTCACCATCAACCGCGCCAAGCCCGAATTCCGCGATCCCAAAAAGGCGGTGAGCGGCAACAGCGTGAAGGGGGGGTACCCCAAGTGCACCATCTGCCGCGAGAACGAGGGCTTCTTCGGGCGCAATAAGCGCACGCTGCGCACCGTCACGCTGGAGCTGGGCGGCGAGCAGTGGTTCTGGCAGTTCTCGCCCTACGGCTACTTTCACGAGCACGGCATCGCGGTGAACGCAAGGCACATCCCCATGCACGTCGACCGCGGCACCTTCGTCAAGCTCATGCAGTTCGTCGACACCTTCCCGCACTACTTCATCGGCTGCAACGCGGCGCTGCCCCGCATCGGCGGGAGCGTGCTCGCCCACGACCACTTCCAGGGGGGCGGCGAGGTGCTGCCGCTGCACACGGCAAAGATCTCCCTTCCCTTGCACCATCCCGACTTCCCCGACGTGGAGGCGGGCGTGCTCGACTGGTTCGGCACGGCGGTGCGCATCATCGGCAAGGACGCGGCGCGCGTCGCCGACTGCTGCGAAGTCGTGCGCGGGGCATGGGAGAAGTATGAAAACAAGGCGCTGGGCATCATCCCCGCCGATGCGGACGGCGTCCACAGCGCCGTCAGCCCGACCGTCGTCAAAACGGCGCGCGGGTACGAGATGAACCTCATCCTCCGCAACAACATCACCTCCGGACAGTATCCCGACGGCGTGTTTCACGCGCACCCCGAGTTCCACGTCATCAAAAAGGAGTCCATCGGGCTCATCGAGGCGCAGGGACTGTTCATCCTCCCCGGACGGCTCACCGAACAGCTTGCCGTCATTGAGGACTGCCTCGTCGGCGGAACGCCGCTGCCCGAGGATTATCAAGAGTTCTCCATGATCTACGCGGAATTGCAGGCGATGGCGCCCTCGTTCACCAAAGAGACGGCGCACGAAGCCGTCAAACGCGAACTTGCAAGCGTCTGCGAGCGCATCCTCGGCAACACCGCCGTATTCCCCACGCAGGAGGAAACGGCTCAATTCATGCAAAAGGCAGGATTTATTCGATGAAAGATCATACCTTGCGCGTCTCGGCTGCGGGCCGCGTCAACCTCATCGGCGAACACGTCGACTACTGCGGCGGAAAGGTCATGCCTGCCGCGCTCTCCCTCAAAAACACCATCTTCGCCCGTCCCAACGGCACGGACAAGATAAACCTTGCCTGGACGGACATCCCCGCGCGCATTTCGCTGGATATTGCGCGCCTGCATGAGTATAAGGGCGTGAAATACGCCGACTATCCCGCGGGCAGCGCCTACTTCTGGCAGCAGGCGGGGCATGAGATCGTCGGGTGCGACCTTCTGTATGACTGCACCGTTCCCTTCGGAAGCGGGCTCTCGTCCTCCGCCGCCATCGAAGTTTCCACCATCGCGGCGCTTGCGGCGCTCGCGGGGGAGAAGCTCGACAATGTGGAGGCGGCGCTCGTCGCCCAGAAGGCGGAGCGCGAATACACGGGCGTCAACTGCGGCATCATGGACCAGTACGCCTCGGCGTGCGGCAAAAAGGACCACGCCATCCTGCTCGACTGCGCCACCCTTGCGCGCGAGTACGTTCCCCTGCGGCTGGGGGATCACACCCTCGTCATCGCCAACTGCAACAAGCCGCACAGCCTTGTGACGAGCAAGTACAACGAGCGCCGCGCCGAAACGGAACGCGCCCTCGCCCTGCTCAAGACCAAGGCGGACATCAACTGCCTTGCCGACCTCACGCCCGATGAATTTGCGCGCATCGCGCCCGTTCTGGACGGAGAGGGGAAGGTGAAGGAGCGCGCGCGGCACGTCGTGGAGGAGTGCGACCGCGTCCGCCGTGCGGCGGGCGCCATGAAGCGCGGGGACATCGCCCTTCTCGGCGAGCTGCTCAACGCCTCCCACGCCTCGCTGCGCGATCTTTATGAGGTGACGGGCGACGAGCTCGACGCGCTCGCGGCGGCGGCGCAGGCGCATCCCGCGTGCGTGGGTTCGCGCATGACGGGCGCGGGGTTCGGCGGCTGCACCGTTTCCATCGTCAAAAAGGACGGCGCGGACGATTTCCGCCGCACCGTTTCGCAAAAATATGAACAGGCGATCGGCTACGAGCCCTCCTTCTACGACTGCACCGTCGAGGACGGCGTCATCGTCGAAGCGCTGTAATTTTTCTCGGGGGGAATCCGAATGATCTCTTACAACAAGGCGCTGCGCCTTCTGACGCTCGACAACAAGCGCATCGGCTATGCCGTGTATGTGAACGACGCGGGGTATCTGGAGACGGTGTACTTCGGAAAGCACCTTGCAAGTTATGCCGACTTCTCCTGCATCCGCGACGGAAAGGGGTATGCCACCCCCGTGTACGACGCGGCGGCGGGGGAGGAGTACTTCTATGCGGACGGCTTCAAGGCGGACGTCGCGCCCCTCGAAATCTCGCCGCACGGCGTATGGGACAAGCGCGGCGCGCCCGTCATCGTGCGCGGGGCGAACGGCTCGTTTGAAACAGACCTTCGCTTTGTGAGCGTGCGCCGCATCGGAGGCTGCCACGTTCCCGAAGGTCTCCCGCACGTCCACGGCGAAGGGGAGACGGCGGACATCACGCTGGAGGACAAGCAGCTCGGCGTGCGCGCCCATCTCTACCTCACCATCTTCCCCGGACAGGACGTCATCGTCAAGTCCTTCCGCATCGAGAACAAGGGGAAGAAGGCGGTGCGCCTGGTGCGCGCCATGTCCATGCAGCTCGGGCTGCCCCGTTCCGACTACGACCTCGTGCATTTCTGCGGCCGCTGGGCGAAGGAGCGCGACTACTGCTGCAACCGTATCCACGACGGCGTGCAGGAGGTGTCCTCCAACCTCGGGCGCTCCTCGGCGGAGGAAAATCCCTTCGTCTACTTGAAGGCGGCGGACGCGACGTGGGACTACGGCGAAGTCATCGGCTTCAACCTCATCTACAGCGGCAACTTCAGGTTCCGCGTCCTGCACGGAACGTACGGCGGGCTGCACATCCTCTACGGCATGAACGACGAGGATTTTGAATGGACGCTCGCCCCCGGCGCGGCGTTCGAAACGCCGCAGGCGGTCATCGCCTACTCCGCGGCGGGCGTGGACGCGATGTCGCAGGCTTTCCACCGCTTTATCCGCGAAAATCTCATGACGTATGCGGGAAATTGCGACTACAAGCCCGTGCTGTTCAACTCCTGGGAGGGGTGCTATTTCGACTTCGACACGCAGCTCATCCTCTCCTATATCGACGACGCCTGCAAGCTGGGCACCGAGCTCTTCGTCCTCGACGACGGCTGGTTCGGCGCGCGCAATTCGGACAGGGCGGGGCTGGGCGACTGGACGGTCAACCGCGAGAAGATCGACCTGCACCGCGTGATGGCGCACTGCCGCGAGCGGGGCGTCAAGTTCGGCATCTGGTTCGAGCCCGAGATGGTCAATTACGACAGCGACCTCTTCCGCGCCCGTCCCGCGTTCGCGCTGGGCTGGGGCAGAAAGGAGCTCACCGTCGGGCGGCATCAGTTCCACCTCGACTTTGCGAACGGCGACGCGGTGGAGGAGATCTACCGTCAGATGAAGGCGTTCCTCGACGAATACCCCGTCGATTACATCAAGTGGGACTACAACCGCACGGTCGCCGAGCACGTCTCGGCGGCGCTCCCGCCCGAGCGGCAGGGGGAGGTGTATCACCGCCTCGTGCTGGGGTATTACTCCCTTCTCGCACGGCTGACGAGCGAATATCCCCATACCATGTTCGAGGGCTGCGCTTCGGGCGGCGGCCGCTTCGATCTGGGAACGCTCTGCTATTGCCCGCAGATCTGGTGTTCGGACGAGTCCGATCCCGCCCAGCGCATCGACATCCAGTTCAACACTTCGCTGGGTTATCCGCTCTCGTGCATCGGCTCGCACGTCAACGACAGCCCCGTCGCGTCCTATTCCGCCAAGGCGGCGCTCGCGCTGTTCGGCACATACGGATACGAGATGAACCCCAACAAGCTCACGGAGGGGGAGATGGCGGAGCTCGCCGCCATGGCGCAGGTGTACCGCGACTATCATAGGGACGTCATCGAGGCGGGCACGCTCTACCATCTGCGCGCGCCCTTCGCGGGGAACGAGATGTGTATGCAGTGCGTCTCGCAGGACAGGCGCGCGTCGCTCGTCCTGTTCATGAATAAGTTAAAGACCCCCGACAAGTTCCGCTTCCTGCCGCTGAAGGGGCTGGATGAAAAGAAGCGCTACCGCAACACGCTGGACGGCGCGGTGCATACGGGCGAATATTACGCGAACGTGGGGCTCAATCTCTCGCAGCTCTGGATGGACGAATTTTCCTATCGGCTCATCATCCTCACGGAAGAGGCATAAGGGCGGCGCGCCCCGCAAAGAACGGGAGAAACGAGGGGCGCCCTTCAACAAGAAAAAATATGGATTTGGAAAAAAGCAGGGGAGAGCGCACCGTTTTCCCTTGCTTTTTTCGTGCGGAAATGATAGGATATATCGGCTGAAAATTTTGGATGCGCGCCCGACGTGAGAGGGCGCGCAAAAGTGAGAAAAATATGGCTTCGCTCCTTCTTGCGGTCATCTACATCGCCTTCATCAGTCTGGGCCTACCCGACTCCCTCCTCGGCTCGGGGTGGGCATCCATGCGCGTGGAGCTCGGCGCGCCCCTCTCCGCCATGGGGGGCATCTCCATGATCATCGCGGCGGGTACGGTCGTCTCCTCGCTCGCCTCCGATTTTCTGACCCGCAAGCTGGGAACGTGCGCCGTCACCGCCGTGAGCGTGCTGCTGACGGCGGGCGCCATGCTCGGCTTCTCCTTTGCCGATTCCTTCTGGCTGCTGTGCTTCATCGCCGTTCCCTACGGGCTGGGCGCGGGCAGCGTGGACGCCGCCCTCAATAACTATATCGCCCTCCACTACAAGGCGCGCCACATGAGCTGGCTGCACTGCTTCTGGGGGGTGGGCGCGCTCGTCAGCCCCTTCATCATGGGCGCCGCCATCGCGGGGACGTCGGGCTGGCGGGGCGGCTATTCCCTCGTCTCCTACATCCAATTCGGCATCACGGCGCTCATCGCGTTGAGCTTCCCGCTCTGGAAAAAGCGCACCGCGCAGGAGGGGGGCGGCGGCAAGGCACTCACGCTGCCCGCAACGCTGCGCCTGAAGGGCGTGTGGCTCGTCCTCATCGCGTTCTTCTGCTACTCCGCGCTGGAGGCGACCTCCATGCAGTGGGCGAGCAGCTATTTCAAGGAATACCGCGCCCTGCCCGACGACCTCGCCGCCATGCTCGGCTCTCTCTTTTATATCGGCATCACGGCGGGAAGACTGCTCTCGGGCTTCGTGTCGGAAAAGCTGGGGGACAAGCGGCTCATCCGCATTGGCGCCGCCGTCATCGCCGTGGGCATCGTCCTGCTCGCGCTGCCCGTTCAAGGCTATGCCGTGAGCATCGCGGGCTTCCTCGTCATCGGCTTCGGCTGCGCGCCCGTGTACCCCTGCATCATCCACTCCACGCCCGCCAACTTCGGCGCGGAGAACTCGCAGGCGGTCATCGGCGTGGAGATGGCGTTCGCCTACATCGCCACCACCTTCATACCGCCCCTGTTCGGCGTCATCGCGCAGTATGCGGGCATCGTCTATATGCCCCTCTTTTTGGGGATATTCCTCGTGTTTTTGTTCTGTATGTCCGAACTTCTGAACCGCAGCAAGCGCGCGGAAAAAACGCTCGCGCAGAACGCGGAATAACGCGGCATAAAAACACGGCTGCCTCCGCGGAGGCAGCCGTGTTTTGCGTTTTTTCAGCCGATGTCAAAGAGCATCGTGACGTCCTCGTCCAGCGCGATCTCCTCGGGGGCGAGGTCGGAGAGGTCGCACGCCTTCATCGCCATCGCGCGCACGGCGGGGAAGCCCCCGCGCGCGCCGCTCTCCACGCCGCGCACCGCGCCCAGCGTGACGCCCGCCGCCCCGGCGATCGCCTCCGCGCGTGCACGGGCGTCCTGTACGGCAAGGGCTGCCGCCTCCCTGCGCGCCCCGTTCTCGTCCGAGAGCAGGTATTCCGCCGAGAGGGTGGGGGAGGCGCCGCACGCGGACACCGCCTTCACGATCTTTGCGAGCAGCACGGGCTCGGCGGAGAACTCCGCCCGCAGCCTGCGCGTCGCCTCAAATCCCGCCTGACGGCGCACAGAGGTGCCGCCCTGCTCCACCGTCTCAAAGACGGGCTCCACGCGCAGGGACACCGCCTTCACGTTCTGCGCGAGCGGGGAGAGCGCCGCAAGCACCTTCTCCGCGTCCGCCTCCGCCCGCTCGGTCGCCCGCGCGTAGTCGGCGTCCTTTGCGCTCACCGCAAGGGTGAGGCGCACTCTGTCGGGCGCACGGCGCACCGTGCCCCTTCCCGTCACCTGAATGGTCCGTTCCATAGTTACTCCTCCAATTATTATGCGGAAGGCTCCGCACGTTCGGTCTGTTGTTCTTCCAGCCTGCGGCGGGCGCGTTCGCCCAGCAGGATGCCCGCAAACACCGCGGCAAGGATGGCGGCGGCGATGAACGCCGCATACCCGCCCGCCGCCTGCGAGGCGTAGTACCCCGCCAGCACGCCGCACAAAAAGGCGCAGATGAGCAGGGCGTACTTTGCCGTCACCTTCGCGGCAGCCCTGTCCCTCTCCGCTGCCGCGTGCATGGCGTGCTCGGTCGCCGTGCGCATATTCCCCGTGCAGAACGCCGTCGCAAAAGGCTTTCCCTCCATCTTGCGGAAGTTGTCGAACTGCACCGCCGCCGCCAGAGAGACGAGCGCGTTGACGAGCATATCGGGCACGGAAGGGGGCAGAAAGCCCACCGCGACGAGCACGGCGATCTCGCCCAGCAGCACGAACCCGTGCCCGCGGAATTCCTCGCGCTTCTTTCTGGCAAGGTGCAGGCAGAGCTCGCTCAAAAACACGCCCGCAATAAACAGCAGAACGGGGATGAGATAGCGCAGCGCCGCCGTGCCGTCGCCCGAGGCGATGCCGAGGGTGAGAAAGATGAGGTTGCTCGTCTGCGCGTTGCAGAACACGCCGCCCCGCGTCACAAAGGTGTAGGCGTCCAGAAAGCCGCCCGCGATACACAGCAGGATGCCCGTCTCCAGCCACTCGAACACGGGATAGGTGCCGATCTTCTGTTTGTAATAGTTCATGTCTCAAATTGTACTCCGCCCGCGCGGCGTTGTCAAACTTTTTCTCATGGAAAATGCGTTTGCCGAAGGGGCTTTCCGCGTCCGCTCCGTCCCTTATATATATTGTATAGAACGGCGCGGGGCGTCCCAAGATATGGAAAGGCGGGAAAAATCTGCAAAAAAACCCAAAAAAAGCGGGAAAAATTGCAGAAAATCGTCATCAAACGTTTGACTTCGGGCAAAAAAGATGGTATAGTATACAGGCTGTGTCAAAGCGGCAGATTTTTTGCTGCGCACACGGGCGTATAGGGTTGAAGCGGGAAGTTACTGAAAAAGCGAGGACGAAAGCCCCTCGGCAGATAATTTCCGCCGACAAATGTGGAAGCACGACTTCTGCGACTAACCGAAGGCTTTTGCGAGAAAACACCGCAAAACGACGCGTGTTTTTTTCATGAAGGTCCTCGATACGCACGGACGCGTTGACGCACAAATCCACAAGTTAGTATAAAAAGGAGTAAGTTATGGCAAGTCAGAAGATCAGGATCAAACTTTCGGCGTACGATCACGAACTCGTCGACCAGGCGGCAAGCCGCATCGTGGAGACCATGCAGAAGGGCGGAGCGAAGATCTCCGGTCCCATCCCGCTCCCCACCGAGCGCGAGATCGTCACCATCTTGAGGAGCCCTCATAAGGATAAGGACTCGCGCGAGCAGTTCGAAATGCGCACCTACAAGCGCATCATCGACATCTATTCGCCCAACGCGAAGCTGCTCGATTCCATCCACCTGCCTGCAGGCGTGGATATCAAAGTCAAGTTGTAATATCGGATACTTCGAAAAAG
>CALVTL010000002.1 GCA_944362555.1 uncultured Clostridia bacterium
CAGAATGATTTACCGCTGGTATCTGCAGGGTTACGGCATGCGTGCCATAATGGGCAAACTTATCGAGAATAAGCGCAGGTGTGCCAATGGCTTAATCAAGTGGGATACAACCAAGGTTTCGCGTGTGCTGCACAATGCGACTTACATGGGCTATATCGGCTATAACAAGTCGTACAGAAACAACTTCCTCGACCAGAAAATAATCCGCAACAAGGAAGAGGAGTTTGTGCTTGTAAAGGGCAATTTCGAGCCGATAATTCCCGAAGATGTGTGGTACGCTTGCAGAGATCTGCGCATGGACAGGTCAACGACGGTGCCTGCGCTTGTAAAGAGCAAACAGAAGAGAATAGGCGTAACGCCGACTACCGATGTGTGGGCAAATAAGCTGCGCTGTGCGTGCGGTTCCAGGTTCAAACGCTACAAATGGCGTCAGGATAAGGACGGGCAAAAGCACTACGGTTATAGCTGTTATTCGCGCATCAACAACGGCAGTGCGGAAAAGCGCAGACAGTTGGACCTCGACACCGACGGCTTTTGCGATATGCCGACTGTCAACGAAACCAAACTCGACGTCATGGCGGCGGTGCTGTTCGACAATATCATAGCCGATAAAGCTCCCGTCATAGAGGAGGCGGTCAGCATTCTCAACCAGACGTTGAAGGAGATGAAGACAGAAAACAAGCACGACCTTTCGGGCTATCAGCAGCGGATTGAAAAGGCGGAAAAGAAACTCGATTCGCTCCTATCAATGCGAGCCGACGGGGAAATAAGCAAGGAAGAGTATCAGCGTGCCAAGTCGAAGTGCGAGCAGGAGATTAAAGAACTGCAAGCGGCAATGCTCGGTAACGGGCAGGAAGAGGGTGACATCGAAGAGAGCATTGATATGCAGTATGTCCGCGACTTGCTCGGAAAAATCAGCATAACTGATAGCGGAAAGGCGGATAAAGACGTGCTGATGGAATTTGTTGATACTATCACCGTAGAAAAGGGCAACGTATTCAGGTGGGGCTTGTGGTTGAGGAATAAGCCTTCATATTTAAGGATGACCACGTCGGGCAGGGGTGACAATATGACTGCAAGCGCAGTGGGGGCTGAATTTGACGCAAAAGAATGCTCCGATGCCCCAAAAGCAGGGCAAAACGGGCATTTTACCCCTGCAGGCTGTGACCACCACAGGCGAATATCAAGAATCCTCGCAAATAAACAAACGTTGCGATAAAAAAGAAACCTGCCTCGCGCAGGTTTCTTTTTTGTATCGCGGCACGATTTTTTGCGTACTGCTTGAATTTATGCGCGGGGTTTGGTATAATAGAGACAGCAAATTTTTCGGCGGCAGATATGCAGAAAACATCCATCCGTTTTTTTGAAGATATCCCCGTGCGAGCTGTTTGGGAGGAGCAAACTTCCAAATGGTGGTTTTGCGCTGTCGACATCGCAGAAGCACTCACAAAGAGCAAAAACCCCCGGTCCTATTGGAATGCGATCAAACGCCGTAATCCGAAGTTGTCGACAATTTGTCGACAACTGAAATTAACGTCAAAGGACGGCAAACGGTATCTGACCGACGTCGTGGACGAAGAAGGGGTCAATGCCATCCTTTTCGTCATCCCGAGCAAAAAGTCGCTTGTGTTTGATAAGTGGCTGAAGGGGATGGGCACTTCCATCGACGAAAAGAGCAAGCAGAAGGCGTACGAACTCTTTGAAAGCGGGCTTATAAATGATATTGAAGTGGGTACGGTAACGGGCTTGCAGCAGATCCATTCCTATCTCTTCGGCGGGCTTTACGATTTTGCAGGAAAAATAAGGGGGATGAATATCGCCAAGGGCGGGTTTGCATTCGCTCCCGCAATGTACCTCAAAGAAAACCTCGCGCTCATCGAGAAAATGCCCGAAGATACCATCGAACATATCGTCAAGAAGTATGTGGAGATGAACATTGCCCATCCGTTCATGGAAGGGAACGGCAGGGCAACGCGCATCTGGCTCGATTTAATTTTGAAAAAGAACCTGCAAACCTGCACCGATTGGAGCAAGATAAATAAGCGCGAATCTTTGCAGGCGATGAAGGAAAGCCCCGTGGACGCGTCGCATATTTTTGCACTTATAAAGGACGCTCAAACGCCGCGGATCGACGACAGAGAGCTCTTTATGAAGGGTATCGACTACTCATATTATTATGAAGAGGCCGATGAATAGGCATGGGGATCTGCAGGGGGAACCCATATAAAAAGGGGGAACCCATATAAAATAAGAGTGAAAACGCTTCGCGTGCAGATCGCTCCCGCAACCACATATACTAGCGCAAGCCAATATTCGACACGAACGTAAAAAATAATCTATAAAAACCCACAAACAGCCCGTTTTTGACAAGAAAACGGGCTGTTTTTTTATGCTTTTCGACAAATTAATCACAGGTCTTGCAGTTATAAGTATGGATATAATTGCTTTATCATGTAACAGAAAATCACGTTTTTTGCTGTCTATTACACTGATTTTTCTGACTACAGCAGCTAGTCAAGTAAGCACATTCGTTTTCAAAAGAAGAAATTAAAAAACACTTGCTTGAGTTTATTTCTTCCAACAGCACCGATTTCGATGAAAATATCATTGATAAATTTGTAACGCAAATAAAAGTCGAGAGCGAAACCGAGTTCTCTTGGTATTTGTGTTTTGATTCAAAAGAAAACTTTAATACGGAAAAGAAACTTTATTGTACCTTTACTATTCCGTTCAAAGATGCTTTAATGTATAGAAATAAAAGAAAACAATTATTAAGACAAAATCAGTATAAAAATTTGGTTGTTAAAGTATTTATTTAATTTATGGCATTCCCGTTAATATTATATTTTGCAAAAAAATCGCAAAATATCTGTTTAAGATGTTGACTTTTGGCATATAATAAAGTATAATCTTAATAATCCATTTTAAGATAGGAGTTAAGTATGTTAGTTAATTTTTTGTTCAAGAACTGCAGATCGTTTTATCAAGAGAATATTTTTAGTATGCAAGCTGTTAAAGATACGGAATTGAGAGAAATTAATACATTTACTGTCGATAGTAAGTTAATGCCCAAAGATGAAAATGAGTTTATAAAATCCGCTGTTATTTTTGGCGGCAATGCATCAGGTAAGTCAAATGTTTTAAAAGCACTTGCGTATATGAAAAACGTATTGTTAATGTCCGCATCTCAGTTTCCTATTGTTGCCGCCAATGAAACCTTTGCATTTTATGAGAATGCTCAAAATGAGGAAAGTACTTATGAAGTGGAAATTATCCACAACGCTTCTTACTACAAATACGGCTTTATATTATTAAAAGGCGTTGTCAAATCGGAATGGTTAGAGCGTAGAAAAGAGAGATTAACTCCTGTATTTAAGCGCACGGATAATGATCTTGAAATTACAGGTTTATCAAAACAAGCAACGAGATTGATTAATATTTCTAAAAATACTTTATTTTTATCTGTTGGCAATAATTTTCATTTAGATATTGCTCCGTATTTAAACGATGTTATGCAGTGGTTTCAAAATCTATTGATAGTTTTTGAAAACGATGCTAACATTTTGGATATTTATACTATGGAAAATGGCAAGTATAAAGAGCAGGCACTTAAAATTTTAAAATTGGCTGATATAGGTATTCAAGATATAAGAGTAAAGAAAGATAAAGTTGCCAATATGGCTAATTTTAATGATATTCTTAACTTTAATGCTCAAATGCAGATAAACCCTGCTTCGTTCGGGCAGTTAAAACAAGAAGAAAAAAATCTTTATAATATAGATTTGGAAACTTTTTTCGTTGTCTACGATGAAAAGGGCAGAATCAAAGGCAAAAAAGATGTTTTATTATATAAAAATGCAGGGTTTAATTCGGAGGGCACGGCACGATTATTGTGTTATTTGGGTTGGATTCTTGCTGCTTTAGATCAAGGCAGAGTAATAGTTATAGATGAGATCGATGCAAAATTACATTTTCTTGTTGCGGACTATATAATTAAACTTTTCAACTCAATTGATACAAATCCTAAAAATGCTCAACTAATTTGTACAGCACATAACGTAATGCTTATGGATGAGGATTTACGTCGCGATCAGATATATTTTACAAGTAAAGATAAATATGGCGAAAGTAGTTTGGTATCATTGTCGGATTATAAAAATGTGAGAAAAACGGATTTATTCAGTAAACGTTATCTTGCCGGGTTCTATGCTAAACTTCCCGATATGATGAATAAGGATTGAGGTGGGGTATGGCAAGAAAATCGGATAGAATAATTGCTCGAAATGTATTTTATATAATTACAAATTAAAGAGCCATTATTTTTTGACTTCTATAAAAAAGTTTCGGAATATAGTTGTAATTATTTAGCTGGTGTAGATAAAGCTAAAAACTATATGCGGCTTGCACATGCATATATTAAGCTAGATAATGCTTTTGATGCAATAGGAGTGTATGGAAAAGCCGCTATGCTCTTTATTGGTGAAGACTCAACTATGGAATTAGCTGAATGCTTTTGTCAAATTGCTCTTTTGTATGAAAGAGTTGGTTTGTATTGGGCAAGTAGAAGTGCAATTTTGAACGGTTTATATTACATATCAAAAGAAGTTTTAGCAACGGGTGAATATGATCCGATATTTGGACATGCGCTTTTGAAACTATCAAAATTAGAATTGCATTTTGGACGAGTAATTCCTTTTATAAATTCAATGACAATGGCGAAATGGACCATAGATAAAATAGTTTCGTCGGGTTACTCACATGATATATTTGAAAAAGAATTAATATACAATGAATGTATTTTATTAAGATTATTATTTAATACAGAATTTAAGGATTATGACAAGATCAACGATTATTATTCTTGGTTTGAATATCTTGAGCTGAATCAAGTTACGTCATTGATGGAATTTTTGTTTAATGACGATAAAGTAAGATTGCAAGAAAAATTTTATAAAGAACAGGGCGAAGATATAAATGCAATATACTCAGAGATATATAATAATTGTCTGCCAGATTTGAATAACAAAATAAATTGGTTCGATAAAAATGATGTGGTTCTTAAATCGCAGATTTTAGGTTGTGAATTTAGTATAAAAGTTCAGTTTGATAAGCATTTAATTCAAATTGCTGAGGCGATATTAGCTACGCTTGAAGGCTTTTTTGCTACATTTAAACGAGCAAGAATTATTTCGGCAATATCTAAGGTCGAAATGTTTTTGGTAAATATTGAAACAGAAGTGGGAAATGTTGATTTTAAAGATGGTATTATTAAAAAAGTTTATATTGGAGTACCCGGATGGGAAGCTCTAAAAAAGAATGCAAAATTATTTGGCGATTGCGTTTTGGAAATAATTTTAAAAATTGTAGAAAATGGTTTTTTGTATGGAATCGCAGAAGAAGACTTTGAGAAGTTAACAAAAGACGATGCAATAATGGAGCGAATAAACTATTTACATAATTATTTTGTGAATGATAATTTTTTTGGTGTTGACATATACAGGTTAGGTGAACTCATTAAAATAAAGTCAAATAAATTACAATTAAACAGAAAGAAAATTTGGGAATCCAATAGAAAAGCTTCGGCGAATAGCGAATTCAATCTTGATATGCAGAATCATTCTAACATACAAAGTTATAGCATTATAAATATTAGACTTTGGGATGAAGCCAAATGGCGTGGATGTGTTTTTGGCATGTTTCCTTATATTCCGTTTGTCGGTTTTATGTTTGAAAATTTTGATGCGGGTAAGGAAATATTTAGTCAGTGGATTGATTTGTTGGGTAGAGAAGACAAAGACAATATTATAAAATTAACTATTATCAAGGGAATAAGTGATACTAATCCGTTCGCATATAAAGTAGCAGTATCTTATAATGAACAAAATATTCGTACAGAAGGCGTTTTGGGGTTGGTTACACGTTTTCAGCGTATGGATCCAAGTTCCTCGCAAAATTTGGATGTTTTTTTAACTAATCAAAAAAGAAGTGGACGATTTTTATTAGTGCCATCATATATGCAAAGTGGTAAGCCCGAGATCGATTCATCGCAAGCCATACTTTTGAACAAAATTAATATAATTGATGCTTGGCAGATAGATGAAAACAGTACTTTGCGTTGTGTAATCCAAGAGGATGATGACATAATTATTCCTAAAGAACATATTGAAGATGCACCTGTATTAAAAATACTTGAAAAGTTGTAAATCTTAATAATTTTGGCAACTAACTATATAAAATCTAAAAGAAGTGGGAGACCCCCGAATACACACGGTGGCACAGGCGAATATCCGTAATCCGAGGTCCAAGTAATAGCGGTGTAAATCGCGAATAAACACAATATATAGTGTTACAGGGCTTATCCCGTCGCGGGATAAGCCCTGTTTTTATGCCCTTTCTACGGGGGTTGTTCTCTCCGGCGAGCAGGGGGGGATGTGTTGCGTGATCCTGCGCTGTTCCGCCGTTCAAGGGTCATAGATCGACGGGGCGGGTGTGGTCGAAGAAGCGTTCGTCGTGCTCGCCGACAGGGCGCAGAGCTGCGTTTGGAAACGCAGGACGTGCGCGGATAATTTTTGTCGGGAATTTTTTGCCGAACCATTGACGGGATTTGTCGGAGTGTGCTATAATTTGTATATAACTTATTTTATGCTTTCACGGAGGGCTTTCTGCCCGCCGTGCGCCCGGGAACGGACAGACGTGGGGCGGACTGCGCGCCACAACGGAATGCGCGTCATGAGAAGGAGGGGGAACGCGATGCTGCGCGATCATTATTTTGAAGAGCTTGCGGGCGAAGAGCGCTACCCCTTCGAGCTTTTGCGCCGCGCCATCGCGGACGGGGCGGCGGAATGCACGCTGCCCGTCGCCGACGATGCGTCCGTGCGGCGCATCTGGGACGCCGTCGTCATGGATCATCCCGAGCTGGTGCGCTATCCCGGGCTCAAATGTTATGCGCAGGTCTCGGGGCGGGGGACGGTCATCCCGCTGGAATATCTCGACGCGGACGAGGCGCTCTATGCGCGGCGTCTGGAGGGGATGGTGCGCGCCGTTGAGGCGCGGCTCACGCCCGCTTCCTCCGATTATGCGGTCTGCAAGGCGATCTACGATGTCATTGCGGGCTGCGTCACCTACCAGAGCGCCGTGCTCGAAAAATACTACCGTCTCGATTGGGAGAACAGCAGTCAGCTGCAGGCGTTTGCGGCGCGCCATTACAGCGCCTTCACGCCTTACGGGATCGTCGTCCACAAGAAGGGCGTCTGTCAGGGCATCGCAAGGCTGTATAAAATTTTGTGCGACCGTTTCGGGATCGAATGCGCCTGGGTGAAGGCGGCGTCGCGGCAGTGCGGCGACCGTCGGGAGGGCGATCATGCGCTCAACGTGGTGGAGGTGAACGGAACGCGCGCCTTTGTCGACGTGACGAACGGGCTGCGGCAGGAGAAGCTTCCGATCGTGCGGTACGACTTCTTTCTGTGCTCCTCCCGCGTCATCGGGCGGCAGTATACCGTTCTCGGCGAATTCGGCTGCGAGGACGAGCGCGTCAGCTATTTTGCGCGCAACGGGCTGCGGTTCACAAACAAGACGGCGCTGCGGCGCTACCTTGCGGCGTATGTGAGCGCTCCCCGCAGGTCGGAGGTGCGCGTGCATTACGATGCCCCGGATATGGACGACGGCGAACTGCGATCGTTCTGCCTGAAAATTTTGCAGGCGCATTGCAGGGAGGGCAGGGTCGCGCACGGCAGCGCGCGGTGCGGATTTTTTTCGGCGATCATCAAGTACGACAGGGAGGAATAGACGATGGACGACAAGCAGAAGATGAAGTGGCAGAAGGATCTCGATACCTTTTTCCCCATTTACAGCACCTTTATCCTGGAGGGGTATGTCGACGACGATCAGCCCTATGACGGCGAAGGGGGCGCGGTGGAATACTGCCGCATGGCGGAGTATTTCGACAGGATCTACACCGACAACCCCGACCCCGCGCGGCGCAAGCGCGTCATCATCTACGACCCCACCGAGTCGGAGGAGAAGCGCTTCCGGATCTGCGGGGAGCCGGGCGAATGGGAGCCCGCTGCCGAGACGGACGAGGACGCCGCCGAGCCTTCGGGCGGCGCGCCCCGCGGGCGGATGCTCTATTCCTCCAACCTCTCGCAGCACTTCTGGGACATCGTGCACGACAAGGACGTGGAGCGCCTGCTCATCGACCACCGCGAATCGGGCCCCTCGCTCGATTTTTCGCGCATCCACTATGCCGTGACGGAGGGGGGAAACCGGTTGAGCCCCTCCGAGCACCTCGAAAAATTTCAGGAGATGCTCGCCGCCATCTTCTCGCCCGAGCGGGCGCAGAGCGAGCCGGGCGGGTATCTGTTCGTCATCAAAATGACCTCCCGCCTGCTCTCACGCGACGGGCAGTCGAGCGGATTGAGCGCGGAGGAGCTCATGCTCTTCCGTCAGCTCCTCAACATCGCACAGAGCATGGATGCCGCCGCGAAGGGGGACTCCGATCTCGACAACAAGCTCGTCATCCTCGCCAATCAGCTCCGCGACCTTCCCGCATGGTTCACCGATGAGCTTGCCAACCCCTTTCTGAAGGTCATCACCGTCGCGCGCCCGTCCGAGGAGAACAAGCTGGCGTTCTTCCACGGGATGCTCGAAGATCCCGCCTGTTTCGGCGCCGACTTCCTTGCGCGCTTCCGCGAGCTGGACGCGGCGGCAAACCCGCCCGAAGCGCGGATGCGCAAGAAGAATGCCGTCGAGAAGAAGTTCCTCGCCTACACCAACGACTTCGGCATGAATATGCTGCGCAAATACCAAGTTTATCTCCGTGCGCATCCGCTCAACGACCCGGATAAGCTCGCATTCTCCGTCTCCTCCTTCCGCGCGGGCGACATGACCAACCCGTGGGACGACGAGGAGCGCATCAAGGAGATGCTCTGCATCAAGGAAACGGTGCGCAAAAAGATCCGCGGTCAGGACGAGGCGCTCGACATGGCGCAGGACATCCTGACGCGCGCCGCCATCGGGCTCGACCGCTCCAAGAACCCCAACGCGCCGCGCGTGGTGCTCTTTCTCGCAGGACCTACGGGTACGGGGAAGACGGAGCTCTGCAAACAGATCGCGGAGTGCATTTTCGGCAGCGAGGAGCGCATCGTCCGCTTTGATATGTCCGAATACGGACAGGAGGAATCCGACCAGAAACTCTTCGGCGCGCCGCCCGGATATGTGGGGTACGAGGAGGGCGGAAAACTCACCAACGCCATCAAAAAAGAGCCCTTCTCGCTCGTGCTCTTCGACGAGATCGAAAAGGCGCACAACTCCATTCTCGATAAATTCCTGCAGATCCTCGGCGACGGCCGTCTGACGGACGGCAAGGGGGAGACGGTGCGCTTCACCGACTGCATCATCGTCATCACCTCCAACGCGGGCATCACGCCCATGGGGCTGGTGGCGGAGGGCGCGGACGGCGGCAGGACGCTGCGCGCCGATCCGCGCATGGGGGACGACGAGCTCCCGCGCGAGACGATGGACATGGCGCGCGTCGCCGCGCTCGAGGAGGAGGGGCGTTCTCCCGAGGAGATCTACGAGCTCGTGCGCGAATATCTGCGCTACAACGTCAAGGCGTACTTCTACTGCAAACTCGGCCGTCCCGAGCTGTACGGGCGCATCGAGGACGCCATCGTCTACTATAACTTCATCGGAAAGGACAGCGTGCGCGAGATCGTCTCTTCCACCGTGGACGCCGCCATCGCCTCCGCCAAGGAGATGGTGGGGATCGGCGCCTTCGACGGAGCAGCCGTCGAGGCGGTGAAGGACAAGATCGCCGAATACTGCCGCGACTGCAGGGTGCGCGCCATGGGAGCGCGCGGCATCATCAAGGGCACGGAAAAGCTGTTCACGGGCAGCCTCTCGCGCGGGCTGCTGTCCGATTACTTCCGCGGCAAGAACGGCAAGAGCCGCGAGGATCTGCGCGGCAAGACGCTCACCTGTTCCTGCCGCTGCGGCGATAAGGTGCTCTCCAAGCCCGACGACATCGTATGGGAGATCGCGGACTGATATGGCAGAAGTGTTTTCGGAGAGCGAACAGGGCGTGTTCCGCCTTGCCAAACAGCTCGAGCTGTGCGGAGAACGCGCGCTCGCGCTGGAACTGTGCGAAAAGTGTGTGCGGCGCGCCGCGCTCTGCCGCGGGCAGGACGTGCTCGTCCTCTTTTACGGGGAGAACGTCTATCGCGGGCTGCGCGGCATCGGTGACGCGATGGAGTATGTGTTCATCGCAAGGTGCGCCGCCCGCGTCTACGACGCCGTTGCGGAAAAGACGAGCGTCGCGCGCGGCGGCAATGCCTGGGCGAAGCGCGCCTCGGAGATGAACAACAAGCAGCTTGCCGCCTTTTTCCGCTGGCTGGAAAAGCCCGACCGCCCGCTCTCGGCGGGGGACGGCAGGTATTTTCATCTGGTGCTCGAGGCGATGAAGGACCCCGACCGCGTCTTTTACACCCTCTCCGCGCGCCTGATGACGCGCACGTTTTTGGAGATCGTGAAAATGCTCGTATCGCACGAGGCGTCCGTTTCCGAAGGGGGAGGACTGCAATGATCCTTGTCCATTGCCCAAAAGGGGCGTCCGTCCGCCTTCCGGACGGCGCTGCCTGCAAGAAGGGGGATGTGCTTCCCTGCCCCAAAAGCTGCACCCTCAAGCGCTCGCTCTGCGCGGGGAGGGACACTTTTTCCGTGACCGCCGTCAACATCAGGGAGGACGGCGGACGCATCCTCTGCAAGGAATATGACGAAGAGGAGCGGGCGCGCTGGTTTCCCGCAGCCGCCGCTCCCGCGGCGCCTGCTGCTCCCGTTGCTCCCGCGGCGCACGTTCCGCCCGTTTCGCACGCAGAACCTGCCGCTCCCGCGGCTCCCGCGGCGGGAGGCGCTTCGGCGGAGGAGACGGCAAAAAAATATCGGAGGCTCTTCGGCGGCGGGGGCGGCGCGCCCGCGCCCGAGGCGCCCCTCTATGTGACGCCGGAGCGCACATATACGCAGTTTTCCATGGGCGGGAAGATCTTCCGCGAGGACGCGCACGGCAGGAGCCTGCCCCTGAACGCCGCCCTGCGCGAGGTATTCGTCTATTGGGCGACGCCCTGCGTATTCACGCCTTCCGGCGCGTTGCGCGACGACTTCAAGTGGCTGCTCTCCAAAACGTGCGCGCGGCGCATCCGTCAGAGCGAGGCGGACGCCGTCCTCGGGAACGGGGAGTATACCCTCTCGCAGAAATTTTTTCATCTCTTTTACGACGTCATCTATCGCTACGACCCGCCCGCGGGATTTTATTGGAGCGACGCGAGGCTGGAGATAGAGCCGCTCTCCGCGCGGTTTACGGACAGGCGGGATTTTTCCGCGCGCTATTGCGAAAATTCGGAGCAGGGCAGGCGCTTCCGCGAATTTTTCCGCCTGCACAAGGCGGAGATCCTGCAATATCTGGGGAGCGGGAGCGAGGAGGGGCTGTTCGAGGACATGACCCTGCAGCTCGCAAAACAGAACTCCCTCGTTCTTCTCGGCGAGGACGGCGCGGAGCCCGTCTTTTTCGGCACGCTCGCGCAGTTCCGCCGCGATATGCTCGTTCCGTCGCCGCTCGCAAAGATGCAGGCGATGATCGCCTTTTTGAAGAAGTATTATCTCGGCAGGGGAACGGCGGTGACGCTGCGCACTTCCAAAACGCCCTTGATGCAGTTCACCGACGAGGTGGAGGAGCGGGAGGAGGACGCGTCCATGTACCGCGCCGCGCGGCTGTGTTCGTCGTCGCGGTATGCGACGGAGTATCGCTGCTTCATCACGCTCCTGCGGGAGTATGCCGCAGTCAACGCACCCGAACAGATCGACGTCGGGGAGCTGCATTTCACGCGGGCGAACTATTCCGCGGAGCTGATGCGCACCGTGTCCGACTTCTGCACGGCACACTTCGGCGAGGCAGACGCGGAGACGGAGGAGCGCCTCAAGGGCAGGGCATGGCTCGCAAAGAGCCTGTTTGAACGCGGCGTCCTGCCCTTCCCGTGTGAGAACGCAAAGCGCATACAGGCGTGTTTCGCGCTGCTCTCCCCCAAGAATTTTACGATAGAGGGGTATTACAGGACGTTCTCGTCTGCCAGCCCGGAATTTTTCTTTGGCGGGCGGATCGTCACGCTGCATGAATACATCGGGCGTGTCATCGAAGAAAAGGACGCGTTCACCGCGGCAAGTGAACTTGTGCACGACGCGCGCGTCACCGCATGGTTCACGGTGAAAAATGCCGCGCCCGCAGAGGAGACGGAGTGCCTCATGGAGGCGTATCGCAAACAGTATGAGGAATTCCTGCTCGTTTGAGCAGGGGGAGGAGTCATGAGTTCGATCGATAAATATGTCATCGGCGAGGCGCGCAAGTACGACCCGCGCGTGAGAGTCACCCACGAGGGCGGAAACCTCGTCGGAAGGGTGGACGGCAAGGTGGTGTTCTCCATCGCCGACCGCTACGGGTATCTGAGCAACAGCGAACGCGACGCCATCCGCACGTCGTTCGATTTGTTCGAGGAGCAGGAGAAAGAGCGCCGCCGCATGGAGCGGGAGCGCGCGGAGAACGTGCGCCGCGAGGCACTTGCCCGCGTCAGGAACGCGCTTGCCGCCGCAAAGGGGACGCTCGCCCGTTCCTATGGCGATGCCTGCCGTACCATCGACGAGGCGGCGCGGGCGGCGGATTTCTCCGCGGCGCTGCGGGACATGGGGGCGTACAACGTGGACGCCGTCGCGGCGCGCGCGCAGTCGCTTTCGGACAGGGTGAACGCCTGCCGCGAGCGGCTCGACGCGGAGTATGCCGAAAAGAAGAGGGCGCTCGACGCGTTCACGATCGACGGGACGTCCACGGCGGAGCAGTACTTCACGCAGGAGGAGCAGCTCAAAAAATTCGGCGCGCGCCTTTCGGCGGGAAGGCTCCCCGCCGAGGAACTGCGCGCCTTCGGCGAGGAACTTCATTCGCTGAAAAAGACGCTCGGCGAGGTGGACGCGCTCTCGGAGCGCATCCGTGCGGCGGCGGGGGCGGACGGGCAGTTCGCCGCCGACATCCTCCGCGAACTGCGCACGGCGCCCATCTCCTCCGAGGGGGACGTCGCCGCCCTTCTGGACAGGGTGCAGGAGGGGCTTGCAGAGCTCAGGCGCCGCGCCTATTCCCGCCGTGCGGAGGAGGGCGAGGCGCGCATCGCGGCGCTCGGCGGCGCCATGGAGGCGCTGACGAAGTTCCGCGAATACGTCATAACGCAGGACTACCGCGCGGCGGACCACCGCGCCGAGGTGCTGGAATGGGCGGACAAGGTCTATTCCGCCTATTCCGGGCTGGAGACGGCGGACTACACCACCTGCTCCGCCGACCGCATCGCGCACGCCTGTTCGCAGGCGGAGGCGGCGATCTGCAGCGGCGCGTCCGACGAGCGTACGGCGGCGAAGCTGAAAGACCTCTTTGAGGAGTACACGGCATACAGCCGCGACGACGCGCTGCAAAAAGACAACTACCGCGACTATCTTGCCAAGCGGCAGGAGCTCATCGAGTGCGGCGCGTGGGAGGAGGAGCCGTTCGACGCGCGCGGCTACGACGCGCAGCGGGCACGGCTCAACGAGCGGCTTTACGGACTGGACGTCGAGGAGGCGGTCTCCCGTTCCCGCGTGTCGCTCATCATCGCCCGCAAGGCGATGGAGGAGATGGGTTACCGCCTCATCGACTGCAATTTCGGCGCCCTTGACGGGGCGGACGGCGCCATCACGCGCAATACGGACGCGCTGGCGTGCGAGGCGGTCTTTGCCCGCCCGGGCTGCGAGGGCGTCGTCGTGCAGCTCATCGCCTCCGATCGCGGGCTCATCCGCAGGCTGCTCCCCGTCCGCCGGACGGACGGCAGGGAAACTTCCGCCGCGCGCGTTCTCGAAGTCGCAAAGACGATGGAGCAGCGCGGGGAGATCGAAGATTTTTACGGAAGGTATCAAAAAGAATGCGGTGCGCTCGCCCTACAGTCGGCGGTGGATACCGACACGGCGGGCAGCGAAGACGTCGTCCGCAGTCACGGTGCGTATCGTCTGACGGAAGAGCGCGAGAGGGCGTTCAACGACGCGGTCGCTTCGGGCAGCGAGACGGAGCGCGCCGCATGGGCGACCCGTTTGCGCGCGGGACAGGCGGTGCAGAGCGCCGTTTCGGAAGAGACGGAGGACGTCCGCGCCCGCGCCGCGCAGCAGACGGCGGATGCGATCCGCAGAAAGAGGACGTAAATGCAGATCGAACGCGCGATCACGGGGGTGACGACGCTCGGCCCCGGCAGCCGCCTTGTCGTGTGGGTGAACGGCTGTCCCCGCCGCTGCAAGGGGTGCGTTTCGCCGCGGCTGCAAGCGAGCGCGCCGCAAAATGAGCGGGACGTCATCGCTTTTTTGCGACAATTCGACCTCTCCGACGTGGACGGCGTGACCGTCTCGGGCGGGGAACCCTTCTTGCAGACGGAGGAACTTTTGCGCATGGTGCGCTATCTGCGCGGGCAGGGGGTGGAGGACATCCTCGTCTATACGGGCTATACGCTCGGCGAGCTGCGCGCGCGGCATGATGTTGCAACGGACGGCGTGCTCGCCGCCATCTCGGTGCTCATCGACGGGCCCTACCGGGAGGAGGAAAATTCCGGGAAGGGGAACCTGAAAGGGAGCGACAACCAGTGCGTGCACATCTTTCAAGAGGAGCTGCGCGCGCGGTATGAGGCATATTCGCGCGAGGAGCGCGCGATGCAGGAATTTCACCTCGGCGGCTATACCGTCGCCGCAGGTATCCCGACGGCGCAGTACATCGCTGCGTTTTGTCGGGACGAGGACAACGGAGGAAAATGATGGCTGTGACCAACAGGGTGAGTGCCGCAGAGTACTACTGCGAATACAAGATCGAGCGCGTGTATGGCGACGACGGGACGGTCGCAACGCCCAGGATCTATTTTGAACGCGATTACAGCTTAAAGGGGCTGCCCTATACCATGTTCACCGTTCCGCAGGAGTGGGTGGGGCTGGAAAAAAAGTGCGACGTTTCCGTCCTTCCCTACGACACGGTCAAGCTCGTCTATGACATCCGCGGGGTGGACTGCACGCCGCTGACCGTCGCGGGGAGCGAGGAGCTCCGCCGCGCGGAGATCGAGCGGAGCATCGGCTTTGAGGCGTTCTGCACGAACAACTGCCGCATCCTCATCGAGAACGGGCATTCGCAGGATCACTCGGGCATCGGCATTCTGGAGATGTGGAAGGGGAAGGAGCTCGTGGCGCGCTTTTACTATGCCGTCAATTTCACCTTCCGCAAGAAGATCACCTATCGCCTGACGGAGCGGGGCGGAAAGCTCGTGCTGGAATTCAGGTGCAAGGACCGTCCCGTGGGCGTGCCCGTCGCCGTCTGCTACGGCAGGGGCAGGCTCCCCTGCCTGCGCAACGACATGGGCAACCGCATAGCGGAATTTACGCTCGACTTTTCGCAGGGCGCCCTGTTCCGCCACACCGTGGAGCGCGACGGGGACGCCGCCGACGGGGACAACTTCTTCTCCGTCACCATCCCGGACGAAACGTCTGCAAAATTTTACATTCTGGACTGCGTGCAGAATTACAAGATAACCCAGAGCGTGCGGCGGGCGGCGGACTATCTTCCCGAGAGCTACACCTGCCCCTTCTGCCACCGCGCCATCGACGTCAGGATCGCCGGGAAGCGGCGCTATAAGCGGGGCGGCATCGCCTGTGACGGCATGGACGAAAAGGGGGAACCGGAGATCTTCACCAAGAGCGGCACAAAGGTCAAGCGCTGTCTGTACTGCGCGAACGATCTGAAGGAGGATTCGCGCTCCACCTTCAAGAACGAGCGCACCCGCCTGCTCCCGACCGCATTCATGGAGCACAGCAACTTCAAGATCGCCTTTACGGGCATGATGCGCGCGGGCAAAACGACGTACATCTCCCGCTTTTTCGGGGTGACATCGCTGGGCGGCAGCGAGGAGCGCGTGAGCATGAACATGCCCATGATCGAAAACAGCATGGAGCAGTTCGGCGTCATCGTCCGCCCCGCGTTCACCGCCGAAGTGGACCGCGCGGGGGGCAGCTACCGCCTCACGGACGCCGACTGGTGCTCGCGGCAGCCCGAGTATACCGCCCGTGCCATCAGCCTCGATCCGCCCCGCTATCCCAACCGCACCACCACGGGCGGGAATCTGGGGACGTTCCCCTTCATTGCCGAAGTCAACGGCTCGTCCTATATCTCCTTCTACGACGTCGCGGGCGAGGACGCGCAGGCGACCGCGCAGATCGCAAACCTCGCGGCAAAGGGGGGAAAGGCGGGCAAAAACGACGAGGTCATCGGCGTCTTCTGCATCATCAACATCAAGAAGGGGTCGGAGGAGAACAAGTCGGTGGCGAGGATGCTCATCGACGCCCATCTCGACAGAAAATGCCCCGTGGCGGTCATCGTCACCAAGTTCGACACCGTCGAGAGCGAGTTCGACGACAACTGCCGCCTGCTGCGCAGCGATTATTTCGAGGGCGCGACGGGAAGATATGCGGGTTCCGCCATCGAGTGGGACATCAACTGCGCGAGCGAGGAGATCCGCTCCTATCTCATGCAGAAGGGACTGCTGCCCGATTTCGCGAACGCCTTCGACAGCGTCAAATATTTCGGCGTTTCGTCGTTCAACTTTTTCGAGAGCATCCACGCCCCGTCGGAGGACATCGAAACTCCGGGACGCGTGCGGTTCGGGTGCTCGGCAAAGCGCATCGAGCTGCCCTTCTTGTGGATGATCCACAAGTTCGGGCTGATCAGATAAGGGAGGTGCGGCATGATCGGTTATCTCTATTACCATACGGGCGAAGAGTACGTCTCCAAGTTCAGCCTCGCGCGCGACGACGCGCGCTTCGGCGATACGTCCAGACTGTTCACCGCCCTGCGCACCTTTGTCCGCGGCGACGGGGCGACCTTTACCTACGCCGTCGGCGGCGGGGACTTTCTCATGCTGCAGACGTCCTCCTCGCGGGAGAGCGGGCTGACCGCCCGCGGACTGCGCGGGGCTTGCTCGGAGGCGGCGCGCCCGCCCGTGTGCTATGCGGGAAGATTTCCGTCAAAGCCTTCGGCGGCGGAACTCTCGGCGGCGGTGCTGCCGGACGCGGCGCTGCCTCTTCCGCCCAGGGAAGGGGGGATCTCCTCCGTCGTGCACGATCTGCATCACATCTTCCCCAAGCTCTTCGACGCCCTCCTGCGCGGGCAAAAGCCCGTCATCCTGATCGCCGAAACGCCCGAGCGGGCGGCGCAGTACTTCACCGCCATCGGGATGCTCCTGCCCCTCTCTTTCATGCGGCGGGTGGGCTTTTGCATGGGCAGCGCGGGCATTGCGGACGGGCCCGTCACCGTCACGCGCAACGACGGCGTGCAGGAGACGTTCTCCGTGCAGGTGTGGATGCCCGATATGCCCTCCTTCCGCTTTGAAACGTATGCGGAGGAGTACCATGTCTTTGATACGCGCGTTCCGCGCGACAATTATACGCAGCCGCTCTCCCTCGCCGCGCGCGTTTTGGAGGAGACCGACCTCGGCGACGAGACCGCCGCAAGGCGGTTTGCCGCCGGCATTGCGGCGGCGTTTTCCCCGGACGGGAGCTTTGACGAAGGGGAGCTCGGGCGACGTGCCGCCGTGTACGCCTTCGAGATGCGCGGCGGAAGGGAAAACGCGCGCGCCGTGCTGGACTTCGGCACGGCGGGCGACGGGCAGGCGGACGCGTTCGTGCGGGCGGCGGCGCTGCTCCTGCGCGAGGCGTCTGCCGAAGCGCCCCTTCCGGAGGAGGACGCGGCGCGCATCATACAGCAGTTCCATGCCTCTCCCGACGTCCGTGCGCGGCTCGGCGAGGAGATGTTCGGCTATTTCCTGCGCCGCCGCGCCTTCCTCGGCAAGGCGGAGGAGGTGTGCTTTTCGGAGCTGCTCACCGAGGACGATACGGGTGCGCGCCTCGAACTTCTTTTGCAGGATGAGGGCGCCGCGGCGGAGCGGGAAAAGACCTTCCGCCTTGCGGCGGGCGCGCTCGATGCGCGTCTGAAGACCGCCCGCGCCGTGGAGGCAAACGCGGCATGGGTGGGCGCGCTCATCGCCTTTACCGATGTGCGCAACACCTTTACCGACTCCGCGCAGGACAGGGCGTTCTTCGCTGCGCTCAACGGGCTCTCCCCGCGCGCGCAGGAGCTGCTCTGCGCCGTGCTCGCGGCGTCCGCCTATGCGGCGGGCGTGGAGGCGCTGTGCGAACTGCGCGTCGGGCTTGTCCGTACATTTTTGCAGCCGCGTCCGGCGGAAGCGGTCATCCCCTTCCTTCTGAACGCGCGCAAAGACCTCGTCACGATCGCCGCCCTTCTGCCCGAGACGGGCGTTCCGCCCGCAGCGGAGCTCGTCACCGACACCGAGCGGGGCAGGGCGTGGCTGCGGGAAAAACTTCGCACGACGTCCCTTGCGGCGCTCCTGGAGGCGGAGGGCGAGGTGCGGGCGCACAACGCGCGCTGCGCCGCGTACACGGGGCTGCGCGACGTGCTGCTCGGACGCCTGCTCGACATCGGATGGCTGAAGGGCGTGCTGCGCAGCGACAGCCCGGAGCGCCCCGCCTACTGCGACTTCTTCTATGGCTTACGGGGGGAGGAGCGGGAGGCGCATCCGGAGATCATGGCGCTTCTCACCGAGCTCGGGCACGCCGCCGACGTCAGCCGTGAGTTTGCCGAATACCGCTGCCGTTTTGCGAAGGAGTGTTTCGACACGATGCGCGATTCCGACCGCCGTAAAGTGCTGACGGGCGGCATGAGCGAATTCCCGGACTTCTCCAAGGGGCAGTACCCGCCCGAGATGCGGCTCACCGTCGTGGAGAACACCATCTCCGCGTTCGGCACCGTCAAGGGGGAGAGCTGGGTGCTGCGGCGTGCGGTGAGCGCCATCGGCATCTGGGCGTTCTTCATGGCGCTCTTATCCCTCGTCGTGTTGTGCCTTCCGCCCGTGGTCATCTCCCTCGCGCTCGGCGCGCAGGACGCCGCCGCCATGGCGGAGCGGCTGTTCGGGTATTTCATTCCCGCGCTCGTTCTGGTGCCGCTCGCCGTCTATCTTCTCGACCTTCTCGCGTATGTGTGTCTGCGCAAGGGCCGCCGCGTGCGGCGCGCGAACCTCATCACGCTGTTGTGCGGCATCGCGCCCACGGTGTGCTTTGCCGCAGCGTATATCGTATGCTACTTTGTGGCGCTTCCGCTGCCGTTCGTGGCGTGACGGAAGGAGGGCTTTATGGCGAATAATCGGAAAAAAGACAAGACCGTCAGGGCGTTTGCCGTCGTCGCGGGGGTGCTCTGCGCGGGCGCGCTCGCGGGCGGGGGGTATATCAGCACTGTCCGTGGCGAACACTTCGGCGCGGAGCGCGTGGTGAAGGCGGACATCTCCTCCTTCGAGGAGCTCGCCGCGCTGGGCGAGGGTGCGTATAACGATACGATCTCCCTTCGGGGCGACATCCGCATCACGGACGGGGATTTCATGGTGGGGGAGGGCGCGCAGCCCTTCTGCGGCACGTTCGACGGGAACGGCTACACCGTGTACTGCGACATCTCCTCCGCGGCGGAGGGCGCGTCTTTGTTCGGCACCATCGCCGAAGAGGGCGTGGTGGAGAACACCAATTTCGTATTCGGCAGCGTCCGTGCGGAGGGCAGCGTGTATGCGGCGCTCGCCGAGACCAATCTCGGCACCGTCCGCAACTGCTCCGTGACGGTGGGGGAGCTCGCCGTCACGCAGGGGCGGGGTATCTATTCCGCCGTCTGCGCCATCAACCGCGGCAGCATCCGCAACGTGCTCGCTTCGTGCACGCTCTCGGCGCAAGGCGGGGCGGCGGACGGGCAGAGCGTGCTGTTCGGTGCGCTGTGCGTATATAACTTCGGCAGAGTGGAGAACGTCATCTCCCTGCCCTCCTTTGCGGGATGGGCTTGTACGGACGAGTTTTCCGTCCTGACGGGGGCAGTCGTCAACCGCACCATCGGCGCCGTCTGTTCCGTCACCATGCAGGGCGGAAAGACGGGGCAGGCAGCCGCCTTGCTCGCGGACGGGGTGTATACCGCGGACAAGGGCGACGGGCTGCTCGTCGCGCAGGAGCGGGGCGACATCTTCAACGAGGGCACCGTCTTCGGCGATCTCGACTTCGATAACCGCATCTGGAAGCTGCAGGCGGGCACGTCGCTGCGCCTTGTCGCGGGGAGGGAAACGGCATGACGAAATTCAAGATCGTTCTCTCCGCATTGCTCGCCCTCATCCTGCTCGCGCTGCTGGGGGGCGGATTCTGGTTTCTGACCCACCGCGGCGAGGACGGGCAGCAGGCGGAATATACCATCATCGTGGACGACGACATCACCGTCTACGAGGGGGAGACGTACACGCTCGTGCCCTATCTCCTGCGCAGCGACGGGACGACGGAGGAGGCGCGCTTTGAATACACGCCCTCGTCGGACGCCATCGCCGTCACGCAGGGCGGCGTGGTGTCCGTGCGCAGCCTGCCCGAGGAGGGGGAGGAAGTCACCATCTCCGTGCGCGAGCGCAACACCTCTGCCGAGGCGGAGGTGGGTGTGCACGTCATCGGCGAACTCTCCGCCGTTCTGGGCATCACGTTCGACGACGGGCAGGGCAATCAGACGCTCGTCTCGGGGCATCAGCAGCTCGCCTTCGGCGAGACGTATTCCCTCCGCGTCGTCACGCAGCCGCGCAAAACAGATCTCTCCAAGGCGTGCGAACTCTCCGCCGTGGACGCGGACGGGGAGGAAAAAGAGGTGTTCGGCGTCCGCGTGGACGGCACGGACGTCCGCCTGACGGCGCAGGGGCTGGGCAAGGGGACGCTGCGCATCCGCGTCCGCGACAGGGGCGGAAAGGAGCTGTATTTTGCCGAACTCGGCTTCACCGTCTCCATGCGGGAGGAGGCGCTGGGCGCAGACCTTCTGCGGCAGGAGGGGCAGACGCTCCTCTCGCGCGGGGAACTTGCCGCCCTCGAACGGGTCACGGTTTCCGCGGACGTTACGGATATTTCCGAACTCGGCGCGCTCTCCGCGCTCGACACGGTGGTGTTCTCGGCGGAGGACGTGATGCGGCTCTCCTCCGTTCCCGCGCGGTATGATTACCGCGTCAGGGCGGCGCTGTTCGGGGACTATCTCGCCGATCCCGTCTGGGGCGCCGTGGCGGCGCACATATTCCCCTATGAGGAAAGCGCGGACGAGATCTACGCCGTGCTGCACGACGAAAAGGGCGGGAGCATGGCGTGTGAGCGCGTTTCGGCGCTGTTCACGTTGCCCGAATATTCGTACATAGGGTATCTCTTCTCGGGCTGGGCGGACGCCTCAGATGCGTCGGTCACCTCGGAACAGGTGCGCGCGATCCAAAAGAACGGCATCCACCTGTTCGCGCAGTGGAAGCCCGTCACCTTCACCGTCGTCTACCATGCCGGGAAGACGGTGGAAGAGACGTGGGATTACGAACAGGAAGGGCTTCTCAAGGCGCTCTCCGACCTCTCGGAGGAGACGCGCACGGGCTATCAGTTCGCGGGCTGGGCGCTGGACGCGGACGAGGAGTACGGCACCGCCGACTTCGCGGCGGGCGAGACGGTCCGGGGGGCGCAGCTCTCCTCCCGACAGGACGACGTCATCCATCTGTATTACGTCTGGGCGCCCATCGAATACACGCTCCGCTTTGTGCACGGGGAGGGATTCGGGGCGGAGGAAATTGCAGACGTCACGTTAAAATACGACCGTCCGTACACGCTCCCCGCGGGCGAGGCGCGCGGATATACCTTTACGGGATGGAGCTGCGGCGAGCTGCGCTATGCGGCGGGGGATGAGGTGAAGAACCTCAGCGCGACGGACGGTGAAGTCGTCGTGTTCACCTCGCAGTGGACGGAGAACACCTATCTTCTGCGCTTCGATCCCGTAGGCGGCAGCGCGACGGATGGGCAAGACCTCACCAACTATACCGTCACCCTCAAATACACGCAGCCCTTCACGCTCATGCCGCTCGCGCGCGAAGGGTATAAGTCGTATGTGTGGTATGCCGACCTCAACAACTCCGCCACACAGGAGGACGACGAGCCCACCTTCTCCGCGGAGGCGACCGTCAGCAAGGTCATCGGCAGCGGCTCCGTCACGCTGCGCGCCGTCTGGAGCGAGAGCACCTACATCGTGACGTTCGACCTCAACGGCGGCGACGAGCTCGTGGGTGCCGAGAACAATCGGGAGTACACCTATGAGGAGCTCGTCACCATGCCCGAAGCGCGGCGCGAGGGACATACTCTCACGCATTGGGAGTATCTCGGAAACGCCTATTCGGTGGGACAGGCGGGCAACCGTTTCACGGCGGAGGAGGGCGTCGTCACGTTCACGGCGCGGTGGCGCCCCAACAATTACACGGTGTATTTCGATGCGAACGGCGGCAGCGTTTCAACGGCCTCCATGCCCTGCACTTACGGTGAATCTTTTGCGCTGCCCATCCCCTCGCGTACGGGATATGATTTTGCGGGCTGGACGTACAACGGGCAGACGTTCATGGGAAAAACGCCCGTAAAGGTGCACATCAACGCAACCGGCGATCAGATCCGCCTCGAAGATTTTTCGGACGGCGCCAAGTTCACCTTCCGGGCGCAGTGGAGCGCGCAGCAGTTCTCTGTTACGTTCTCGCAGGGAAGCCAGGGGGATCACGTCAATGCAAGATTCCTCTCCGGCGTTTCCAACAAGAAGGCGTATTGCGATTCCACCGTAACGTTCGCCATCGACACGAGCGGTCACGACGCGGAGTTGGAGTATGTGAGGACATCGGACGGGACGGCGGTGAAATACACGGGGACTACGAGCAAATATTCCTTCACCATGCCCGCAGCCGATGTCACCATCCGCGTACGCTGCACGTCCGAACACGGCGGCAGCTGCGTTGTCGCGGGGACGCCCATCCTCATGGGGGACGGCGGAACGCGCCTTGTTGAGGACGTCCGCATCGGGGACGAGATCATGGCGTTCGACCATGCGGCAGGCGCGTTCACGGCGCAGAAGGTCGTCTATACCTATTATGCGGCAGGCGTTGTGGACATCATCGATCTGCGCTTTGCGGGCGGCGGGCGGCTGGAACTCGCCAACGTGGGGCACGGGCTGTTCGACTGCACTCTGGGGCGATATGTGCTCATCACGCCCGAAAACGCCGCCTCCTTTGTCGGGCACACATTCGCCTGTGCGGTGCAGAGGGGCGAAGGGTATGCCGTAGAGCGGACGGAGCTCCTCTCCGCGCAGGTGCGTTCGGAGTATGTGGAGCGTTACGACCTTGTCACCGAGAAAGCCCTCAACCATATTGCGGGCGGATTGATCGCCTGCTCGGATGCGCTCGTGGGCGTGTGCAATCTGTTCGCCTTTGAAAGCGACCTCACCTACGATGCGGAACAGATGGCGGCGGATATTGCCGAGTACGGATTGTACACCTATGAGGAGTGGAAGGACTTTGTGACCTACGAGGAGTTTGTCGCCTTCAACGGCGCATATTTCAAGATCGCCGTCGGGAAGGGACTTCTCACGGTGCAGGAAATTTTCTTCCTCATCGACTACCTGCGGGGCTGGTCGGGCGAGGGGGGCGCAGCCGAGGCATAGGGCGGCGCGAACAAGTTCACATCGACCAAAACGCGGCGGGGGCGATCTTGCCGCGTTTTGGCTGCGCAAAAAATTTTTTTGAACATTTTTTCGTTTGCCTCTTGCAAACGGGGAAAGTTTGTGTTATAATCCATTTCACCGAAAAAATATTGCACTTCATTTTAGCAAATCAAAGGGGCTTTGTATGGAAAAGATCGTGCGCAGGACCATCGACTGGGAAAAGACGGGAAGGAACCTGCAGATATTGAGAATGGACAACCTGACGCTGCGGCGGCAGGTCTGCTTCGAGCTCAACTTTGAAAAAGGCGAGTGCGAGGGCAACTGCTCCGCGTGCAGGTTCGATATGGACGCCAGCATCAGCCGCGCCGAGCTTGCCGCCGTATTCCATACTTCCGACAGTGTTATTTTTAATTGGGAGAGCGGACGAACGCCCGTCGACCTTGAGGATATGCTGCTGTATTGCCGCATTTCGGGCGTCGCTCTCGAGGACATCCTTGTGTACGAAGCATAGCGCCGCCGCGTATCACGGGCGGCTCCCGTACGCAAAAAGCCGTCCCCGTTAAAAAGAACCTGTAATTTTTGCAGGTTCTTTTTCTTTTTTTGCGAAAGTTCGCCAAAACGGGGGAAGGGGCGGATTGCGCAGCACGGGCGCGTGCCTTACAATATAGGAAATCAGGAAACCGAGGAGGAGAAAGATGAATCTTTTGGACGTTTTGTTGGACGAGAACAACCGCGACCCCATCTGTATGTCGGACGACGCGGGGAGGATCCTCTGCTTCGAGCAGGTCGCCGTCATCCCGTACAGGGGGCGCCTCTACTGCGTATTGAAGCCGCTCGACAAGGTAGAGGGCATCAAGGACGACGAGGCGATCGCCTTTTATGTGGACATGCGCGGGGAGGAGCCCGCGCTCAAGGTGGTAGAGCGAGAGAGCACGGCGCTCACGATCTTTGAAAAGTACTACGACCTCTTGGAGGCAGAGGCGGCAAACAGGGGGCAGAAGTAAGATGCAGTATCTCACGGAACGAAGTTTATTTTACTATTTCCTCATGCGGGAGATCACCGACGCGGAGGAGGGGCTCTGGGAGCGCATCGCCGCGCTCTTCGGGGTCGATGCGGCGGACGCCGCGCAGTATGCGCCCGTCCTGCAGGACGCCACGCTCGGCGAGCTCACCACGACGGACGACATCGCCATGTACAAGACCTTCATCGGCGGATTTTTCTGCGAGAAGGAGCCGTTCGGGCGCAAGGCGTGCGAGAAGTGCGCCATCGAGGCGAAGGCGCTCGCCCTGCAAAAGGCGCAGCACCTTTTCGATACGCCCGTCAAGCTCAACCGCCTCAAAGCGCTCTCCCATCTCTATGAGGGAGACCACGCGGCGAGCGTGCTTTATTCCCTCCGCCTGCTGTGCCCGGGCGGGGACGTGTGCCGTGCAACGCTCGCGCGGGACATCCTGACGGAGGAACTTTCAGAGGGCAGGAACAGCGACGCGGGGCTCATCTTGCTGCACCTTGACGGCACGGACGCGGCGGCGGTCGCCGCCTGCCTGCGCAGCCTGCCCGATATGCTCCTGCGCCCCGAGCTGCTCGCCTATCTTGCGGGCAAGTACGGGGAGAGCGCGCCCTTCGTGCGGCGCGGCATCGGATTTTAAGGGGGAACGTGCATGAAGATCAACGCAAAACTTATCGAACGCTACGCCAAGGGGGTGCCCGGGGAGCAGACGCAGCTCCTCGGCATGGACGAGATCGCCGCAGAACGCGGCTACACGCTGTGCGCCGCGCAGGCGGCGCACCCTGCGGGCATCCCCGTCTCGGCGTTCCGCAACGGGGCGGGGGAGCTGTGCATTTTGCAGCAGGACGGGCTGTGCCACACGCTGGTGGCGGGCTCCACGGGCTGCGGCAAGTCCATGCGCTACCTCGCCAACTACCTCTTTCATCTGGACGGCACCCACTCCATCGTCGTCGCCGACGTCAAGGGGGAACTCTACCGCATCACGGCGGAGCGCCTCAAAGAGGTGTACGGCGCGGACAGGGTGAAGTATATGGACTTCATCCGTCCCGAGACGACGCAGGTCCTCTTCAACCCCATCGCGGACATGGCGCGCCGCTATCTTGAAGCGGAGCTCGACCCCGCGAACAAGGCGCGTCTGCGCGGCGAGGCGCTCGCCGACCTCAAAAAGCTGTTCGACAAGCTCTTTCCCATCCGTTCGGAGAAGGACATCAGTTGGGACGAGGGCGCGCGCGGCTTTATCTACGGCATTGCGGTGGGGCTGTTCGAGGATATGCTCCTCAACCGCGAGGAGGAGCTGCGGACGGGGCGCCGCCGCGTTCTCCCGGAGCAGATCAATCTCGAAGCCATCAGCGAGGTGTTCTACCGCTTTGACTACGCGGGCGGGTTCAACGACAACGGGTTCTTCCGCTCGCGCAACAAGGACGACTTCGTCTGGCGGTATGTGCGGGGCATCATGAACGACGCGCCTAACACGCGCGCGTGCTATATCCAGCTCGTCGAGGCGTACCTCAATCAGTACAGCTATCCCGACATCCGCGCGCTCACCGTCGCCGACAACCTGGACGCGCAGTCGCTTGGCGAGACGCCGCAGGTGCTCTTTCTGACGTACGACATCACCGACGAGCGGATGCGCGCCTTCGTCAACCAATTCATTGTCCGCACGCTGGATACGCTCAAAAAGCGCGCCGTCGACGCGGGCGTCCCGCTCCCCGTGCCCGTCATGTTCCTTCTGGACGAATTTCCCACCCTGCAGCCCGACCCCATCTATCCCACCATCTTCAGCGTGGGGCGGGGGTGGAATATCTTCATCACCGCCGTCGTGCAGGACTACACGCAGCTCGAGACGACCTATTCCGCGGGCGTCGCGCAGCAGATCCGCAACAACTGCAACTTGACGCTCTTTCTGGGCACCAACGACGTGCACACCGCCAAGGCGGTGAAGGAGCAGATGGGCAGGCACATCATCCCCGACCCCGCAAGCTATTTGCAGGGCGGCATCAAATTCACGGAGGAGTACATCGTCTCCGAGGACGCGCTCATGCACCGCATGAAGCCCGGGGAGACGTACATCACCATCAACAACCATATGCCGATGCGCGGGCACTTCGAGCTCTATTACGACTGCCCCGAATACACCCGCTATCCGCTCGCGGCAAAGGCGGGGGACATCGCGCCCGAGCTTTCGGATGCGCGCTATCACTACGACGCCTCGTGGATGACGCGCCGCAAGGGGCGCGGGGAGGACTTTGAGATATGAAACTTTACCGTCACAAGGTGCTTCATGCGCTCTCCACCTGCGCGGGGGAGGGGGAATGGACGGACGTGTTCGATATCCTCTACGAAACGAGCCTGCCCTATTCCACCGTCAAGGAGACGCTCGACAAGTTCATCGCGCAGGGGGCGGCGGAGCAGCGGGACGCGCGGACGTACCGCCTGACGGGCGACGCGCTGCCCGAGGAGCTGCTCTCCGAACGCAAAACGGCGGAAAAGCCGGACAAGGCGGAAAAGGCGGAAAAGCCGTCCGCCCGCCCGAACGCGCAAACGGGGCGCGGGCGCAGGACGATCGAAGAGCGCCTCGCCGAGCTGGAGCGGCGCAGGCAGGCGCTCCTCGCGCAGGCGAAGGACGAGGACGAAGAGAAAGAAGAAGCGCCCTCGGAGGACGCGAAGGACACGTCCGAAGATCATGTCTACGACCTGCGCAGGCAGGCGCTCCTTGCGCAGGCGAAGGACGAGGACGAAGAGAAAGAAGAAGCGCCTTCGGAGGGCGCGAAGGACGCGTCCGAAGATCATGCCTTCGACCTGCGCAGACAGTGGGCGGAGCGGTTCGGCGACGACGATCTGTTCACCGAGGAGGAATTGAAGGAGATCGAGGAGGACGACGAGGACGAGGACGACGAGGAGGACTTCCTGCGCTTTGCGAACGTGATGAACACCTTCGACGAAAAGTGCAAGGCGGCGCTCGCCTTCGCCATCACGGAGGGGTATGCGACGCGCTCCCTCTTCCAGCGCAGCATCTGCGTGGGCTTCACCACGGCGTCGCGCATCCTCGAGCGGCTCATCCGCGCGGGGTATATCTCCGACGACGCGACGAACGGCGCGCGCCACCGCGTCCTCATCGGGCGGGAGGAGTTCCTTGCAAAGCGGGACCACCTCTTCGACGACGAGGAGACATAACAGAAAAACGGGAGGAGCATCATGAGCATTTTTATTCACGGAACATACAACGAGGCAAAGATCTTCACCGACGTCGCGGAGCCCTCCGCCGTCGAGCAGGTGCAGGCGATGTGCGACAGCGAAGTGTTCGCGGGGAGCACCATCCGCATCATGCCCGACGTGCACACGGGCGCGAGCTGCACCATCGGCACCACCATGACCATCCGCGACAAGGTAGTCCCGAACATGGTGGGGGTGGACATCGGCTGCGGCATGGAGGTCGTGCGCCTCAAAGAGGACCATATCGACTTCGCAGCGCTGGACGCCGCCGTGTACGAAAATATTCCCGCGGGCAGGGAGGTGCGTTCCGCGCCCCACTCCTTCGCGCAGCGCATCGACCTCGGCGGGCTGCGCTGCTTTGCGGCGGTGAACGCGGAGCGCGCGCTGTGCAGCATCGGCACGCTGGGCGGGGGCAATCACTTTATCGAAGCCGACCGCGACGAGGAGGGCGGGCTCTACCTCGTCATCCATTCGGGCAGCCGCCATCTGGGCACGGAGGTGGCGGAGTACTATCAGAAGGAGGCGTACAGGCGCCTTTCGGGCAACAGCCGCGCGCAGATCGCCGCGCTCATCGAAAGGCTCAAACGCGAGGGCAGGGCGCGCGATATCCAGGCGGAGATGGAGCGCGCGATGGCGCAGCGCGCCCCTATAGAGGAGGCGCAGGCGTATGTGAGCGGCGAGCTGTTCGACGACTACATCCACGATATGAAGCTCGTTCAGCAGTTTGCCGCGCTCAACCGTCAGGCGATGGCGCAGGAGCTGCTCCGCGCCCTCGGGCTCACCGCCGTGGAGACGTTCACCACCATCCACAACTATATCGACACGGACAACATGATCCTGCGCAAGGGGGCGGTCTCGGCGAGAAAGGGGGAGAAGCTGCTCATCCCCATCAATATGCGCGACGGCGCGCTCATCTGTATCGGCAAGGGCAACGCCGATTGGAACGAGAGCGCCCCGCACGGCGCGGGGAGGCTCATGAGCCGCGGCAAGGCGCACGCGACCCTCTCGATGGAGGACTTCCGCGCGAGCATGACGGGCATTTTCACGACGTCCGTCAGCGAACAGACGCTGGACGAGAGCCCCATGGCATACAAGCGCATGGAGGACATCGTCGGCAACATCGCCCCGACTGCCGACATCGTCAAGGTCATCAGACCCGTCTATAATTTCAAGGCGGGGGACTGAAAAAGGAGGAACGTATGGCGGTTTTTGTGACGGGCGACACGCACGGGGACCACGATTTCGCAAAACTTGTCCGCTTCTCGCGGCAGCACGAGGGGCTCACCAAGCGCGACTATCTCATCATTGCGGGGGATTTCGGCGGCGTATGGTGGGAGCCGACGCTCGAAAAGGACTTAAAGCCCTATGAGGCGCTGCCCTTCACCGTTCTGTTCGTGGACGGCAATCACGAGAATTTCTCCCTCCTTGAACGCTATCCCGTGGAGAGGTGGAAGGGCGGCAAGGTGCACTTCATAAAGCCCGACATCATCCACCTGATGCGCGGGCAGGTGTTTGAATTGGAGGGCAGCACCATTTTCACCTTCGGCGGCGCGACGAGCATCGACAGGGTGCTCCGCCGCGAGGGCGTCTCGTGGTGGAAGGAAGAGCTGCCCTCGCCCGCCGAGCTCGCGGAGGGGATCGCCAACCTGAAGGCGCGGGGCAACCAGGTGGACTACATCATCACCCATTCGTGCGGCGAGCGGGCGCTCATGTACCCGCCTCTGCGCACCCGCTCCTTTCAGATGGACCGCTATCCCGAAAATCAGATGCTCGCCTGTTTCGAGGACGTTGCAATGTACAAACGCTGGTACTTCGGGCACTACCACCTGGACGGCAACCTCAACGATAAAATGAGCGTGCTCTATCAGGCGATCGTGCCCCTCGGGGAGCCGGTATGAAGGTGCTCTTTCTCGACATCGACGGCGTGCTCAATTCGTATGAATACGACCTGCGGCGCGATTGGCGGGCGGAGGCGGACATCGACGAAACGCGCCTGCCGCTCATAAGGCGCATCGTGGAACAAACGGGTGCGCGCATCGTGCTCACCTCGGCGCGGCGCTGCCATCTGGACGGGGAACTGCGCGCCGCCGACAGCGAGGGGGCGTACCTTCTGCGCACCTTTGAAAGGTTCGGGCTGCGCATCTTCGGCAAGACGCCCGATCTCGGCATCGGCGCCGACCGCGGCGCGGAGGTGGCGGCTTGGCTCGCAAAGCAGCGCGAGCCCGTCATCTTTGCCGTTCTCGACGACGCCCCGCCCGGCGATTTTTGCGCCTGCGGGTCGGGCGGGATGCGCTCCCGCCTCGTCCGCACCGACCCCCGCGCGGGAAGGGGGCTGGAAGAGGCGCACGCGCAAAACGTCATCGCCCTTCTGAACGGGGAAGAGGAATAAAGAAAAGAACGCCGCGCCATGTCCGTCCGGACATGGCGCGGCGTATTTTAATCGAGAAAGAGCACCGTTTCATTGCGCCTGCGCACGGCGAGATAGCGTGCGAGCAGCGGATGCAGGCGGAAGGAGAGCGCGTTCTGCCTGCAGGCGGCGATGCAGGCGAGGCAGCGGATGCAGCGTTGGTCCGCAGCGCCTTTGTGCATGGCGTGCATGGGGCAGACGGCGTCGCATCCGCCGCACTTTGTGCACCGTTCATCCCGCACGAGCCTTACCCCGATGCGGCTGCGCAGTGCGGGCGCAAAGGAGAGGGGGTGCCGCCGCGTCCTCGGGATGTGCACTTCGGAGAATTTCTCCGCCTTGAGCTTTGCAAGCAGGGGGGCGAGCAACTCCGTCGGCGCGCGGAAGCCGTCGTTCACAAGGCTGTGTTCGGCGGGCAGATACGCCGCGCCGACGACGGTGCCTGCAAAGCGCTTCTGCGCGTCCCAAAGTGCCCGCCCGTACGACATTCCGCCGTACACCGCGATAAACGCCGCGTATTTTGCGCGGCAATTTTTCAGAAATTTTTCCGCGGGAGGCGGCACCCGTTCGCCGTAGACGGGGAAGATGAAGAGCAGCGTTTCTTCGCAGCGCGCGCCCTCTTTCATGGACTGCGCGTGCGTCCCCAGCGCCTTAGCGCAGACGCTCGCAATGTGTGCGCAGTGCCCGCTCCCCGAAAAATAGCGCACGTCAATCACGGCGCTCGAGCTCCGCGCGCATCAGGGCGCATTCGGGGAGTTCGTCGAGGGAAAATCCGAGGCTCGTGCGCATCTCCTCCATCGTTTCTTCGCGCGATCTTCCGCACCGCCTGCTCGCAAGCGAGATCTCCAGCGCGCTGAAGGGGATGAGCGTGCTCTCGCAGCGGTAGTAGCGCAAAAACTGCGTTCTGTCCTTGCACCGTTCGATCGTACAGCTCGTGTGCAGCGCCTTCTTGTCCCCGTCGGGCGCCTCCCAGCCGCACTCTCTTTGCAAAATGTCCTTGACGTGGTTCCAGTCATACACGCCCCCGCACACGGCGTCGAGGTCGAGATAGACGAAGGCGGGCACGTTCCCCGTCCATGAGGAGCGGCGGATGGCGCGCCGGAGGGGCGGCAGCAATTCGGGCGCCGCATGGATGGCGCGCACGACGTTCTCAACGGGCTGTTTTTCGTAGGGGGAGAATTTTTTCAGCAGATTGTCGCCGTAGGCGAGCTGTTTCATCGTCATCAGCGTCTGGATCTGTCCCTGCCGCAGGGGCGGGTGCAGCGTGAGCAGCCTGCCAACGTTATATAAAAAGGTGAGCAGCTTGTTCTTTGCAAAGGTGTAGGCGATCTTCGGCGCGATATGGTTGTAGTAGAGCCCGAGCATCTGCACGGGCTCGTTCCCCGCCATAAAATAGGGAACGCGGTTGTCGACGAGTTCGGGATAGAACAAGAGATAGGCGAGCGACGGACAGGCGCAGGGGTTCCCCGCGAGCGCGTACAGCCTGCGATAGACAGTGCGCAGTGTCTCCCGCGCCATCGTGCGCGTGATGAATTCCACCCTCGGGAACGCTTGCTTCGCCTGCGCAATGCTCTTTTTGGCGCTCTCGGAGAGGAAGGGGATCTCCCAGGTGAGCGCCAGAACGCGCAGCCCGCGCACCTTGGAGAGGTAGTAGAGCAAGAAGGTGGAATCCTTTCCGCCCGTGTAAAAGAGCGCCACGTCAAAGCGCGACGTCTCCGAGCGGGGGATGTCGTCCACCACGGGGAGCACGCTTTTGAGCGCCTTCGTCTCCTCCTGTGTCTGGCACATCGGACAGCGCCCTTCTTCGTCAAACTCCATACCCGGGAGAATGAAGTCGTTGGCGCAGCAGCAGGTGCAAAACCGCGCCTCGGACAGGCTTTTCGGGATCTTCCGCACCTGTTCCGGGGGGACGACCTGTTCCCCGACGAGCGGTTTGAGCACAGTAAGCTCCGCCTGCGTGAGCTCCTTCGGCAGCGCCTCAAGAATGGCTTTTTGGCGTTTTGTGAGCTTTACACGGTTTTGAAACATCTTCCCGCGGTTGCGCAGCCCGTAGTAGCGCAGCGCTTTTCCCTCCAACTTCCATCGGCTCTGTAAACAGTACATCCTGCGCCTCCTTTTTGAAAATTGTACCACGAACGCGCCGCTTTTTCAAGGGGGAAGGGGAAATTTATTGTTCGGAAGGGCGCCGCGCGGGCGGGGCTGCGCTGCGTGATGATTCGCTTTGTTCGGGTTTGGCAGGCGGCGAGGCAGCGGTTTGCCGCCGCGGGACAGACTTTTACGCCTCTTCGGGGCGCATGGGGGAGGCGGGCGCATGACGGGCGCACGATAGGACATACTGTAAAAAAGGGCATTTCGCGCGGAGGATGCACAAAAATCCTGTATTTTGTCCGAAAAATGCCGCAAATCAGGGCGGCTTTCATGCAATTTAATAAATATATCATAAAAAATCATGACAGAAGGTGGCACGGTTTTCTTTTGCGGATTTTCACAAAACACTTGATTATCTTGCAAGGCTTTGCTATAATAGTATCAGAGAGCATATTTTATTTTGCCGTCGCGCAGAGGGCGGCAGGGTCCGGCATAGCTGAAATGTTGTAATTCCTGTCCTTTCTGCGCGCTTTCGCTGTGTTGCCATTTCTGGAAAATTTCTTATCATTTCGGCAGCGTTGTATTTGATAGGTATCCGACAGATGCCGTGCAGGCGACCGATAGGTTCTCGGTGGACACCCGATAGGTATCCGAAAGAGACCCGACGGCACCGCAGCACATATCCCGACAAAACAAACTCTCCCGCGACGGGGAATTTTGCGCAGCGCCTTTCGCGCACCGCAAGCCGCAGCGCAGCCCTTTCTGCCGATGGGGGACATTGGAGGGACGAGCGTTCCGCCCTTGTTTCGGGCGCGGCGCGCCATGCTCTTTTTGTTCCGCACTTCGTATGCGGAATGCCCTCTCCCGCCATCGGCATCCCGTGGGGCGGGGGGAACAAACGGAAAGCGAGCATACAGATGAAAATATTGCAGATCAGTAACTATTATTTCCCTTTTATCGGCGGGATCGAGCAGGTCGCGCGCGATTGTTCGGACGCGCTCAAAGGCGCGCACGAGGTCAGGGTATTTTGTTTTCACCACGAAAAGGGGGATGCGTGCGGCGAGGTGGACGGCGTGCAGGTCATCCGCGCGGGCTGTTTTGCCAAGGTCTCCTCGCAGTCGCTCTCCTTCTCCTACGGAAAGCTGCTCAAAAAGACCTTCCGCGAATTCCGGCCCGACGTTGTCATCTTCCATTACCCAAATCCCTTTGCGGCGCACTTTCTCAAAAAGCAGTTGAAAAAATATCCCGCCTGCAAGTTCATTCTGTGGTGGCATCTGGACATCACCAAACAGAAGATCCTGGGGAAATTGTTTGCGGGGCAGACGAAGTGGCTTTTGCGCCGCGCGGACAAGGTCGTTGCGACCAGCCCCAACTATATCGAGGGGAGCAGCTCCCTTCGTTCCGTGCGCGAAAAGTGCACCGTGATCCCCTGCTGCGTGAGCGATGCGCGGCTGCATCCCTCCGAGGAGGAAAAAGGCGCCGCGCAGGCGCTTCGGAGCGAGAACGCGGGCAAGACGATCCTGCTCGCCATGGGGCGGCACGTTCCGTACAAGGGGATGGAGTATCTCGTCCGCGCAAGCAAATTGCTGGATGAGAGGTTTGTCGTCTGGATCGGCGGACAGGGTCCGCTCACCAGGGAGTTGAAAAAACTCGCCGACGGCGACAGGAAGGTCACCTTCCTCGGAAGAGTATCCAACGAGGAATTGAAGAGCCGTCTGCTTGCCTGCGACATATTCTGTTTTCCCTCCATCACCAAGAACGAGGCGTTCGGGATCGCCCTTGCCGAGGCGATGGCGTACGGCAAACCTGCCGTTACCTTCACCATCGAGGGCTCGGGCGTCAACTACGTCTCTTTGAACGGCGTGACGGGGCTCGAGGCGGAAAACCGCAACGTGGAGGCGTACGCCGCGGCGATCGGAAAACTCTCCGCGGACGAGGCGCTCCGCCGCGCGTACGGGGAGAACGCCGCCCGTCGCGTGCGCGAATTGTTCACGTTCGAAGCGTTCGTGCGCAACGTAAATGCACTGTTGGAGTCGGTATGAAAGTATTCGGCGTTGTTATGGCGGGAGGGGGCGGAACGCGGTTCTGGCCGCTTTCGAGAAGGGAGACCCCCAAACAGCTTTTGAATTTGAGCGGGAAGGACGTGATGGTCAACGAGACCATCGCGCGGCTCACGCGCGTGGCGGCGGCGGAGGACGTCTACATCGTCACCAACCGCACGCAGGCGGAGAAGATGGCGTCCGTCACGGCGGGCAGGATCCCGCCGGCGAACATTTTGCGGGAGCCTGCCGCGCGCAACACGGCGGCGTGCATCGGGTATGCCGCCATGCGCCTCAAAACGATCTGCGGGGACGGGGTGATGATCGTCACGCCGTCGGACGCCTATATCCGCGACGAGGCGGAGTACGCCCGCATCCTGCAGACCGCCGTCCGTGCGGCGGAGGGGGAGGACGCGCTCGTCACCGTGGGCATCACGCCCACATTCCCCGCAACGGGGTACGGATATATCCATTTTGAACGGGAGGGCGGCGCCGTCAAAAAGGTCAGAAAATTTGTGGAAAAGCCCGACCTTGCAACGGCGGAGCGCTACGTTAAGAGCGGGGAATATGTGTGGAACAGCGGCGTGTTCGTGTGGAAGGCGTCCGTCATTTTAGAAAAATTCCGCACGCTGCTCCCGGAGCTCTATGCGGGGCTGGAGAAGATCGCCGCCGCCATCGGGACGCCGAGGGAGGGGGACGTGTTGAATGAAGTGTACCCGGATCTGCCCTCCGTGTCGGTGGATTACGGCATCATGGAGCGGAGCGGCGACATCCTCGTCGTTCCCGGGGAATTCGGCTGGAACGACGTGGGGAGCTGGGACATGATGAACGTCCTTCATCCGGAGGACGAGAACGGGAATATTGCGCTGGGCGATGCGCTCCTTGTGGACAGCAAAAACACGACGGTGTATTCGGGCGGGCGGCTGGTCGCCGTGGTCGGCGCGGAGGGGCTCGTCGTCGTGGAGACGCCCGATGCGGTCATGGTGTGCCCCAAGGAGCGGGCGCAGGACGTAAAACAGCTCGTGGATGCACTCAAAGAACGCAAAAGGACGGACGTGCTCTGATATGTGGAGAGAGGAATATACGCATTGGTGCACCTCTCCCGTCTTTGACGGGGAGACGCGCGCGGAACTCAAAGCCATCACGGACGAGAAGGAACTTGAGGACCGCTTCTATCAGAATCTTTCCTTCGGAACGGGCGGACTGCGCGGCGTGATCGGCGCGGGCACCAACCGCATGAACATTTACACCGTGGGGAAGGCGACGCAGGGGCTTGCCGACTATATCGGCGGCAAAACGGAGCACGGCTCCGTCGTCATCGCCTACGACAGCCGCAGGATGTCGCCCGAATTTGCCCTGCGCGCGGCGTGCATCCTCGCGGCGAACGGCATCAAAGCGTATCTTTTCGAGAGCCTGCGCCCCACGCCCGAACTCTCCTTTGCGGTGCGCCTGCTCCATGCGACGGCGGGCATCGTCATCACGGCGAGCCACAATCCGCCGCAGTACAACGGCTATAAGGTGTATTGGAGCGACGGGGGACAGATCGTGTCGCCCTACGACAGGGAGATCATCGCCTGCGTTCATGCGGTCAAAGACTTCGGCGACGTGCGTACCATGTCCGAGCAGGACGCAAGAGCGGCGGGCATGATCGAGACGATCGGGAGCGCCGTCGACGATGCGTACATGGCTGCCATACAGGGGCTCGTCCTCGAACATGGTGCCATCCGAAGCATGGCAAATCGGCTCAGGATCGTCTACACGCCGCTCAACGGAACGGGGTATGTCCCCGTGACGCGCGTTCTCAAAGAGCTCGGGTTCGGGCAGGTGTGGGTGGTCCCCGAACAGGCGCAGCCGGACGGCGCGTTCCCCACGCTCCGTTATCCCAATCCCGAGGACCCCGCGGCGTTCACGCTCGCCCTGGCGCTCGCAAAGGAGGTGGACGCGGACATCGTTCTCGCCACCGACCCCGATGCAGACCGTCTGGGCGTGTACGCCAAGGACGCTTCGACGGGGGAGTATCTGCCCTTTACGGGCAACATGAGCGGACTGCTCATCGCCGAGTACGAGCTCTCCCGCCGCGAGGAAAAGGGCTTGCTGCCTGCAAGGCGGGCGGACGGCGCGCTCGTCACGACCATCGTCTCCTCCAACATGGCGTACGCGGTCGCCGCGCGGTTCGGGCTCACCGTCATCGAAGTCTTGACGGGGTTCAAATATATCGGCGAGCAGATCAGGCTGTTTGAGGAGGCGCGGGCAGCCAACGGCGGCGCGCCCGACCATACCAGGGGCGCGTACGAATATGAATTCGGGTTCGAGGAGAGCTACGGCTGTCTCGTCGGAACGCACGCGCGCGATAAGGACGCCGTCGCCGCCGTCATGGCGCTCTGCGAGGCGGCTGCCTATTATAAGTCGCAGGGCAAGACGCTCTGCGACGTGATGCGGGAGATGTACGGGCGGTACGGCTATTACCGCGAGGCGCTCGCAAGCGTCACCATCCCGGGCGCGGAAGGGGCGGAAAAGATCGAGCGGACGATCGCCTCCCTGCGCCGCACGTCTCCGGACGCGATCGGCGGGCAGAAGGTGGTCGCCGTCCGCGACTACCGCGCCGGGACGCGCACCGCGCTCGCGGACGGCAGCGTCTCGCCGCTCACCCTGCCCGGGAGCAACGTGCTGTATTTCGAGCTGGAGGGGGACGGCTGGTGCTGCGTACGCCCCTCGGGCACGGAGCCCAAGATCAAATTCTACTTCGGCGTAAAGGGAGAGAGCCTTTGCACGGCGGATGAAAAGCTGCAACAGCTCAAAGAGGGATTGCTCGCTCTCGCAAAATAAACTATGAAGTGTCTCATTCTTGCGGGGGGCAGCAGCGACAGGCTCTGGCCGTTGTCGCGCAAAGATTACCCCAAACAATTTATGGAGATCCGCGAGGACCGCTCCATGTTCCAGGAGACCATCCTCCGGAACATCCCGTTCTGCGACGAGTTCATCATCTTCACCAACAAGCGGTATGAGAACGTCGTCAAGGGGCAGCTTCAGGCGTTCCAGGGGCTCAAAGCGTCCGTTATTTACGAGAACGTGGCGCTCAAAACGGCGCCCCCCGTCATCGCGTATGCGCGCGACTGCGACCCCGACGAACAGCTCCTCATCGTCTCGTCCGAGTGCCTTGTCGAAGGGGATTACGCGGCGGGCATCGCAAAGGTGAAGGAGAGCATCCAGGCGGACCGGATGGCGATCGTCGTCTGCAAGCCGACCAATTCGCGGGAGGGGTATAACTTCATCAACGTGCGCGGCAAGACGGTGTCGTGCAGCGCAAAGCGCGGCAAGAGCAGCTTCTGGGACTGCGGCATCATGGGCGTCAAGGCGTGGGTGTTTTTGTCCGTGCTTCCGCCCGCAACGGTGGAGGACTGCGAAAAGCTGCGCATCGTCCGCGGGGAGCTCATTTCGGACGAGCCCGTTTCCCCCGTCAGCCTCTCCAAGATCCTGCACACCGACAAATGCGACCTCGTTCCCGCCACCTTCGAGTGGACGCGCATCACCGACATCTCCTCTTTTTACGAGTATGTCGACAAGGCGGCGAAGAACAACGCCAACACCATCGCCCACAACTGCAAGGACGTCGAGATCGTCAATATGCTCGAGAGAAAGCTGGTCGTTGCGAACGGGCTCAAAAATATCGTCGTCGTCAACACGCGCGACACCGTCTATATTTCGGACAAGACGCGTGAGGCGGATGCCAAGGGCATTGCGCAAAAGTATTATAAATCCAAAAAGCGCTATTTCGACGTCCAGCCCAAGCGCTACACGACGTGGGGCACCGAGGAGACCTTGTATACGGCGGACCAGATCGAGGTCAACAAGATCGTCGTATACCCCTCCGAACGCTTTCCCTGCCAGGGGAGACGGGGGTACGTCATCAATCTATTGCTCCTTCAGGGCACGGCGCGCCTGTACGGAAAGGACACCGAGATCGACTATGCCGTCGATCAGAGCATCGTCATTTCGGACGCGGCGGCATATACCGTCGTCAACACGGGCAAGTGCGATCTGGAACTTCTTTGCGCCGTCCGCCGTCAGAAGACGAACGGGCACAGGCGCAAGGAGGCTCCCGACCTTCTGGTGCGCCTTTCGCCCGTGTTCAAAGACAACCTCTGGGGCGGGACGAAGATCCGCGACGTCTTTCATAAGGACGTGGGGGAGATGGACGTCATCGCCGAGAGTTGGGAGCTCTCCGCGCATCCGGACGGAACATCCACGGTCGCCGAGGGGGAGTTCGCGGGCATGGGGCTGCCCGATTACATCGAGGCGATCGGCAAAGAGCGCCTCGGCTGGAAGGCGCAGGGGTACGAAAAGTTCCCCGTTATGATCAAATTCATCGACGCCAAGCAGAATCTGTCCATCCAGGTGCACCCCGCCGACGAGTACGCGTTCACCGTCGAGGGGCAGTACGGCAAGAGCGAGATGTGGTATATTCTCGACGCCGAGCCGGACGCCTGCATCTATGTCGGATTCAACCGCGACGTCACGCCCGAGGAGCTCAAACGGCGCATCGCGGACGATACGCTCATGGAAGTTCTGAACCGCGTTCCCGTCAAAAAGGGGGATGCCTACTTCCTCGCGGCGGGCACGGTGCACGCCATCGGCGCGGGATGCTTCATCTGCGAAGTGCAGCAGTCCTCCAACGTCACTTACCGGCTCTATGACTACGGCAGGCGGGGCAAGGACGGCAAAAAGCGGGAGCTGCACGTCGACAAGGCGCTCGACGTCCTGGATATGCACGCGGTCACGCCCAAGACGTTTGAACGCTGCGACGCGGTGATGGGCGCGGACTTCGTGAAGTCGGTCATCGGGGAGTGCAAGTACTTTTCCGTGACGCGCTACTTCGTGGACGGTGAGTGCGACCTGCCCTATTCGGAGGCGAGCTTTTACGCCATCGTCATCCTCGAGGGCGAGGGGACGCTCTCGGACGAGAAGAACTGCTATCCCTGCCGCGCCGGCGATACCTTCTTCGCCGCCGCCAAGGACCGTGTCACCATAAAGGGGAAAGCAGTCCTGTTGGTCACAAACGTGTAATTGAGGAGATGAGGATGAGAATTGCGATCGATTGCAGATATTTGGGAAAATCGGGGATCGGACGGGTGTGCCAAGGCATTTTGGATAACCTTGACTATTCGGAGCACGAATATGTTCTGATCGGCAATGAAAAGCGGCTTTCCGCATATCCGTCGGCGCGCTTGATTTCCGATGACGGAAATCCGTTTTCGGCAAAGGGTTTGTTTTCCTTTCCGAAAGAGATCAATCGGGACTGCGATTGCATCATCATTCCCAATTTTATCATACCTTACGGGATCAAGATCCCCGTATATACGGTGATGCACGATCTCATCTTTCTCGATCTTCCGAAAATAACGACGAAGGGCTTCGCAGATTATCGCATCAAAAAAATGCTCTTGAAGCGCTGTATGAAGAAGTCCGTGCGCATCGCCTGTGTTTCAGGATTCACAAAATCGAGGTGCGAGCATTATTTCCCGAAATATGCAGGGAAATGCTATGTGAATTATATCGGGCTTTCCAAAGAAGTGTTGAATTTTGATGCGACGGGGATCGAAAAGACGAATAGCATCGTTTATGTCGGGAATGTAAAGCCGCACAAGGGGCTGAAGACACTGATCGACGCCTTCCATCTTTTGCCCAAAGGGATGTATCAACTTAAGATCATCGGAGAGCGGGAGGGGTTTCTCGTCGGGATGAATGAGGCGGATCTGCAATTGGACGACGTGATCTTTACGGGTCGTCTGGATGACGAGCAGCTTCTGCGGGAGATCGCTTCCGCAAAGTTCCTTGTGCAGCCGTCGCTCTATGAGGGGTTCGGCCTTCCTCCGCTCGAAGCGCTCTGTTTGGGAACGCAGCCGGTCATATCGGATATTCCCGTTTTTAAGGAAGTCTATGGCGATTTACCTGTGATATTTTTTAAAACCGGCAACGCGGAGGATTTGAGGAAAGAGATTTTGTCTGAAAAGAACAACAAAATCGATTTTGATGGCAAGAAGATGCGAGTTTTGAATTACGAAAATTTTATAAGTATTATTTCAGTGATGATAGAAAAAGGGGGAACTTATGCAGCAAATTGCAGAAATTAGGTCAGTTCCTTATCAAAATAAGAAAAAGATATATGCTACAGACATTCTAATTGCAGGGATACTATTCCTTGTTTTGTTTCGTGGTTTTATAGAAAATTTTCTTGGTCACGGAACCCTGTATGTAGATTTCTGTTTTGGCATTTTAACATTATGGAGCTTATTCATCTGTATAAATGGTGGGGTGTTTAAAACATTTCGCGGAAGAATATTGTTGAAGTATATTCGGTTGTATATATTTTGGATCGTATTATGCGCTATTGTTTGTGCATTTCAAGCATGGCTTGGTCGTACAAGCGTATATGGCTCTGTAATTGAATTCAGAAATAATTGCTTATATACAGGGTTGTTTTTTATTTCGGCAATAACTTTAAACTTATATAGTATCAAAAGCTTTTACAGCTTTTTCATAAATCTTGGTGTTCTAATTTGCTCTTTTGCAATAATACAATATTTATTTCGAAACTTCCTACCGGACAGCCTGCTTTTTTTAAATGATGAAGGGAATTTTGGGTTTTATGGAAGAGACGCTATAAGAGTTACGGGATTAATGGGAAACACGATTATATTTAGTGGCTTCACTATAGTACTTTTTTCTCTTGTATGGGCGCAGATACTTGCCGAAAATTGTAAAATAAACGGTCTATGGATAAAATTTGCCATAGTAGCGATAGCAAACTTTCTTACATTTTCCCGCTCTTCTATTGTTGGCATGGTGGCGGTGTTCGTACTTGAAATTTTTCTCCAGGGTGTTGCAAAAAAGAACATTTTTAAAACGCTTTTAGTGATATGTAGTCTTTTGCTGATAATAATTTTTTTAGCGTTAACTATTTTTAGGGACACAATAATAATCAAGCGCCTGATAGATGGTGATAATTTGTGGAATTCAGGAAGCAATGCAGGACATTTTTCAATGATTCAGGAAGCGATAGAAGAAATAAAGGAGAATTGGTTATTTGGAAAAAGTAATGAAATTATTACAGACGGTGCAATTTGGGCATATATGCTCGAAATGGGAATCCCCGTATTTGTTGTGTATTGCATCTTGATCATTGCGTTAATTTTATTTGCGATAAAAAATTGTAGGAGTGCGAATAAAACAGTCCGCACATTAGCATTTGGATACATTGCAATGAATGCATATTTTATTGTTAGCTCATTTATAAACTCTGCTTATGCGGCAAGAAGCGTTCTTGTGTTTATATGGTTTATTGGGGGAATGCTCCTTGCAGCAGTGGCTAATTTTAAGTTTATAAGCAAGGAACAAAGCAATTTAAAGGACAAAATATAAAATGAAAACAAAAATAATTGCAATGTATCTGCCGCAGTATCACGAAACGGAGGAAAATAATCGCTGGTGGGGAGAGGGCTTTACCGATTGGGTGAGCACGAAAAACGCGGAGCCGCTGTTTCCCGGGCATAATCAGCCGCGAGTTCCTCTCAATGAGAATTATTATGATTTAAGTCAAGTCGATGTGTTGAAGGAGCAGGTTCAGTTGGCAAAACGGTACGGGATCGACGGTTTTTGTTTCTATCATTACTGGTTTTCTTCTTCGTTCAAGACGCTATATAAACCTGCGGAGAATTACTTGCAGCATTCGGAGATAGACTTTCCGTTTATGTTCGCTTGGGACAACAGTTCATGGATCCGAACATGGAGCAAGTTCAAAAAAAATGCGAACGCATGGTCTCCCAAAAAAGATAATGCTACCAATTCGGCTGAAGACAACGGGGTTTTGGCGCAGTTGGAATACGGGAGCCCGGAGGACTGGAAAATTCATTTTGATTATCTTCTTCTATTTTTTAAGGATGACAGATATATCAAGATTTCAAATCGCCCGGTGTTTATTCTTTGGAATAATTATCAAAGAGAGACGCTTCTTCAGATGCGCGATGCGTGGAACGCATGGGCAAAAGAAAACGGTTTTAATGGAATGTATTTTATTACGAGAGACGACCCTTATAAAGATGTCTCCGGATTTGATTCGTTATTCAATTATGAGCCGCAGTTTTCCGGTTGGTTGAATATTGGTTTTTTTGGCAGAGTTTTTCAAAGGATCAAATATCTTTTGGGGAAAGAAACGCTGAAAAAATATTCTTATGAAAAGATCTGGAAGAAGATTCTTAAATATGCGTATAAGCATCCCGGGAATTTTTACGGCGCATTTGTCAGATATGACGATACTCCGCGTCGCGGCAAAACGGGCAAAGTAGTTGCAGGAGAATCTGCGTCCTGCTTTGAAAAATATTTCAGGAAGTTATATTCCCTGTCTTGTTTGCGAGAGAAGGAACTGTTATTTCTGACGGCTTGGAACGAATGGGGAGAAGGGGCTTATCTGGAGCCAGATACAAAGGATGGATATGCATACCTTGATGCAGTAAGTCACGTTGTGAATGATTAAGTAAAAGAAAGGAGAGCAAACCAATGAAAGGAATTATTTTAGCAGGGGGATCGGGAACGAGACTGTATCCGCTCACAAAAGTAACAAGCAAGCAATTACTTCCCATCTACGATAAACCCATGATCTACTACCCGCTGTCAACGTTGATGCTGGCGGGGATCCGGGACATCCTCATCATCTCTACGCCAGAAGATACGCCTCGGTTTGAACAGCTCTTGGGGGATGGAAAAAAGTTCGGTATCAATCTGTCGTATGCGGTGCAGCCTTACCCAGGCGGATTAGCGCAGGCATTTTTGATCGGCGAAAAGTTTATCGGGAAAGACAGCGTCTGCATGGTCCTCGGCGATAACATCTTCTACGGAAACGGATTGAAAAAGAGTTTGTCAAAGGCGAGAGAGAATCTGGATGCGGGAAAAGCGACGGTTTTTGGCTATTATGTGCCTGACCCCGAGCGGTTCGGCGTGGTGGAATTCGACGAAAACGGGCAGGCGATCTCCATTGAAGAAAAGCCTTCGGATCCCAAATCAAATTATGCGGTAGTCGGACTCTATTTTTATCCCAATGACGTGGTACAGGTGGCGAAGCGCATTCAGCCTTCGGCGCGCGGGGAACTTGAGATCACTTCCGTCAATCAGGATTATCTCGGGCGCGGCGTCCTGGAAGTTATCACGTTTGGCAGGGGCTTCACGTGGCTAGATACCGGAACGCATGAATCGCTTGCCGATGCGACGGCATTTGTTCGCATGATCGAGCAGCATCAGGGGCTGAAAATCAGTTGTGTTGAAGAGATCGCCTATCAAAACGGCTGGATCGGCAGGGATGAATTACTTGCACAGGCAGAACTGATGAAGAACAATGATTACGGTAAACATTTAAAGCAAGTTGCCGAGGGAAAGATCATTTATTGATCGAGGTGTTGAAGATGGATGTATCGGTGATCATGATCAACTATAACACGTTTGATCTGACAAGGGATGCGTTGGAAAGTATTTTTACGCACACGGAAGGAATTGAATTTGAGATCATCCTGATCGACAACGCTTCGCCCGATGGCTCCGGGGAAAAATTGCGCGATCTGTTTGGTGAAAAGATCGTTTACATTCAGGCGGGCGCTAATCTGGGGACATCGAAGGCTTTTAATATCGGCTTGAAACAGTCAAAAGGGAAATATATCTTGTGGCTGAACACCGATATTCTGATGAAGGAAAACTTTATCAAAAAGCTCTTTGATTATATGGAAAGCGATCCTAAATGTGGGATTTGCGGCGGGAATATTCTGGATTTTAATGGAAAGCCTGCGGGATCTTTTCGAAATGATTTTTTAAATGTCAATACATTTAAGCGGTTATATAGCTTTACATGGCATTTATTAAGCTTGATTCCTCATAAGCGGAATGACTACAATTATACGAACAAGGTTAAAGAAGTCGCATGGATTGGCGGCGTGGATATGTTTGTGCGTCGGGAAATTTTTCTGCAGGTAGGTGGCTTTGATGAGGTCATATTTATGTATTCAGAAGAACTTGAGTTTCAATATCGCGTAAAGGAACTGACTTCTTATACAATCAAATCAGTTCCATGGGCAACCCTGTATCATTTGGGGGGAGCCAGCACAAAAGGAAAGGTCAAACGCTTTAACCCAAAATGGGAAAAGATGATGTTGATGGGATTTCCGCGTTATTTGTACAAATGGTTTGGCGAAAAAGAGGTAAAAAAATACTTAAAAGTCCGCTATAGAGGCGCAAAAAAACAATATTTCCTGGCCCAGATAACCAACAATAAAATTAAAATGGAGCGATATAAGGGACAACAGAAAATATTTCTTGAATGTTTGTCCGATTTTGACAATTATATAAAACTTTTAAATGCGGGATCAAATGATATTTTTCAAGTAGAAGAGTAAATTGCTTTATCAGGGGCGAAGCATGAAAATAGTCGGATGTGTGGTATTATATAATCCATCTATAGAAAACATAGAAAATATTATTCGGTATATTCCTTTATTGGATCATTTATATATAATGGATAACTCTGATAAGATAAATGAGGCGATCCATGAACAACTGCAGGGGTTCCAAACCGTCACGATTATCGATATGGGCGGAAATCAGGGAATCGGACAGGCGTTGAGACAGGGTTTGGATTATGCGATTTCGGAAAAAGCAGATTTCTGTTTGACAATGGATCAGGATAGTATTTTCCCTGTAGATAAGTGGAGTACTATAAAAGTATATCTTGAAAGAACAGATATTGACGATTACGGAATCATCGGATTAAACATTAATTCCGCTTCTACAGATGTGGGCTTGGTTCATGTGAATCTGCTGCCTACCTCGGGAAATTTTATTAATGTAAAAAACTATTTGAAAACAAAAGGATTTCGCGCAGAGTTGTTTATTGACTCTGTTGATTATGAGTTGAATCATCAGTTTTATAAGATAGGGAAGAAAATAGCTTATATCAATGAAGTTTCTTTGGGGCACACAGTTGGAACTCCTTTGTATAAAAGGTTTTTTTTCAAAAAAGTAACAGTGTCAAATCATAGTCCCATACGTTGCTATTATCGTTTTCGAAATAATTATTTTCTTTATAGAGAAGATAAGAAGTTTTATCGCGAGTGTCGTTGGATGGACAGAAAGCGATTGATACAAATCTTGCTTTATGAAAAACAAAAAAAGAAAAAAATAAAAATGATTTTGCTTGGCATTAATCATGCAAAACAAAAAAAATTAGGACCATTAAATCAGGAGGACATTCAATGACAATCATCGTAACAGGCGGGGCGGGGTTCATCGGCAGCAATTTTATCTTCCACATCCTCAAAAAGTATCCCGACTACCGTGTCGTGTGCCTGGATAAGCTCACCTATGCGGGCAATCTGTCTACGCTTCGGAGCGTGATGGACAATCCCAACTTCCGATTCGTGAAAGCGGATATCTGCGATCGGGAGGCAGTCAATAAACTCTTCGAGGAGGAGCATCCCGACATCGTCGTCAACTTCGCGGCGGAGAGCCACGTCGACCGCTCCATCGAGGACCCGAGCATCTTTTTGCAAACCAACATCATCGGCACGTCCGTTCTGATGGACGCCTGCCGCAAGTACGGCATCGGGCGTTATCACCAGGTCTCGACGGACGAGGTGTACGGCGATCTGCCGCTCGACAGACCCGACCTCTTCTTTACGGAGGAGACGCCGTTGCATACCTCGAGCCCCTATTCCTCCTCCAAGGCGGGGGCGGATCTTCTGGTGCTTGCATATCACAGAACGTATGGACTTCCCGTGACCATTTCGCGCTGCTCCAACAACTACGGGCCCTATCATTTCCCCGAAAAACTCATCCCGCTCACGATCGCCAACGCGCTTGCGGACAAGCCGCTGCCCGTGTACGGGACGGGGGAGAACGTGCGCGACTGGCTGTATGTGGAGGATCACTGCAAGGCGATCGACCTCATCATCCACAAGGGACGGGTGGGGGAAGTGTACAACGTGGGCGGGCACAACGAGATGAAGAACATCGACATCGTGAAGCTCATCTGCAAGGAGTTGGGCAAGCCCGAGAGCCTCATCACGTTCGTGGCGGACCGGAAGGGGCATGATATGCGGTACGCGATCGACCCGACGAAGATCCACACGGAGCTCGGCTGGCTGCCCGAGACGAAGTTCGCGGACGGCATCAAAAAGACCATCCGCTGGTACCTTGACAACAAGCCCTGGTGGCAGGAGATCGTCTCCGGCGAGTATCGGAATTATTACAAGAGAATGTACGGGGACAGGAAATGAACGTACTTGTCACGGGTGTCAAGGGCCAGCTCGGCTATGACGTCGTCAATGAATGCAAAAAACGGGGGCACCATGTCTGCGGTGTGGACGTCGGGGAGATGGACATCACGGACATGGGTGCCGTGCAGCGCGTTCTGCGAAAGGCGCGTCCCGAGACCGTCATTCACTGCGCGGCATGGACGGCGGTGGACGCCGCCGAGGAGGCGGAAAACATTCCAAAAGTGCGCGCCGTGAATGCGGAGGGGACACAAAATATCGCCACCGTCTGCAAAGAACTCGGCTGCAAGATGCTCTATATCTCCACCGACTATGTGTTCGACGGAGAGGGGGAGACCCCGTGGCAGCCCGACTGCACGGAATTTCATCCGCTCAACGTGTACGGACAGACCAAGTTCGAAGGCGAGCTAGCCGTAAGAAACACGCTTGAAAAATTCTTTATCGTGCGCATTGCGTGGGTATTCGGGCGCAACGGGAACAACTTCATCAAGACGATGTTGGATCTCGGAAAAAAATACGACACGCTGCGCGTCGTCTGCGACCAGATCGGCACGCCGACGTATACCTATGACCTCGCGCGGCTGCTCGTCGACATGGCGGAGAGCGAGAAGTACGGCTGCTATCACGCGACCAACGAGGGCGGGTATCTCAGTTGGTATGACTTCGCCTGCGAGATCTTCCGTCAGGCGGGGTATGCGACGAAGGTGGTCCCCGTGACGACGGCGGAATACGGGCTCTCCAAGGCAAAGCGCCCGTTCAACAGCAGGCTGGACAAGCGCAAACTCGTGGAGAACGGCTTTACGCCGCTGCCCGACTGGAAGGACGCGCTGGCAAGGTATCTGAAGGAGTTACAAAATGCAGATCAAAGTTGAAAAAGACGTCGGCGGGATCGTGGGACTGTGCGTCATCACGCCCGCCGTGCACGGGGACAGCCGCGGCTACTTCATGGAGACGTATTCGCAGCGCGACATGGCGGAAGCGGGACTGGATATTTCGTTCGTGCAGGACAATCAGTCCATGAGCACGAAAGGGGTGCTGCGCGGCTTGCATTTCCAGAAGCAGTTTCCGCAGACCAAGCTGGTGCGGGTCATCCGCGGCAGGGTGTTCGACGTTGCCGTGGACCTGCGAAAGGGGAGCGCGACGTACGGGAAGTGGTACGGCGTGGAGCTCTCCGAGGAGAACAAGAAGCAGTTCCTCATTCCGCGCGGGTTTGCGCACGGGTTTCTCGTTTTGAGCGATGCGGCGGAGTTCTGCTATAAGTGCGACGACTTCTATCATCCCAACGATGAGGGCGGGCTTGCGTGGAACGATCCCTCGATCGGCATCGTCTGGCCGGAAGTCGTGGGCGAATACCGCGGCAGCGCCTCTCCCGAGGGCTACGCCCTGCAGGACGGCACCCCGCTCAACCTGAGCGAGAAGGATACAAAGTGGGGGAGAATGGAGTAAGGGGAATATGGATTTTTCAAAATTACATGACGGCTAAGCGTCATCCTTATTTTAAAAATTTCCAGTTGAAATCGTTTTCTCATAATGGTTATCAACATTGATATTATTGAAAGATAAAAGGTAATATTTATGGAAAAGGTAGATGAATTAAAGTTGTTTTGCGTGACTCACAAAAGAGTCGATAACATACCATCCGATCGTATAGTCATCGGTGTTGGGAAACAAAGAGATCAAGTTGGTGCCGATTGCACAGATGCCATCGGAGATAATATCAGTAATAAAAATGATAACTATTGTGAACTGACTGCATTATACTGGATATGGAAAAATGATCAGTCGGATTATATTGGGTTGGAGCATTATCGAAGATTTTTTTATACGAATTGTTATTTCCGACCCAAAATTCTAAAAAAAGAAAAAATAAAAAAAATTTTAGAACGTGGATACATTATTTTGCCTTATTGCACATCCTTGGAAAAAAGTGTGTATGAGACTTATAGGATTCATCATGATATTCAAGATTTAGACCAATGTATTGATTTGATCAACAAGGATTTTCCTGAGTATTCTGATGCGTGTAAACATATTATGTCTGCTCAAAAGATGAGTATAGCAAATATGTTTGTTATGCCGAGGAAGATGTTGAGTGAATACTGTGAGTGGTTATTTTCAATTTTGTTTAGCATTGAAAATAAAATCGATTTAAGCCAAAAGGATCCATATCAGAAACGCGTATTTGGATTCTTGTCAGAGCGACTATTTAATATTTGGTTATATCATAAAAAGCCAAAGATATTTTATTCAAGAGTGTATACCGATGCTCCCCCAAGAATCCACACAAGAATTATACAAAAATTGAAAAGTCTGTTTAGATAATGGTGTCCGATATAAGAATGTTTTCATGGTTCAAATTGATTTATGAAATTCGCTTATTTCGTGCTTCTATCCACAATGAATATTTCTTATGAGGAAAAATTTCAAAGAAAAGCCAAAGAGCATCAAAAAAAATTTCATATATAACATTGTTTATCAGCTATTTATTCTGGTCGCGCCGTTGGTTGTTACCCCGTATGTTTCCCGTGTTTTGGGGGCAGAGGGGATCGGCCTATACAGTTATGCCAATTCGATCGTATCTTATTTTCTGCTTGTAGCGGTTTTAGGAACGGCGACCTACGGACAGCGGGCGATAAGTTATGTTCAGGACGATCGGGAGGGGCGCAGCCGCGCATTTTGGGAAGTCTTTATTTTGCGTTCGATCACTTCATGTATTACGCTTGCGGCATATTTGATATTTGCTTTTTTTGTTGCAGGAGCAGATCAGTTTATTATTTACCTGATCCTTGCATTAAATGTTATCAATACGATTTTTGATATAACATGGTTTATGCAGGGAATGGAAGAGTTCGGTAAAATCTCCACACGCAGCATTATTTTTCGGCTTTTAAGCATTATTTCCGTGTTTGTTTTTGTCAAGTCAGAGAATGACCTGGGGCTGTATGTGTTATTTATGACGGCATACACGGTTTTGGGGAACATCACGATGTGGTTGTATCTTCCCAAATATCTTTGCCGCGTTCGGGGGATCAAACCATTTCATGATATAAAATCTGTTTTGCAGCTATTTATTCCGACGGTGGCGATTCAACTGTATACCGTATTGGATAAATCTATGATCGGTTGGTTTTCCGACGGATACGCCGAGAACGGGTATTATGAACAGTCGGAAAAAATTATCAAAATGGCGACAACGGCCGTTACGGCACTCGGCACCGTCATGATCCCTCGCATTGCGAAAGTCTTTAAAGAGGGAAACACAGAATTATTAAAAAATTACATTTATAAGTCGTATCGGTTTATCTGGATGCTGGCAATTCCCATCACCTTTGGTTTGATTGCTATAACAAGTTTTTTTGTTCCCGTCTTTTTTGGTGCGGGATATGAGAAATGTGAAGTCCTGATCCCGATTTTCAGCTTGCTGGCTATTGTGCTTGGGTTAAGCAACGTAACGGGGATGCAATATCTCGTTCCGGTCGGAAGGCAAAATGTCATGACGCTCACGGTGGTGGTCGGCGCAGTGGTAAATCTTGTGCTCAATCTGATCTTGATCCCACGATTTTATTCGATAGGAGCAAGCATTGCTTCCGTAATTGCCGAATCATGCGTTATGATCGTCGGTTTTGTCTATTTAAAGCGAAAGAACATGATAGAACTTAAACCGATTTTAACATGCTCGTTCAAGTATTGGATCGCAGGCGCGATCATGACGGGACTTTTATTTCTTATTAAGTTTTTTCTTCCGATCGCCATTTGGAGCTTGATTCTTTTGATCGTTTCGGGCGTTGTGATTTATGCGGTCGTATTGCTTTTGTTGCGTGATTCGTTTGCATTGGAAATCGTAAAAAAGGGTTTGCAAATGCTTCATAGAAAGGGAAAAACGACGTCCGAAACGGTCGCGTTGGAACAAAGCAATGCAGAAAAGGCGGGCGGTCAAGAAGAGTTCTCTTGTGATATGCCGGAGTGCGAATTGGAGCGAGGAGCCAAGCAAGAGCAGAATGGGTCCGATCATCAGCTTGAAACGGAGAAAAAAGAACAGTAACGGGGGGATATTATGTACGATTTTTTGATTGTCGGAAGTGGTTTATATGGAGCGGTATGCGCACGAGAACTGATGGATAAGGGCAAGAGCGTGCTCGTTCTCGAAAAGCGTTCGCATATTGCTGGGAATGTCTTTACGGAGACGGTCGAGGGCATTCAGGTGCATAAGTATGGCGCGCATATATTTCACACGTCCAATAAGACCGTGTGGGAGTATGTCAATCGTTTTGCGGAGTTCAATAACTTTGTCAACTCTCCCGTGGCGCGTTATCACGACGAATGCTATAATCTGCCCTTTAACATGAATACATTTACAAAGCTCTGGTCCGATGTATTTACGCCCGAGCAGGCGCAAAGACGCATAGCGGAGGAAATCGGCGCAGATCATGTGGAGTGCCCTGCAAATTTAGAGGAGCAGGCGATCAATCTCGTCGGAAGGACGATCTATGAAAAGCTTGTCAAAGGCTATACGGAGAAACAGTGGGGACGTAGTTGTAAGGATCTGCCTGCCTTTATTATCCGTCGTTTGCCTGTGCGGTTTACATTTGATAATAATTATTTCAACGACCGTTATCAGGGGATCCCTATCGGCGGATATACGAAGATGGTAGCCGTGATGCTGAAAGGCGCGGAAGTGCGCCTTGGCTGTGACTACCTTGCGCAGAAAGCGGAATATGACGCAATGGCAAAGAAGGTCATTTACACAGGTCCCATTGATGCGTACTTTGGATATTGTTTCGGAGAACTTGAGTATCGTTCGGTTCGTTTTGAAACGGAAGTGTTGGACGTACCGAACTATCAGGGTGTCGCTGCTGTCAATTATACGGCGCGTGAGGTGCCTTTTACGCGGATCATTGAGCATAAATGGTTTGAGTTCGGAAAGAATGAATACGGGGAAGATCTTTCCAAGACGGTCATCAGCCGCGAGTTTAGCGCAGAATGGAGAAAGGGTGACGAACCATATTATCCCGTAAATGATGCAAAAAACGGCGCATTATATGAAAGATATAAGGCGTTGGCCGAAAAGGAGACGAACGTTCTTTTTGGTGGGCGGCTTGGACAGTATAAGTATTTCGACATGGATGATGTCATTGCGGCGGCTTTGGCAGTGACGAAGGATTTATAAGACTCTATGAATAACATTTGAAAGAGCGCTGCGGCGCTCTTTTTACGTGGGGGATGCGTTATGGGAAAGGGCGGGGCAACCGCCCCTCTTGCGCGTTTGAAAGGGGGAAGAGGGCGAGAGTCGGGATGCGCGGAAGGCGAAGAGGTATAATTTACATATCGGGAAGGGCTGATGGCGCGCGTCTTTTTGCGCACACCGCAGCCCTTTTTTGATGGAAGGCAAGGGAGGACTCGGAGATAAGAGAGGGGACGTATCGTTTTTGTGCAATATTTTCACAGTATATAGATCCAATAGAGCGAAAATTGCATTTTTTGGAATTTCTTCCATGTTTTTAAGAATGGATAGAATTGACTTGTTGGTTGTCTGCACTTATAATGAAGCCAAGCAGCACAGAAAATATGAAGTCTGTGGTAAGGAGGAAAATCATGAAACGAGGCAGGTTGCTGGCAGGATTGGTGATATTATTTGCCATATTTCTGTGTGTCGGATGCGTTCAGCCGGATGATCCGACCGAGAAAACGGAAAAGGTGACCGTATCGGTACAGACGGATGGCAACGGGACGCTGACTGCAACGCCGGACGGGGAAGTGGAAAAAGGGACTTCTGTCACGGTGGAGATCGCCGCCGACGAAGGGTATGAGCTCGCCTCGTTCACGGTGAATGAGGCGGATAAACTCGCCGAAGTGTCGCAAAACAAGTATACGTTTACGGCGAATGAGGACACCGTTGTCGAGGCGTCCTTCCGTGCGCTCGTCTATACCGTTACGGGGATCGTGCAGACGGCGGACGGAAATCTGGACGGGCTGGAAGTTGTGTTCATGTCCGGGCTTGACAGATATCCCGCCAAAGTCGCTGCGGACGGCAGCTATTCCGTCTCCGTTCCGTCGGGCGTCTACGGTGCGGTGTTCACTCACGAATATTTTGCCGAAGTCCGCAAAGACGCCATCGCCGTCAAGGGGAACACGACAATGGAGACCGTCGTCATGGACGCCTATCGGCTTGGAGAGAGCGCCGTCGGTGAAGTTGCGGCGCGGGGCTCGTGGCAGACGTCCGGCAATACATATACTTCCGATGACGGAAGGGTGAACACGCTGTATGTTGCAGGCGTTTCGGGAACGCAGTATTATCTTCGTTCCACACTTCGGTATCAGTCGGGTTATGGCATTCCTCGTCCGGGACTGATTGTCGCACAGGATGAGGATTGGATCGTCGTGTTCTCCGGGAACATGGTGGAAGTCGCCACGGGGGCGGAGTGGTTCGGGCTTTGCCGCATCCGCACGGACGATACGAACGTATGGGAATACATGGACGCCACGAATGTGCGCCTCACCGACACGGGGATGTGCGACGAACGGGGCGCGGAAGTGATCGTCATACGCGACGGAGCATCGGTCAAGGTCTACCTCAACGGACAGAAGGTGGTCGATGCGGAGGACTGCACATGGCTGACGGCGGATAGGGCGACGGCGCCCGGGCTGTTCACCGACTGTGCCGTGACGCAATTTGAGGATGTGACGTTCTCCTACGATCTGACCGAGCTTGACGACTTGCTCGACGAGCCGCCTACTGGAGAGGAGATCGGCGGCCTCGGCGACAGCCCTGTCGGCGGCGTTCCCGCCGTCGGAAACTGGAACGCCCTCGGCGACGGCGGCGTACAGGCGAGCGGCCGCAGCTATACCTTCCTGGAAGGGAAGGGAACGAGCTACGTCGTGCAGGCAAACTTGCGCGTGACGATGTCGGGCGCGCTGCCTCGCCCGGGGCTCGTCGTGGCGCAGAATGCCGAATGGATCGTGGCGGCGTGTTTCAATCTTTCGGTAGCGGGAACCGATTATTACGGGCTTTTGCGGGTCTCCACGTCCGACATCAACACTTGGGAGTTCGACCCGTATTCCGTCTCTTCGCCCGCTTACGGCGTGCGGACGGAGGGCGCAATGCTGACTGCCGTGCGCGACGGGAACGACATCTGGCTCTTTATCGACGGACGGCTCGTCTACCGCGCGCTCGATCATGCGTGGCTGAATGAGACGGAGGAGACGGCAGCGGGGCTCTTTAACGAGGACTGTACGTCGGAATTTACGCAGGTCTCTTTTACGGAGAACGGCGTCGCGGAATGGATCGCCAAGGCGGATATGAGCCGATACGGCGAATCGGTGGCGATCGAGGGCGGAGAGCGTCTCATCGATTCCGCATATATCATCAAAGATGCTGAAATCGCAGAAGCGTCCTATGCCGTGCAGGTGACCATCCGCGCGGAGGGGACGATGGGGGCGCAGTGCCGTCCGGGCATCATTTTCGGACGTCACACCGCGAACGGGCTCGTTTTTTACGAAACGGTGTCCTTCTCGGGGGACGAGTGGGTCGGATTGATGTCCGTGCCCGAAATGTTCCTCATCGGGGATGGCGCGGGGCTCGATTGCAGGGATTATGTGCAGAAGGCGGGCGGCTACGGGCTTTCGGCAGGCATCACGCTCACCGTGCTGCGCCACGAGGGCACGATCTACGTCTATGTCGGCGATACGCTCGTGCTCGAAAAGGCGCTCTATGACGGCTGGGCGACGGAAGCGGTCGCGGGGATCTTCACCGATCTGTGCACGGCGTTCTTCACGGGATATTCGCTCCTCACGGGGGCGGAGCTCGATCCCTGGCTGGAGAAGCTCCCTTCAACGCCCGAGGCGCCCGTCACGCAGGCAATGCCCGTCCTGCCGCAGCAAAAGCGCAGGGATACGGGGGCATTCTCCGCAAAATAAAACGCCCCGCAGCCGGAGCGTCTGCAAGGCGTCAGAGCGAAGCGTCCTGCGTGAGGACTTTTTCCCGATAGATCCGGGGCGGCGCTTTGTACTTGTGTTTGAAACGTTTGGAAAAGTACAGGGGATCGCCGAAGCCGACGGCGGAGGCGATCTCGGAGATGGTCATTTTGGTGGAAATGAGCAGCAGGGCGGCGTGTTCAAGCTTTCGGTTTTCAATATAATGGATGGGGGAGCAGCCCGTCATGCTGTAAAATTTCTGAAAGAAGGAGGACTTGGAGCAGGGCGCGAGCCGCAAAAGGTCGTCGAGACGGATGTCGTGGCAGAAATTTTCCTCGATATAGTCGAGCGTTCCCTTGAGTTCGTCGCTGAAATTGCTGACCGGAACGGCATAGGGAACGAGCAGATCGAGCAGGGAGAACATCATGGCACTTCGCCTGACGGTGTCGGTGATGGTGTTCTCCTGTGAAAGCCCGATCGCGCGTTCGATGAGCGAGAGGAGATCGGGCAGGATGCAGGCGGGGAGTTTGTTCGGGAACTCAAAGAGGCGGTCAAGTTTATAGCTGTAATTGACGCGCGCGTCAAAGAACAGCCACTGATGCCACATTTCGTTGCGTTCGTTGAACAGGTGCGTCACGGAATGCTCGACGTCGGAGCCGATGAGAACGGCCTCTCCGGGGCCGACGGAGACGGGATCTTTCCCCTTGATCTCAAAGAGATACCCGCCCGTCCTGCACACGGCAATGGACATGAAGGGGAGGCACTTGGTGTCTTTTGCGACGTTGTCGGAGGAGCGCCTGACGGCTTGCCCTGCAAAAATGTAGTTGTTGCGGATCTCCTTGATGATCATAAAAGTACGTCCTTTCAAACAATTATATGGCCGAAAACACAAAAAGTCAATACAAAAAGGAGAAAATACGGCATGGGAAAGAAAAAATGGGTGAGCCTTGCAATGGCGTTTCTGATGGCGGGCACGCTGGCGGGGTGTGCGGACGGCGGCGGGAGCGGCAAAGTGGAGCTGCGCTTCTGGGCGAGCGGGATGCAAAGCTATACCGACTCGCTGCAGGAACTCACCGAACAGTTCAACGCGTCGCAGGACGAGATCACCGTAAAATTCCAGGTGCGCCCCGTAGACGGATATGCGGATACCTTGCAGAACGTGCTTTCGTTTTCCAGCGCGCCCGACGTATTTATCATGGGCGACCGCTATGTGAAGAAGTGGGCACGAATGAACCTCATTGCACCTTTGAGCGAGGAGTTCGAGGCGGACAAGACGCTCGAAAAGGACGAGATCTGGCCGACGCTCGTGCAGCGTTTCCGCTATGATACCGAGAAGAATATTTCGGAAGAGGATTCGGAGTTGTACGCGATCCCCATCGGGAACAATCCCTCCGTGATCTATTACAATCAGACGGCGTTTGAGCAGATGAACATCCGCGTCATCAGCAAGGACTATTCGGACGACCTGCCCGAGGAGGAAAAGCATGGCTTTTACCGCAGCGGCGAACAGGGGACGGTGCCCTCCAAAGACGAGACGCTTGTCTTTAACAACCGCATCCCGATGACGTGGGAGGAGCTCGTCGACCTCTCCATGTATCTGAACAGGTCGTACAATGCGGAGTCGCCCACCGATTGGGGATATTACTGCCATTGGTGGTTCAACTTCGGCTGGTCGGTCGGGGGGGACTGCATCGCCTACGACGAAGAGGAGCAGGTCTGGAAGTTCACGTTGGGCGATAAGACGAGAAAGACGAATGCCGAGGGTGTGGAGCTCCCGTCCATGTACGAGGCGCTGGAATTTTACATCAACATGATCCGCACGAAGGATCAGGGCGGCTGGCAGCTCATGCCCACCCAGAGCGATGTGGACGTTCTGGGCAACGACATCTATTTCATGACCGATCGTGTTGCCATGCTCGTCGATGTGTCCGAAAAGATCTCCGTGTTCAAGGCGGATTGCACGTTTGACTGGGACATTGCGCCTATTCCAAAGCACAAGGACGGCGTGGCGGCGGGGCATTCGCAAGCGGACGGCATCGCTATCTGGGCGAAGACCGGGCACAAGGAGGCGGCGTACCGGTTCGCGCAGTTCATCGCCTCTGCCGACGCGCAGAAAAAACTTGCGGAGGACGGGCTGTTCGTCCCAAATCAGCGATCGGTCGCTTACAACGACGTGTACGACAAGACGGACATGGTGCCTGCCAATTCGCGGCTTCTGGCGGAAGTGAGCGAGTACGAGCGCCCGGGCGACTGGACGTATATGCCCGACGATGCGTGGATCAACGACTGGGCAGATCTTCTCAACACGCAGGTGCGCAACAATCAGATGTCGCTCGATGAGTTCTTTGAAACCGTCACCGACCGCGTCAACGTCACGCTCAAACGTTACCAGCAATGAAAGAACAAAACAGGCAAAAATCAGGCAATAAGGGAATGCGCGGGGAGCATATCGCAGGGCTTTTGATGGTGAGTCCGCCCGTCATCGGGTTTCTGATGTTTGGGCTCATCCCCATCTGCATCTCCTTTGCGTTGAGCTTCGTACGGCTCAATTCCTACGATATTTCCCGATCGCAGTTCGTGGGACTCTCCAACTTTTCCTTTATCTTTGAGGACGAGCGGTTCTGGCGCTCCATTAAGAATACCCTGCTTTATTCGTTGAGTATGCCCGTTACGCTCATTCTGTCCCTTGGCGTTGCCGTATTGCTTGAAAAGATCCGTGTGTTCAAAAAGCTGTTCCGCGTCATCTATTTTCTCCCGTACATCCTCTCGGGTGTCGCCGTTTCCACCATGTGGAAGTGGATGCTGGATACCAACTACGGCATCGTCAACGACATCCTCGTCGCCCTCGGCGCGGGAAGGGTGGAGTGGCTGACGTCGGAGGCGTACTTCATGCTCACGATGATCCTTATCTCCATCTGGGGCGGAATGTGTATGAACATCGTATTCTTCATGTCTGCGCTCGCCAATGTCAACGACGAGCTCTACGAGGCGGCGGAGATCGACGGCGCGGGGCGGTTCACCAAATTTTTTAAGATCACGCTCCCGCTCATTTCCCCCACGACGTTCTATCTGCTCATCACGGGGTTTATTGGCGTTTTGCAGACGTTCGTCAATTTCCAGATCATGGGCGGCGATAACGGAGGCCCCAACGAAGCAGGGCTCACCGTCGTGTTCTATCTCTATAATATGGCATTCCGCGATACCATCTCCTACGGGATGGGGTATGCCAGCGCGACGGCATGGGTGCTCGGCGTCTTTATCATCCTGCTTACGGTCGGAAACTTTATTCTCTCGAAGAGGTGGGTGTATTCCGATGACTAAAGCCGACAAAGTAAGGAGTGCCACGGTGCAGAACCGCATCGTCAAGACGGTCGTCTATTGCATTCTGACGGTCTATGCCTTCATCCTGCTCTTTCCGTTTTATATCATCCTCATCTCCGCCCTGCGGCCGTCGATGGAGTCGTACAACGTTCCGTTTTTATACTACATCCGCGAATTTGACGTCACGGGCTTTGTGGAGATCTTCACCGTCGACATCTACGGAATTTCCTTCGTGCGGTCCTTTTTCAACACGCTGCTCTATGTTATCCCGCCGACGGTGGTGGGACTGCTCGTTTCGGCGATCGCGGGGTTTGCCTTCTCCAAGCTGCGTTTCCCGGGGAAGAACGTCATTTTCTACGGACTTCTGATGACCATGATGATCCCGGGGACGGTGACGATGATCCCGACTTTCATGATCTTCAACGGGCTCAACTGGATCGACACGCCGCTCCCGCTCATGATCCCGGGGATGTTCGGCGGCGCGGGCACCATCTTCTTTATGCGGCAGTATTTCAAGGGCATCCCCACTTCGCTCATCGATGCCGCCAAGATCGACGGCATGGGGTATCTGCGCATCTTTTTCGTCATCATGGCGCCGCTCTCCGCGCCCGTTCTCATCGCATTCGGGCTGATGAGCTTTGTCGGGGGCTTCAACGATTACTTCGGTCCGCTGCTCTATCTGTACTCTCCCGAAAAATACACGCTGCAGATTGCGCTCAAATTTGCGACTTCGGCGGGAGGGAGCGACGTTCAGCTCGATATGTCTGCCTGCATCGTGACGATGCTCCCCATTCTGTTGCTGTACATCTTTTTTCAGAGATACTTCATTCGCGGGATCGCACTTTCCGGGATCAAAGGATAGCAAAGGAGAACCATCATGAAAAGAATTTTATGCATGACGCTGGCGTCACTCATGACGTTGACCGCTGCGGCGGGCTGCGCGGGCGGCGCGGCGGAGCTGCCTTTTTACGATGAAACGGGCGAGGTCAACAACCATCTCTTTTATAAGAACGAGTTGACTCATCAGGGCGCCGACCCGAGCTGCATTTATGTGGAAGAGGGGGAGGGCGCAGGGTACTTTTACCTGTATACGACGAGCGACGGCATGATGAATAAGGGATTTTACGGTTGGCGGTCGAAAAACATGAACGACTGGGAGTCGGTCGGCATCGTCTTTGCGCCCGAGGAGGACGCACTGTGCCGCGACTACTATTGGGCTCCCGAGGTCATCTACAACGAAAGGGACGGGCTGTATTACCTCTATTACAGCGCCAGGAGGGGCGACTATGTGATGAAGCCGACAGGCGACATCGAGTATCTGACGATGGGCGTCGCCTATTCCCGATCGCCCGCAGGGCCCTTCGTGCAGTGGGAGGGGGTCAACGCGCTGGGAGAGATCATGACCGTGCGCGACGAACTCATGAACTTCCAGGCGCACCTCGGCACCGACTATCACTGGTGCACTATCGATGCAAGTCCGTTCATCGACGACGACGGACAGCTCTATCTCTACTTTTCGCAGTCGCATCCGACGGACGGCAGTAAGACGGGGCTTTACGGCGTAAAGATGCTGGACGCGGTCACGCCCGACTATTCCACGGTGAAGCAGCTCACGCGGGCGGGGTTCACCGACCTTACGAATTTTGTTTCGGCGGATTTTGAAACGGGGTCCTCCGTCAACGAGGCGCCGTTCATGCTGCGGCACGGAGACAAGTACTATCTGACCTATTCCTGCTACGGTTATACCGATCCGCGCTACAGGGTCTGCATGGCGGTCGCCGATGCGCCGCTCGGCGATTTTGTCAAACCGCAGGGAGAGTTTGGCAATCCCATCCTTGGAAAGGAGACGTACTTCGACCACATGAGCGGGACGGGGCACCACTGCTTTGTGGAAGCGGGGGAGCAGCTCTACATCGTCTATCACGCGCACGCCGGCCGCGGCTATGCGGAGCAGTCCGACCGCTCGATCGCCTTTGACGAGGCGCTCTTCCTGTCCGATACGGCGCTCGGATATGACGTGCTGCACGTCAACGGTCCCACCTATTCGGTGCAGCCGCTGCCCGCCGTCTTTTCGGGATATGCAAAGGATATGTCGGGGGCGAAGGTCACGCTCACCAACGTCGTCTCGGGCGGAGCGGAGCTCCTTACCGACGGCGCCGTGACCATCCATCCCTACGATCTCGGCCGCGAGGTGCGCGTGGACGGAAGTACGGTCGTTACCATCGAATTTGAAACACCCAAGACGATCGCGGCGGTCATGGTCTACAACAGCGCGGAGATCAGCTATGCGTTCGACAAGATCGACCGCATCGACCTGTACGTCGATGGTGCGTCGCTTCCCTCCGGTTCGCCTTACCGCGGCATCGGCGTGCTTCGTGCGGAGAACGTTGCCTTCCCGCCCGATTGTTTCATGGAGGATATTTTTATCCGTCCGGGCGGTGCGGCGATCTGTGAATTCAACGAAGTCCCCGTCAGAAAGGTCGTGATCGAGATTTCCTCCAAATTCTTTAAGGAGGCAGATGACGCGACGATCGCGCTTTCGGAGATCGCGGTTCTTGCAAGGAGGTCGTAAGATGAAAAAACAGGCGGCATTCGGGATAGTTCTGACGATGTGCATCGCTATGGCGGGGTTCTCCGCTTGCGGCACGCGCGACGCGGGACTGGCGCCCTATACCTTTGAGCCCATCGTGTATGATTACGATTACAACGATTGGCGGAAATTGGAGACGGACGCCGAGGTCACCGTTGACGGAAAGCTGGACGAGCCGTTCTGGGAGGCGCAGCGCGAGCTCTCCTTCGGCGCGGGCGACATCATGACGCATACGACGACATACCTGACGGACAAGGGCGTCTATATCGGAATGTATATCGAGGACCAATTCGTGTTTTCCAATCCCGAACGCGACGATTGGCGCAACACGAGCATCGAGCTGCACCTCGCCGCGGGCACGGCGGTGTCCCGCAACGAGGCGGTGCAGATCCGCGTGGAGGCACACAACCGTACGGGCGTTTTAGAGGGCGTCAGCTTTGAAACAGATCCCTATGGCTGGGTGTGGGGATATGTGCCCTATTACAGCAGGGCATGGGTGGATGGGACAATCAATTCCGATGCCTGCAAGGGGGTCTCCTTCGAGGTGTTCGTCCCGTGGAGCTCCATCGGGATGGAGAGGAAGGGGGACGTGTTGCTTCTTCCCGCATACAATCATACCGAGGGATATGAGATGGAGGACGGCGTACAGCGCCTTCACTTGCAGGCATCGGGCGACATGAACGATCCGACGACCTATCTGCCCTTCGGTGAGGATGGCTATCTCGGCGTCAACGAGGAGCCGGACGATGTCCTCGGTCAGGCGGCGAGCGGCCGCATGGCGACGTCCGGATGGGATATGTCCGAAAAGGGGCGATCCGTCGCAAGGACGACGCGCGGCGGACAGCAGTTCACCTTCTTCAAGCAGATGGGGGAACGCACGGAGTATACGGCGACGGCGACCATCTCGGACGTGGAACTTGTCGCTGCCGAGGGGAAGGCGGGCATCATCTGCGGGCACAATCAAAAGGTCTGGCTCGTTGCCTTTCTTGTGTTCAAGGAGACGGGATATTCGCTCGACTTCGTGACGATGGACGACTACGGCTGGTACTACGGTGCGTCCTACCCGGTCGATGCCGCAAAGTGTCTGACGGAGGAGGGCTGCGTCCTCTCGGTGGAGCGCAGCGGGAATCTTGTCAGGGTGTATCTCGACGGCGCGCTCGTCTGCGAACTTGAAAGCGATGCGCTTTCGGCTGCGGGGTGCTCGGGCTTCTTCACCATTGACGCAAAGGTGACGTACAGCGCATATACCTGTACTTACGAGAAATAAGAGGGAAAAATAGGTATGAACAGGATCCGTCCGTTGAATGTTCCGTCTATGGACGAAGTGGAAAAACGCAGCGTTATGCCCGTTACGAGCCCGTTTGAATTTCCATCGCAGCGGGTGGAACTGAAACGAGGGATGGGAGCGCCTCTTCCTCCGGCGGGCGGTCGTGCGCTCTCTCTGAACGGGACGTGGGAGCTTGTGTCCGACGGTTTGACCGAGCTGCGCACCGACCCTACAAGGGAATGGGAGGACGCCGTCGCTTATCCCGTCCCCGGGAGCGTCCACACGGCGCTCTTCGGGGCGGGCGTCATTCCCGACCCGTTGGTCGGCTGCAACGACCGCATCGCCAGGGAATATAGCTATAAAGTGTGGTGGGCAAAGAGAAAGTTTTCCTATGATTTTTCGCTGCGGCAGCCGCAGCTCTGCTTTGACGGCGTGTGCTATTCGGCGCACTTTTATCTGAACGGACACTATCTGGGCAGCCACCGCGGAATGTTCACCAGGGCGGTCTTTGCGGTGGAGGACTTTTTACAGGCGGAGAACGTGCTTGTCGTCAAGATCGATAACGCGCCCTCTCTTCCGCGCGAATATTCGCAGGACGCGGGGTATGACGACGGATGGAAGTTCGGCACTGTCATCAACTGCGTCTATGGTTGGCACTATGCGAGCATCCCTTCTCGCGGGATCTGGGCGTCCGTCCGCCTGGAGGAGCGGCACGGCATGGAGGCGGAACGACCCTTTCTCTATACCGTGGACGCAGCGGCGGGGGAGGCGGGGCTGTATCTGCGCACAAAGATGCGCGGCACGTTCCGCCTCGTTATACGCCCGCTGAATTTTCCGGGGTCGGAATGGTCGGCGGAAATGCCCGTCGATACGCACGGGGACGGCTATCTGCATCTTCGGTTCCGCATTCCCGAGGCACGGGCTTGGTGGCCGAACGGATACGGCGAACAAAATCTCTATCTCGCGCAGATCGCGCTGACGGCGGAGGACGGCGAAACGCTCGCGTTTACGGAGCAATTCGGGCTTCGTACCGTGCGGATGCTCCCCGATACGCAGCCTGTAGACAAAAACCGTTATCTCTGGCAGATGTGCATCAACGGGCGCAAGCTGTTCATGAAGGGGACGAACTGGTGCACCATTGACGCGCTTTTGCGCTTTGAGCCCGCGCGCTATGAGCGGCTTCTGACGCTCGCCAAGGAGGAAAACCTCTGCGTCCTGCGGGCGTGGGGCGGGGGAATGCCGGAGAGCGATGTCTTTTACGATCTGTGCGATAAGTTGGGACTCATGGTCTTTCAGGAGTGGCCGACGGCATGGGACAGTGACAAGACGCAGCCGCAGGACGAACTGCGCGCGACGGCGATCGAGCACACCATCCGTTTGCGCAACAGACCCTCCCTCGTTCTGTGGGCGGGAGGGAACGAGTCCTCGGAGGCGCGCAGCCCGAATATGCGGGAGATGCTCCGCATCGCCTATGCCTATGACGGGACGCGCCCCTTCCACCGCACCTCGCCGTGCGGGGCGGGTTCCATGCATAGTTACATCACCTATTGGTTTCAACAGGGGCTGGACGCGTCGCTGCAGCTCTCCGACACTTTTCTGGGCGAATACGGCATGGCGTCTGCAAGCAACCTTGAGAGCATCTATAAGTATCTCCCCGAAAGAGAGCGGGGCGAATGGGATATTTACGGAAAACATAACGCATTTGTCCATCACACGCCGCGCTTCAATCAGTTTGTGGAATGGCCGTACGGGGAGAACGACATCACCTATCTCACGCAGTATCTGGGCTGTTTTTACGATGATGCCACGATGGGGCACTTCGTGACAGGCACGCAGCTCGCTCAGGCGACCGTGCTACGCCATCCCATCGAGCGCTTTCGCAGCGCTTATCCCGATTCCACGGGCATCTGCTATTATAAGCTCAACGATGTCTATCCGGGCTGTTCGTGGTCCACGGTGGATTATTATGGTGAGGCAAAGCTTTCGCACTATCTTGTAAAACAGGCATTCGCGCCCGTTCACGGGTGCGTCGTCACGGGCTCCGTCGATGTCGGTCCGCAGACGACGCTCCCCGTCGTTTTGCTGGATGACGGGATGCGCGCAAGGGGCAGCGTGACGCTCTGTGTCTATAACGGGGCGCTTGAAAAATGCAAAACGATAAGTTATCCCATCCCGCCTATTCACACGGAAACAACGCTCCTCGGGAAATTGGATTTCTATGACGTGGATACAAAAGGACTGTTGTTCGTGACGGTGGAGGTCGTGGGTGAGGACGGGACGCTGTTTGACGCGACGTTCTACTGGTTCAATTTTCAGAGCGACGGCGGCTGTATGTTCCGCCTGCCCGAGGGCTGTGCCGCGTGGTCGGTGCTCGACGAGGAGCATATCCTTGTGCGCAATGCGGGCGAACTTCCGCTTGTCGGGGTCATTGTCGACCGTCCCGGGCACAACGATGAGTTTCTTGCGTCGGACGGCGTGTTCTGGCTGCATGGCGGCGGGTCGCGCGTGGTGCGCGTCAGCCATACGCAGGGGCTCAGGCTGCGGGCGTGGAATTGTCGCTGGGAGGATTGAACGGTGAGAACGCATCCTGCCCGCTCGCCCCGTCCGCAGATGCGGCGGGAGAGCGTCCGTATGTTGGACGGCGTATGGGATTTCGCCGTTGTCGGGAATTTTTTTGACGCGGACGTTCTATCGGGCGGCTTCAACGAGAAAATACGCGTTCCTTTTTGTCCCGAGAGCGTGCTTTCGGGGATCGGGAGAAAGGAGTTTTTCACGCACTGCAAATACCGCAGGCGGTTCCGGCTTCATAAGGAGGCGGGCACGCGCTGGCTGCTGCATTTCGGCGCGGTGGACTACGAGGCTGCGGTCTATGTGAACGGCACGTTCGTCTGCCGCCACATTGGCGGGTATACACCCTTTTCGGCGGACATTACGGACGCCCTGCGGGAGGGGCGGAACGAGCTTACCGTGCTTGTCCATGACGACGTGCGCACCGATTCGGCGAGCGGAAAACAGACGGACAGAGCGGAGAGTTACGGCTGCTATTATACGCGCGTGACGGGGATCTGGCAGTCCGTCTGGTTAGAGCGTGTTCCGGAATTTTACATCCGTTCCGTACATTTTGCGCCCGATGCCTCTGCTTCGGCGGTATGCATCCGCGCGGAGATGGCCGGAAAGGGAACGCTGCACGTGCAAATTTTTTACCGAGGGCGCTGCGTCGGCGAAGGGAGCACGGCGGCGGAACACCGCACCGCGCTGACGGTGCCGCTCTCGGAAGTGCATCCGTGGGGCGTCGGAAGGGGAGAGCTCTATGACGTGCGCCTCACATTCGGCGAGGATGCCGTGGAGAGTTACTTCGGGATCCGCACGTTTGAATGCCGCGGCAACGCCTTTTATCTCAACGGGATGCCTGTATTTCTGCGCCTCGTCCTCGATCAGGGATACGACAAGGAGGGGATCTATACGACGCCAAACAGGGGGCGCATGGGAAAGCGCATCCGTATGGCGCAGGCGCTCGGCTTTCACGGCGCGCGGCTGCATCAGAAGATCTTTGAACCCGCATTTTTATACGAGTGCGACCGCCGCGGCTATCTCGTCTGGGAGGAGTACCCCTCCTGGGGAACGGACTTCTATTCCGCAGACAGGGTGGGGGACGTGTTCAACGAATGGCGGGAGGCGATGGAGCGCGACATGGATCATCCGTCCGTTATCGTCTGGTGCCCCACCAACGAGAGCTGGAACGACGCCTACCGTGGTTGCTCCTACGTCCGCGAGTGCTCCTCGGAGTACCTGCGGCTGCTGTACGCTTTTACCGTGGCGGTCGATGCTTCCAGGCCCTGCCTTACAAGCAGCGGCGGGATCCATACCGACACTGATATTTACGATTTTCATGACTACGGCAGCGCGGAACGCCTGCGGGAAGTACTCGCCTGTCTTTCGGAAACGGGAGAGCTTCCCTGTCCCTTCCTTGCGCCCAAGGGGGAGCAGCCCTGCTATGGAGGACAGCCCGTCGTCTGTTCGGAATACGGCGGACGGACGCTCTGTGCAAAGGAGGGATGGGGGTATGCGAGGGCGGAGGACGCGGACGCGTGGATGGATGAGATTTGCGCGATGACGCGCACCTTGATGGAGAGCGATGTCTGCGCGGGTTTGTGCTATACACAGCTCTATGACGTGGAACAGGAGCAAAACGGACTGTATACTTACGACAATGTGCCGAAGTTTACAAAGGAACAGGGAAAGCGCCTGCGCGCGGTGCTCCGTCGCCGCGCAAGCATCGAAAAGTAGCTGCGATGAGAGCCGTCCGCATTTGCGGACGGCTCGCGCTATGCAAGGATGCTGACGGGGATGTTCAGGATCTTTGCGACATTTTGCCATTCCTGCGTCCATTCTCCGTATACACCGTGGATATGATTGCAGGGGTATTGCGCAAGAAAGACGTCCGCGCTCACGCGCAGCTTTGCGAACGCCAGCGGCCACTGCGGCGTGGCAAGGCTGCCGAGGCGCGCCATCTCTTTTTCGGAGAATTGCACGATGTCTGCAGGGACGACGGTCAAAAAATATTCTTCGCCCCTCCGCGCCAGACGTGCAAAGGTCATCTCGCCCGCTTTTGCAAAATAATGCACGCTGCCGCCGCCTGCGGGATAGTCCTTTGTTTCGGGCAGAAGGGAGACTTGCCGCAGATTTTCCTCGGCATTGCAGCTTCCTGCGGCATAGTACGTTGCGGAGGTACCCGAGTTGGAGAAGAACCAGACGCCTTTGGAACGCTCGTAGTGCCGCACGTCGGCAAACAGAACGGGCTGTCCTGTCATGTATTTGAAGATCTGCATGGTGAGAGCGCCGTCCATGTCCGATTCCGTCGCCGCCACAAAGGGCTCGTGTGCGCCGTTCCAGTCGTAACAGTCGTTGAGGAACGCCTCGGCGAGATCCATCGTCACAAAGCGATCGGTGAGGTCGCCGTGTGATTTGATGCCGATAAAATCCAGCCCGCGTTCGTCGATCAGCGCGCGCAGGGCAAGATAGGAGCGGATCTGCAGCTCGAGTTTTTGCGGTGTGAAGTTAGAGCTGTTGTAGGCGACCTGTTTTGCGTGGTGTTCCAGCCAGACGCGTGCCTGCGTGACGTCTTTTTGCGGGATACGCGCCGATGCGCGCACGATGTCCTCCTGCTCGAAGGGCTCCACGTCGATGCCGAACTTCCTCTGCCACAGGGCGGCGTCGGCAACGGCGGTGTACATTCCCATCGCCCGTCCGCCGAAGTTTCCGTAGGTATTCCCGCGCAGACGGTTGACCGCCGCTCCCGCGCGGATGCAGGAGAGTAGCTTCCGGCATACGTCGGGGTCGCCGATGTCCCCCCATACGCGGAAATGCACCTTTCCGAGCTGTTCGAGCGTGCCCGAGGCAGCGAGCATCCCGACCATGCCGCATTCGGACGGGTGCAGGTTGCAGAACAGAACATAGGGCGGCGGAGCGAACTGTGCCGCGACGGCGGTGAATTGCGGATAGCACCAGATGGCATAGTTGAACACGGTGACCTCCGCGCCCGCCTGCCGCAAAAATTTGCCCGCTTCCTGCGCCTCGCGGTTGGAGCGGACGGGCTCGGGGAAGCATACCGTTTCAAACCCCGCCCCTTCAAGGCGGCTTTGAAGGGCGCTCTGATAGCGCAGATTGACGTCGCGCTGCAGTGTATGCAGGTATTCTCTGCCGTCCGACAGGGTGATGATTCCAATAGTGATCTTCTTCATGGCGTTCTTCCGTTATACGGCGGTATAGCATCCGTCGATGACGAGGTTGCTTCCGCTCGTGTACGAGGAGGCATCGGAGGCGAAGTAAATGACGGCGCCGGCGAGTTCTTCGGGTGTGCCCATGCGGCCGAACGGGATCATCTTTTCCCACATTCCACGCATGGCGGGGTCGACGGAGGCGATCATGTCGGTCGCGATATATCCGGGGCTGATGCTGTTGACGCGGATGCCGTATTCCGCCCATTCCACTGCGAGCGTCCTGGTGAGGTGGATGATCGCCGCCTTGGAGGCATTATAGCTTGCCTGCCGCTGCGGAAGATTAACGATGAGCCCGGACATGGATGCCGTATTGATGATGCTCCCGCCCGTCTTTTTCGCGATCAGCCTACGCGCAAATTCCGTTGCGGTGAAGAAGATGCCGTTCAGATTGACGCCGATGACGTTATTCCACTCCTCGGGCGTGACGGCAAGCGCGTCTTTATGCGGACCGATCCCCGCGTTGTTGAAGAGCACATCGGGGGTGCCCATGTCGCGCTCGACAGCGTCGAAACACCGCCGCAGGCTCTCCGGGTCGGTCACGTCGGCGCGATAGGCGTTCGTGCGCACGCGGCAGGTGTGGGCGATCTCTTCTGCCGCTTCGGAGGCATCGAGCAGATCGAAGATGGCGACGTCGGCGCCCGCCTCGGCAAGTTTTGCGGCGACGGCTCTGCCGATACCGCGCGCGCCTCCCGTCACGAGGGCGAGCCTGTTGTCCAGACGAAACATATTTTTCATAGCGTTCTCCTTTTCAGTGGATGGTGTATCCGCCGTCGATCATCAGGTTGGCGCCCGTGATCATGTCGGCGGAAGACGAGCATAAAAAGAGTACGGCGTCGGCGACCTCCTCGGGGCGGCAGTATCTGCCTGCGGGGAGGGCGGCGAGCGTCTGCGAAAGGCGCGGCTCCACGTCCCAATATCCCTCGATGAGCGGCGTTTTGGTCGCGGTCGGCGAGACGGCGTTGACCTGTATCCCGTATTTCCCCCATTCATAGGCGAGCGCCCTGGTCAGTGCAAGGATGCCCGCCTTGCTTGCACTGTATGCGACGTGCTTGTCGATGGCGACGACGCCCGCCTGGCTGGCAAGATTGACGATCTTCCCGCCCGTTTTCTGCGCGATCATCTGTTTTCCGAAGCATTGTGCGGCGAGGAACGTCCCCGTGAGGTTGATGTCGATGACCTTGCGCCACGTTGCGGGCGTCATGTCCTCCGCCCATTCGATATCGCCGACGCCTGCACAGTTGACAAGGAAGTCGATCGTCTTATGAACGGAAAGGATGCGGTCGCGAACGCGTGTGAGACTGTCTTCTTTGCACACGTCTGCAGCAAACCCTTCGGCGCCCGGAAGGGCAGACGCGGCACGTTCTGCGGCGTCCTGCCGGATGTCGAGCAAGATAACGGCTGCACCCGCCGCGCTCAAGCGTTCGGCACAGGCGAGCCCGATGCCGCTCGCGCCGCCTGTGACGACGGCGGTCTTGCCCTGAAAATGAAAGGTCGTTTGATGTTTCATGGTTACAGCGCTCCTTTTTGTGCGATCGCGTGCAGCGCTTCGCCGTAGTCCGATGAGAGCGCCATCATCTTTTGAAAGAGAGCAAACAGCTCTGCGTACCGTGCCGCATTGCGAGGGTCGGGCGCGGATTCGTACTCAATCTTGTGGCAAACGGGCATTGTCTGATAGCTGTCGTACCAGCCCAGTCCGCGCGCGGCGCATTGCGCTGCGCCCAACGTGGCGGCAGTGCGCCCGACGTCCGTCCGCACGATGCCGCGCCCGAAGATATCGGCGAACATCTGCAGCCAGGCATCGTTCCTGCTCCCGCCGCCGCAAAAGACGAGGGGCGCGTCGATCTGGCACTGTGCGCAGAGCAGGTCAAGGCGGTCTTTGAGATGGAAGGCGATGCCCTCAAAGGCGGCGCGGGCGAGGTCCGCCTTCGTCGTCCCGAGGTGCAGTCCGAAGAATCCGCCGACGGTGTGGATGCTGCCATCCTGCATGGTCCCGCCCGCGAGCCCGGGGTGGAACATGACGCCCCGCGCGCCCGCGGGGGAGGAGAGCGCCAGCGCCGTCAGTGCTTCGTAGCTTGCACCGTCGCCGAGCAGCGTATTCTTCACCCATTCCAGGGAGCTCCCGCCCGAGAAGACGGAGTAAGCGGAGGTATATAAATTCTTTTCGATATGTGCGAAGGTGTAGGGGCGCGTCCTCTCATCCAGAACGGGCTTTTCCGCATTGACGGGGATCCATGAGGAGGTGCCGAGGGAAACATAAGCGCGGTTTTTCTGCGTTCCCACGGTGCCGAGCGCCATACAGGCGTTGTCGACGCCGCCGCAGAACACGAAGGTGCCGCGCGCAAGCCCCATCTGTTCGGCGGCTTCTTTCGTCAGTGCTCCCACGGGAGTGTGCGGGGGAACGAGGGGAAGAAAGAGCTCCTCGCGGACGCCTGCTTCCCGCATGAGCTCGGGCATCATCCGGCGCTCCGTCAGGTGATAGGCGCCCGTTCCCGAGGCATAGGAGTGATCGGTCGCCGCGATCCCCGTCATGCGGAAATTGAGATAATCCTTGCTTCCGAGGGTGAACGCGGTACGCTCGTAAATGTCGGGAAGATGCTGTTTCATCCAGAGCAGTTTGAACAGTGGATAGCAGGCAGCGGGAAACCCGTTCCCCGTAGCGCGGTACCATGTATTCGAAGACGTTTTCAAAAAGAATGCCTCCGCCTCCCGCACCGCCCGCTTGTCCGACCAGATGGGAACGCGCTCGCAGAGGGGCAGTCCGTCCTTCCCGATGGGCACGGCAACGAGGCTCGCGCCCGAGAGTGCGATGCCGCGGATGCTTTGGGGCTCTGCGCCGCTCATTCGGATGAGGTCGTGCGTGCAGAACACGAGGGCGTTCCACCAATCGCCGATAGATTGCTCGTGCCATTCGGGCGCGGGGTAATAGGTCGGGTATGCCGCAAACGTTTCGGCGACGGGGGAGAGTGCCCTGTCGTAGAGCGTGGCTTTCATGCCGCCCGTGCCGAGGTCGCAGGCGATGAGATATTCTGTCATGGAGTGCCTCCCGTGGTCATGGCCTTGTGAGGCAGGCGGGAAGGGAAACGCCCGCCCGCCTGTACGCCTCCGAAAAGATGGCTTTCGCCGATCGCACGCCGATGCCGAAGCGGTCGCACCCTGCCTCCTGCATGGCGAGCAGGGTATCGAGGTCGCGCACGCCGCCCGCCGCTTTTATCTTTGCGGAAGCACCGACGATCCTGCGGATGAGGCGGATGTGCTTCGCCGTCGTGGGTGCGGTGCCCCAACCTGTGCCCGTCTTGACGAACGCTGCGCCCGCGCGCACTGCCGTCTCCGCTGCGCGGCAGATCTCGTCGTCCGTGAGATAGCAGACTTCAAGGATGACTTTGAGCGGAAAGCCCTCCGCCGCCTCTGCCACGGCACGGATATCTTCAAAGACGTATTGCCATTTGCCCGAACGGAGGGCGCTGACGTTGAGCACCATGTCCAGCTCGCGGCAGCCGCTGCGGATGTGTTCCTTTGCTTCGGCTGTCTTGATCGCCGTCGTAACTGCGCCCGAGGGGAATCCGACGACGCCCGTCACCACCGTCTCCGGACGATCGGCGAGCGCGTCCACAACGTATTTCGTGATCCACGGCATCGGGCTTGCGCAGATACACCTGCATTCCCGCACCACTTTTATCATCTCTTCCACTTCCGCCATGGTCACGTCCGTCCGTACGGCGCTCACATCCGTCCATCTTCCGATATCTTTCAGCGAAATCATCATCTTTTCTCCATAAACATAATTATGTTTACAGGAGCATTATACCATGGAATGAGCCGTCTGTCAATAGAGTTCCCGCATTTTTTATTGCCGTCTTGCAAGGTGGATGGTGTATTCGTAGCGGTCGGCGCGAATGAGCATCTGCGCGTACTCCAGAACGCCGCGGTCGGTGTTTGTCAGGCGCTTGCTGCAAATGAGCGGTGCGCCTACTTCTGTCTGCAGCAGAGCGGCTTGCAGAAAGTCTGCCGTAGTGGCGGTCAGCGTTTCAACGGCGTCCGTCAGGATCAGGTGATAGTGCGTTTCAAGAAATTCATATAGCCCGACAAAAGCGTTTTCATACGCCTCAAGGTCGGGAACAAAGTTGGCGCGCAGGTAGTTCAGCATATAGGCGATGGGGGTGCCGTTGGCGTTGAGCACGCGTTCCACGCGGTAGACGGGGCTTTGGGGCGGAATGTGCATGGCGTTTGCAAGCGCCTCGTCGGCGCAGAGCTGCTCAATGTGCATCTTGGGGACACTCACGCGGTAGCCGCGCGCCTTCAATGTCTCCGTGATGGAGGAGATATAGTTGAGCGTCTGCGAGGCGGATGGATTGAGCACAACGGTGCCCTTTCCCTGCGTTGCCTTCAGATAGCCTTCGGCAATGAGGATGCCGACGGCTTTGCGCACGGTCGTTCTGCTGACGTCAAACATTTTTTCCAGCTCGGGTTCCGTCGGCAGAAAACTGTCGGCGGGGTATGTTCCGTTCTGGATGCGCTGTTTGAGTTCGGTATACATTGTACGGTATGCGGGAATTTTCGCCATATCAAAGCCTCCGCAGGAAAAGGGTATCTTTATTATAGGGTGCCGTCGGAAAAAAGTCAACCCCTCTCCCGCGAAGTCGCCGCACGAAAGCGCAGAACGTGTGCGCAAAATCGTCGCCCTGCGTGGCAGGCTGCCCTCTATGCGTCATTCCGATAGAGCCGCGAGGGGCGCGTCAGACGACGCGCCCCTCGCGGCGATGAGGAATCCCCACGGGGGCTGTCACTTGCGAGGGGATCCCTCACACACACGGGCGCGCTTTGAAAAAAGCGCGCCCGTGTGGTTCGGGATGACGAAGGGACGGATTCGGAGCGGGCGCGCAGCATTCGGAAGGATGCAGAGCGGGTACGGGATGACATAAAGATAGAGAACGATGCATAAAAAGAGGGGCGCGGCGGGGCGCGAAAGGGGCGCGTAACGTGCACAAAATGAACAAAACGGGGCGTCGAAATGCGGGCAAAAGGGGCGAAAAAGGGGCGGACGCCCGCAAAATATGCGAAAAACTGACAAATTTCGTCAGTCTGCAAAATATTTTGGACTTTTTTAAAGTAAAGTATTGACAAATCGAGCGGGGGGGGGGTTATAATTGATTTGTGAAAAAATGCGGGTTTTTCCGTTCGGATGGCGGTAAAGTCTGAAAACGTCGTTCAAAATCGGGGCGAAAGGGGGCGCGCGGGAGCGCAGCCGCCGCCCGAGGAGAACAATGCCGCGGCTTATCGGGCAGGCATCCGAGGCGGAAAACAGGCATGAGAAAGAAACAGTTCCGCGCGTGCGCGGGGCGCAGGCAGGCGAAAATATGGAAAATATGGAACGATCAGGAGGGAAAAGTATGAGAACAGCAAAGAGAACAGGCATCGCGGCGTTATTTGCGGTATTTTTTGCGCTGCTGCTGGCGGGATGTCTGTGTCTGGGGCTCCCTGCGAAGAGAGAGGCGCAGGCGGCGGAAGGGGCGGTCTCCGAGGAAGAGATCACCTATAACGATCCATCAATCGAGGGCATCAGCACGCCCGCCGAATTGATGGCAGCCTATGCAGAAGTGGTTTTCGGTCAAGCTACCGATAGCACGATCACCCTTGCGGGCAATATTCAGCTCGATATGGTGAACGATGACACCATCACGGGCGTCGACCCGAATGGGCATCTGGAGCTCCCGGAGAGCGTCACGTTCGATTTGAACGGCAACACGCTCAACATCATAACGGGTGGCGAACTTTGCATCAACATCGGGCAGACGGTCGAAGGGACAACTTTAACGCAGTCGACCGTCACCATCAAAAACGGCACGCTCATCGGTCAGTCGGGCGGTCATTTTGCCATCGTGCAGGCGGGCTCCACGCTCAATCTGAGTGATGTGGACGTTCAGTTCAAAAACGCCGGGGGCGACGAGCAGACGACCCGTCCTGCGGCGGTCGCCGTCAACGATGGTGCGATCCTCAACGTGAACAATGTCAAGTTCAGCAAGTTGGAGAACGCGGGCCCCGTCTTTGTGGGCGACTATCCTGCCTATCAGGGCACGGTGAATTTCACAAGCGACGACCCGTTGACCAAACTGCGCGATCAGATCAACGCCTCGTCCGATGATCATCAGATCGAGACGACGCTCACGGCGGACATCACCGGGAGCCTTGTCGTCCCCGAATACGCCAATATCACCATCGACCTCAACGGCAAGACGATCACGAATACGGCGGAACAGGGTCAGTATGCAACGATCACCAATCATGGCACGCTCATCATAGACGGCAGCAACGGAGGAGCCGTAAAGGCGACTTCGGCGGCGAAGATGAGCTCCAGCAACGATGATGATTATACTCCGTATGCCGTGTATAATTATGGGATGTTGACGGCAAAGAATGCAACAATCACTGCCGAGGCGACGGCAAGCGGCACATCAACGGAGGATCCGGATAAACCTACCGCTTCTGTTTATATCAGAGCATACGGTATTTACAACGATGCGGGAAGTGCGACGCTTGAAAACTGCACCGTGTCCGCGTCCTCCGCGTCGACGAGCAGCTATGCGGTATACAATACAAAGGGTGCATTGTCGATCACAAACGGCGCCTTTACGGCAGGGAAAGCCGAGCTGACCACGAGCGGAACTCCGCTTTATAGCTTGAATTCCGGCAGTAGCGTCACGGTGAAAGGCGGCACATTTACGGCGAACGGAAGTTCTCCTTACGGCATTTATGTCAAATCTGCGCAAAAGGCGGAGATCATCGGGGCAACGGTCACATCGTCCAAGGTCGGGATATATTTTTATAATATTGTCGAAACCGCAAAACTTTCCGATTCCCAGGTGACGGTAAATGCGAAAACGTCAAAAAGCTATAACGTTTATGTTTACGGCTGCGGGCTGGAAATGGATTCCGTTCAACTCAAAACAACGGCGTCGGGAACAACGGCGCATGGCGTATACACCGGTAGTCTCAAATCGCTTACCATCAAGGGGAACAGCTCGATCGAGACGACGTCAGACAACGGTTCGTTGGTTCCGTTGTCGATAAACGGCACGGACGCCGAAGTGAATCTCGAGCAGTGCTCGATCCCGAATGGCGCGATAGAGGTGGACGGCGGCGCGACGGTGAATATCTCTGGCGGGCAATTCGGCGGCGTAGAACTCGATGTGCGAAAGGGCGCTTTCCATATCACGGGCGGGACGTTCGATTCTGTTCCAGACCTTACGATGCTCGCGGATAATTACGCGATCTACAAGAAAAACGGCAAATATGTCGTGAAAACCGACGACGGAAACGCCACCCTTTCCAAGAACAACGTTGCCATGATCGGCGATACGGGCTACAACACGCTCTCCGACGCGATCGGCGCAGCGCAAGAAGGGCAGACCGTCACGCTGCTCAAGAGTGTGGAGGAGGACGTTACCGTTTCCTCCGGCGCGGTCACGCTCGATCTCAATGGCAACACCCTTACCGGCAATATCTCCGTGAGCGGGGGCAGCTTGTCCGTGGTCGGCAGCGGCAAGGTGACCGGCACGGTCGGCGCGACGGACGGCACGCTCCAGATTTCGGGCGGCAGCTATGCAAACCTTATTGCCGCGGATTATCTTGCAGAAGGCTATGTTCTGAAAGCGAGCAGGAATTCTGACGGCGTTCTGACGGTCGAAGTTGTCAAGGGCGCGCCCCTGGCGTCCATGATGATCGGGGAGACGGAGTATAAGTTCATCGATCTTGCTTCCGCGCTCTCGGCAGCGCCGTACGATCAGTCCTCCGAGATCGTCCTGTTGCAAGATATCACGCTCGACGCAGACGATACGTTAACGATCTATCTCGAAAACAAAGAAATCAAGCTCGACCTCGGCGGGAAGACAATCGAGGCGACCGTAGAATTCGACAGAGGTACCTCGTCCTTTATCACGGTCGTAAACGGGGCGAAACTCACGATCTGCAATGGGACGATCAAGCGCGTCGCGCCGGCAAACGACGGTGCCGTTGCGCTCATCGACGTGCACAGTCATAACGCGGGTGCGCCCGCGAAGCTTACGCTTAAACAAGATCTTACGATCGAACAAAGCGGCAATATAGCGATCTTCATCTACGGGTACGCAACGCTCAACACGGCGGCAAAGATCCATGTTACGGGCGATGGCGTCATTCAAAGCAATGGCAGTGAAAACTATGCCGGAAAGACGGTCATCAACATCACGGGCGGTGAACTTACGTCCGATGACGATGTCGCCATTTTCCACCCGCAGAACGGCGAACTGAACATTTCCGGCGGCACCGTAAGCGGCGCAACGGCGATCTATATGAGAAGCGGCTCGCTCAATGTTTCGGGCGACGCTGTCATTAAGGCGACCGGAGCAAAGAATGAGGGGTATCCCGAAAGCGGGTATACGGCTACGGGCGACGCCATCGTCATCCGCAGCAGCAACTACCCCGGCGGTGCACCCGTGCCCAGCATCACGGGCGGCACCATATCCAGCGAAAGCGCCTCCGCAGTCGTCAGCACGGCGGTCGAGGGCGCGGCTGCGGCAGAGAACTTCATCTCGAACGGCACGTTCAGTGAGGAGCTGCCGGTTGAGTACCTTGACGAGGGCATTGCGCAGATCGAGGGCGCGGACGGGAATTACACCGTCGGCGACTATGATTCGCTTGCCGAAACCGCAGACGCCGTTGCCGTTGTCAAAGAAACGGGAAAGGCATACACCTCTTTGCAGGACGCTATCGATGCGGCGGGCGAAGGCGCAACGGTCACGTTGCTGAAAAATGTCACCGAGAGCGTGAAGATCGAAAAGGACAAGAATATCACCATCGATCTGAACGGTCAGACGCTGACGGGCGGCATCACCAACTACGGTACGCTCTTTGTTACGGGTGAAGGCACGGTCTCGAGCGAGAAATATGTCATCATCTTTGCAAACTATGGCGAACTGACGGTCGAAAACGGCACGTTCAAAACGAACGGCAATGCGGTCGTCATGAACACGGGCAACGCCAGCAATCCCGCAGGGACGGTCACCATCAAGGGCGGCACGTTCGAAACGACGGGAACGGCGACCTATGTTTATACCATCAATAACTCCGGCACGCTTAATATCGAGGGCGGCACGTTCAAAACGGGCGGCAACTTTGCGATATACAGCAAGGACGGCAGCGGGATCGACGGCGCAACGAATACCATCAAAATCACCGGCGGCACGATCGATGGCGGCATTACGTCCGACGTTGGCGCAGAGGTTACGCTTGAGCTCGGAGGCTCCGTTACGGTGAAGGGGAACGTCGTCGTCGGGCAGCAGTCCGAAGCAACGCTCTCCGGCGGAACGTATGAAGGGAAAGTGACCGTCACCGGCACGGCGAAGATCACCGGCGGCACTTACAAAGGAAAGATCAGCAACGGCGCGAATGAGAGCGGCAAACTTGCCATTTCGGACGGTGAGTTTGATACGGCGTTCCCGAGCGCGTACCTTGCGGAAAATGCTGTGCTTGTAAAGACGGCGGAAGGCTTCAAGGCGCTTGACGCGGACAGCGAGGCGGCGAAGGATTACGTCGCGGAAGTCTCCGACCCCGACGCCGAGACCGCGGTGCGCTACGAAACCCTCGCGGAAGCCATCACGGCGGCAAAGGACGGCGATACCGTCAAACTGCTCAAAAATATTGGTGAAGAATCGGCTTGGAAGTCTTCGGACGGCAGCGGGAATCTTCAATTCTATGCAGAGGACGGCAGAGAAGTGACGCTCGACTTCGGCGGTCACACGGTTTACAGCGGAGCGACTACATATCTCGCGGCATTTGGCGGGACGCTCAAACTCACCAACGGTTCGCTCTATGTATACGGCACCGGAATCCAGATCACGGCAAATTCGCCGTCGATCGAATCCAAGGTCATTCTCACCGATTCGTTCCGCATTGAATCGTATAATCAGAGCGCGGTGTTCATGACTACCAATGGGAACACGGACGAAAAGAATCTTGTTGCGGTGCTTGAATCTGCCGCTAATCTTATTTCGTGGAATACCAACAATAATACCTCGCAGGAGTGTTGGGCGACCATACAGGGCAACGGAACGCAGCACGGCACGAAGATCAACATTACGGGCGGTTCGGTTGTAAATAAGAAAGATGTCGCTATCTATCACCCGCAGTACGGCGAGCTGACGATAAGCGGCGGCGAGGTTTACGGCGAGACCACCGGTATCGAGATCCGTGCGGGCAAATTAGTGGTAGAAGGCGGGAAAATAACCGGCAACGGTAATCCGTTCACCGCAGATCCCAACGGCAATGGGTCGACCACGGTCGGCGCGGCTGTTGCGGTCTCGCAGCATTCGACCAATTTCGAGCTCAATGCCACGATAACCGGCGGTGAGCTTATCGGTGCCCGTGCGCTGTTTGAAATCGATCTCCAGGATGAAAATGTTTCCGGTATATCCTTGAATGTCGAGGGTGGTACATTCAACGGAGAAGTCATCAGCGAGAACGTGGAGAACTTCATTGAAGGCGGGGATTTCAATACGGCGTTCCCGAGTGCGTACCTTGCGGAAAATGCCGTGCTTGTAAAGACGGCGGACGGCTTCAAGGCGCTTGACGCGAACAGCGAGGCGGCAAAGGCTTACGTTGCGGAGGTCTCCGACCCCGACGCCGAGACCGCGGTGCGCTACGAAACCCTCGCGGCTGCCATCAACGCGGCGGAGGAGAGTGGCGGTACAGTTAAACTGTTGAAGAACGTCGAGATCAATGAGGCGATAACGATCCGTTCCGCGAAAACCCTGTCATTTGATTTGAACGGGAAGAAGATCACGGGCGGAGATATTAAGAAATTGTTTACTATTTCCGCGACAAGTGTTACGTTTGGGAATGGAACGATCGAGGCGGAAAACCAGGTCTTTGAAATTGCGGGCGGAACGGGTCTCGACGGAAAAACGGTGACATTTAAAGATGATTTGTCTATCAGCTCTAAAAACGAAGTAGCAGTATTTATTTATCAGAGCATTACCTTAAATACCTCCGCGAAAATTACAGCGAAAAACGCTGCAATTATGGGAAATGGAACTGATACAAAATATGCTGAAATCAATGTCACGGGCGGCGAGATAACTTCTACCAATGCAGTTGCGATGTATCTGCCCGCAAAGTCGGCAGAAGTCACCATCAGTGGCGGCGTTGTAACGGGTACCACGGGTATCGAAGTGCGCGGCGGGACGCTCAACATCAAGGATGGCGCAAAGATCGTTGCGACGGGTGAAACTTTGGTTGCGCATCGTGAAGGGGGCGGCGCAAGTGTGCTTTCGGGCGCTGCGGTTGCAGTTTCAAAATATGCAAGCAGCAATAGTTTGAAGGTCAATATTACAGGCGGCACGCTTAAAGGATTGTATGCGTTCTATGAGGCGGAACTTAACGCGACGCAATCCGAAGTGACCGGCCTTACGCTCTCCATCACCGGCGGTACATTCAACGGCGACATCGCAAGCGAGAATGTAGAGAGCTTCATCTCGGGCAAGGGCGTGAAATTCAGCGAAATGCCCAAGATGGATTACTTCGCGGAGAACTACATTGCCGAATACAATGCCGGAACGGGTAAGTATGAGACGAAGGAAGGCTCCTGGGTGGCTGCCATCGGCGAAGAGGGTTACGCCACGCTGCAAGACGCCATCAACGCAGCAGAAGAGGACGACGTCATTGAGCTGCGCGCAGACGTGCCGCTCACCGAAGCGCTCACCATCGACAAGAGCGTGACGATCGACCTTGCGGGGCATACGATCAACGCTCCCGCGACGGCTGCCAATATCACCGCAAACGCGACGATCAAGAGCAGCGAAGAGGGCGGCACGATCAAGCACACCGGCGAGGGTAAGGATCACGGGCTCATCGTGACGAATGACGCAACGCTCACGCTCGAGAGCGTCACCGTGGATTACAAGGGCGCCGGGCAGGCGATCAGGCTGGGTGACTACAACAGCGGAACGCCGACCGAGAACGGCGGCAATGCAGTACTTAAAAATGTAACCGTCACGGGCGGGATCGCCGGTGTTGCAATGTTCGGTACGGAGGCAGGTTTTGCGAACGGCACGAGCCTGACGGCGACGAACAGCAACATTTCGGGCACTGTCCATTACGGCATTGCGACCAACGGGTCGTTCCACAATAACACGATCACCCTTACCGACACCAACGTTTCCGCACCCGAAGAATCCGGGACGGCGATGTATCTGCCGGGCGAAGGCGAAACGACGATCACGGGCGGCACCATCAAGGGCGCAACGGGCATCGAGATCCGCGCGGGCAAACTCACCATCAACGAGGGGACGACCATCATCGCGACGGGTGATTATGAGGAGCCTGAAGCCAACCCGAGCGGCACCACGGTGGGCGGCGTTGCCGTTGCAGTTTCGCAGCATACGACGCAGCTTGCGATCAACGTTGCCATCACGGGCGGTACGTTCAACGCGACGGGCAAGGACGGCAAAGCCTTCCTCGAGATCGACACTGTCGAAAAAGAGGATGCCGCGCCTTCCGAGGGCGTTACGGCTTCCATCACGGGCGGCACATTCAACGCTTCCGTCGAGGCAAGGAACATTACGGGCTTCATCAAAGGCGGTGACTTTGGCGTCAAGCCTGCCGATAAGCTCATGAACGAGGACTACGCGGCAGAGTATGTGAACGGGCGCTATGTTGCCGTTCCGTCCACGGCGCTCAAAGAGGCGCGTCTTGCGGCGCAGGCGGATGTGCGTGCGTATGCGGCTGCGAAGGGGATCGACTGGTCGCAGATCGAGGCGGCAGCAGAGGATGAGAGCGCGGTCAAGGTGCTAGCAGCCTACAACGCCATTGCCGAGGCGATGAGCACGCTCGCCGTCGCAGAGGCGAAACTTGACGCCATGGCTGCGGTGGACGACTATGCCGCCGCCATCGGGGAAGCGTTCGCGAAGCTCGTCGCGGATGCGATCGCGGAAATCAAGAATGAGGCAGCGGCAAGCGAAGACCGGACTGCCGTCGTCGTTCCGACGGCGACGTATGCAGCCATCTATGCCGCCGAAACAGAGGCAGAGCTCACATTCTTGAAGGACAACGCGCTTAAAGAGATCAAGGATATCCGCGCCTATCGCGGCGAGATCGCGGCGCAGGCGGAGAAGCTCGAAGCGCTCAAAGGGGCGATCGCGGCGATCGACGACGGCTTGTTCGGCACCGACGAGGGCGCACAGGGCGCGATCGAAGCCATACAGGACGCCATCAAGGCGGCGCAGGATGCCATCACGGGTGGCGACGAAACGACTTCCACCTCGCTCAAAGAAATTTACGAATATCTTGACGGCACATTGAAGGGTGCGGTGGACGGCATCCGCGAGATGCTCACCGATGCAGTCAGCGAGGGCGGCATCCTCCATGAGATGCAGACAACGCTCGAAGCGCTCGATACGACCGTCAACGGCGACGGCGCGGAGGGCCCTGCCCTGCTCGACCAGCTCACCGCAGCCATCGAGGCGGCGCAGAATGCCATCAACGGCAACACCGCGACCGAAATGGACGGCGCGGTGGAGAAGATCACCGCAGCCATCACGGCGGCGCAGAACGCCATCATCGCGGCGCTGCCCGACTATGAAGAAACGCTCGGCAAAATTGCAGGTTCTGTTGACAAGCTGGAGGACCTCCTTGGCGGCACGAACGGACTTGCAGCGATCAAGAAGGGCATCGACGACGCGCTTGCGGCGATCGGCACCGCAGACGGCGATACGACGCTGTTTGAACAGCTTGCCGCCATCGAGAGCGGGAACACCGCCATCAAGACGACGGTGGACGGTCTTGCAGCCGCGCTTACGGGCAAGGACGGCGCGATCGCCACGCTCACGGCGGCGCTCACCGCGATGCAGGGTGACATCACCAAGCTCACGGGCGCGCTCGCAGAGGACACGGGCTGGGTCGCAAAGGACATCGCTGCGGCGCAGTCGGAGATCGACAAGCTCACCGCCGCCGTCGGGAAGCTCGGCACGGTGGACGGCAAGGACCTTGCCGCCGTCGTGGGCGAGATCGCCGACGGGCTCGAGGAGATGGATGCTACGGTAAACAGCATTGCCTCCACGGTGAGTGCTGCGTCCGCCGTCGAAGAAGCCAAGACGCAGGCGGCTGCGGACATCCGCACCTGGCTCGAAGGGTATCTTGAAGAACTTGCGGGCGACACCGCGCAGGCGGACGTCCTCGCGCGGGCGGCGTACACCGCCGAGACGACGGAGGGCGAGCTTTATAAGGACATCTCCGCGCAGTTCGGCGAGGAGAACGGCAAGCTCGTGCTCAAATACTACAACGAGGCGCTCGCCGCCATCGACGCGGCGACCACCGTCTCCGACGTCACCACGGCAGTCGCCACGTTCCGTGCGCAGGTCGCTTCCATCGAGGCGTCTGCGGGCAACAGCACCGACCTCACCGTCGTGTATGTGCTGCTCGGCGTGGTGCTCCTCGTCCTCATCATCGCGTGCATCGTGGCGCTCGTAAAGGGCGGAAGAAAGCCCGAACCCGCGCCCGCACAGGCAGCGCCCGCCGAAAAACCCGCCGAAGCGCAGCCCGAAGAGAAGGCAGAGGAGAAGGAAGAACAGGCGGAAGAGGCGGCGCCCGCCGAAGAGCCCGCCGAGGAAAAACCCGCCGAGGAGGAGAGCGCGGCGGCGGAGGACGACGACAAGGAGCGCGTCGTCATCTCCGCGAACGTGCGCACGTTCGACGAGGCATATCAGGACCTCACCGACGAACAGCGCGAACTCTTCAACAAAGTGAAGGAATATGCGCTCGCCAAAGAGGACGCGGTGGAAGTCAAGCAGAGCGGCGGCGTCGTCATCAAGCGCAAGAGCAAGCAGATCGTCAAGCTCACCGTGCGGCGCGATATGCCCGTGGCGCTCTTCCTGCTCGAAAACGAGATGCTCAAAGACTTCCGCAGGAACGCCAAGTCGGAGGCGAAACTCAAAGTGCGTGCCACCGAGCTCGTCATCCGCGAGGCGGACGACCTTGAGACGGCTTACACGATGGTCGACCTCTCCGTCGAGCAGATCGAAAAGGACCTCGAAGCCGCCAAGGAACGCCGCAGAGAGGCGCGCCGTCAGCGCAGATTGCAGCGCCAGGCGGAGGAGGCGGCTGCCGAACAGGCAGAGGAGGCAGAAGAGCCTGCTCCCGCAGATGAGCCTGCTTCTGCAGAGAGCGCCGCGACGGACGGAACGGACACCGAGTGACCGTGCGGAACGGGGTAGAATGACCGCCATGGGCGCGAAAAGCGCCCGTCGATTGGCGGAATAAAGTGATCGCTCTCCGGACAGGGCGCGGCAAGCGCGCGGGGAACCGTGCGGAACAAATGCAAAAAAGGTGCGGCTGCAATCGCAGCCGCACCTTTTTTTTGCTGTTGGGCGGGAGCCGTGAGTCCCTTTTTCATGTAATTTTGTCCGACGCGAGGGGGCGTGTCCTTCTCTTCCGTCATTCCGTCCGACGCGAGGAATCCCCCGGGGGAGTGACAAAAGGCAAGGGGATCCCTCACAGGCAAGCGCGCGCCTTTTGGCGCGCGCGCTTGCCGTTCGGGATGACGTAAGGGGGGAGGTTTCTATTTCTTGCCCTCCCTGTGAAAATCCCGCAAAAATACTGCGTCTTTTTGCGGGAGCCCTATTCGGGAGGGTGCCGAGCGGGGTGAGCTATCTCCCTCCTTGCCCTCCCTGTGAAAATCCCACAAAAATACTGCGTCTTTTTGCGGGAGCCCTATTCGGGAGGGTGCCGAGCGGAGTGAGCTATCTCCCTCCTTGCCCTCCCTGTGTAAGGGAGGGTGCCGAGCGGAGCGAGGCGGGAGGGTTGTAAAGGTCGGCGCCGCGCGTGCACGACAACCCCTCCGTCTTGCCTTCGGCAATCCACCTCCCCTTAAATAGGGCTCCCACAAAAATTTTTAAATTTTTGTGGGATAGACGCAGGAGAGGCGAGAGAAGAGGAAGGTTTCCCCCCAAGGGGAAGCCTTGGGGCGCGGGGGAGTGACAAAGGGCAAGGGGATCCCTCACGGGCAAGCGCGCGCGTCTTTCGGCGCGCGCGCTTGCCGTTCGGGATGACATAAGGGGGCACTCTCCTGCAGGGTGAGGCAAGAAAGCCTTCTCCCTCGGGGGGTGAGCCGCGCGTTATGCGCACCACCACGGTGTGGTGTGCGCACGCGGCGAACTGAGGTTTTTGCCATTGTGGGCAAAAACCGTGACCGCCGGCGGCGTCGCTCCTTACGCCGCTAAGACAGGTGTCACGAAGTGACGGATGAGGGGTCAAGCAGGGAAGCAGTTCCTGTGCTGTCCCCCTCATCACCGCCTTCGGCAGCCCCCAAGGGGAAGCCTTGGGGCGCGGGGGAGGGACAAAAGGTAAGGGGATCCCTCACGGGCAGGCGCGCGCTTGCCGTTCGGGATGACGTAAGGGGGCGCGCGCACTCTCCCGCGGGATGACATATAAAGGGCAAAAGGGGCATTTTTCGGGCGGGCGGGGCATAGCATACCATTATGGAACAGTACGGCATGAGCATACAGGAAGTCATGGCAACGTTAAAGTGCGGCGAGGAGGGGCTCTCCGCCGCCGAAGCGGAGCGCCGTCTCGCCCAAGGCGGGCGGAACGCCATCGAGGAGGGCAAAAAGCGCAGCAAGCTGCTGCTCTTTTTTTCGCAGTTCGCAGACCTCATGACCGTCATCCTCATCCTCGCCGCCGTGCTCTCCGCCGTGCTCGCCTTCGTCACGGGGGACAGGACGGAGCTCGCCGACACGGGCATCCTCCTCTTCGTCATCCTGCTCAACGCCGTCGTGGGCTTTTTGCAGCAGTACCGCGCCGACGCCGCCATCGAGAAATTAAAAAAACTCTCCGCCTGCGAGGCGAAGGCGGTGCGCGGCGGGCGGGTCGTCAAGGTGGACGCGGAGACGCTCGTCCCGGGCGACGTCATCGAGCTTGAGGAGGGCGACCGCGTTCCCGCGGACTGCCGCGTCTTATCGGCGGAAAATTTCCGCTGCGACGAATCCATGCTCACGGGCGAGAGCAGGGCGGTCAAAAAATACGACTGCGTCGTCAGCCGCGCGGCGCTCTCTGCGCGCGCCAACACGGCGCATCTGGGGACTTTCTGCGTGAGCGGCAGGGCGCGCTGCCTCGTCACCGCCTGCGGCATGGACACCGAGATGGGCAGGATCGCCCGCCTTCTGCATAAGAGCAAGCCCGCGCCCGCCCCCCTCGATAAGACCGTTGCGCGGCTCGGAAAGGTCATCACGTTCACCGTCATCTCCATCGCCGCCGCCCTCTTTCTCGCCTCCCTTTTCGCGGGCAGGGTGAGCTTTTTGGAGAGCCTCATGAGCGCCGTCGCCGTGGCGGTCGCCGCCATCCCGGAGGGCATGGGCGCCGTCGTCACCGTCATCCTCGCGCTGGGCGTGCAGCGCATGGCGTCCTCGCGCGCCGTCATGCGGCGGTTGGGCGCCGTCGAGAGCCTGGGCGGGTGCACCGTCATCTGCTCGGATAAGACGGGCACGCTCACCAGAAATAAAATGACGGTGGAGACGATCTGCACGGTGTTTTCCCATACCATGTCCGAAGGCGGCGCCAAGAGCGGGGCGGACGGGACTACCATGACCGAGGCGGAGCTCGTGCGCTGTATGCGCATCTGCCACACGGTGAAGGGGCGCGCGGGGGCGTATGTCGGCGACCCCACCGAGGTCGCGCTCGTCGAATACGCCGACCGCATGGGGGATGCGACGCAGGCGGAACGGGTGGGCGGAACGCCCTTTTCCTCCGAGCGCAAGATGATGAGCGTGCTCGCGCGCACGCAGGAGGGGGTGCGCCTGTATGCAAAGGGGGGCGCGGACGTCCTGCTCAAAAAATGCACCCGCCTTCTGACGGAGAAGGGGGAGCGGGAACTCACCGAGGCGGACAGGGAGCGCATCCGCGCGGCTGCCGCGGGGTACGCCTCGCGCGCGATGCGCGTGCTCGGCTTTGCGCGCGGGGAGACGGAACGGGAGGAAGGGCTCACCTTTCTGGGGCTCGCCGCCATGCTCGATCCTCCCAAGGAGGGGGTGAAAGAGGCGGTCGCCGCCTGCCGCAGCGCGGGGGTGCGCACGGTGATGATCACGGGGGACGCTCCCGAGACGGCGCTCGCCATCGCGCGGCGGCTGGGCATTGCGCGCGGACGGGGAGAAGTGCTCACGGGGGAGGAGCTGGACGGCATGACGGAAGAGGAACTCTCCCGCCGTGCAAAAAAGGTGAGCGTGTACGCGCGCGTGTCGCCCGGGCACAAGCAGAGCATCGTCCACGCGCTCCGGCGGGCGGGTGAGGTGGTCGCCATGACGGGGGACGGCGTCAACGACGCGCCCGCCTTAAAGTCCGCCGACGTGGGCGTGGCGATGGGCTCGGGCACCGACGTCACCAAGAACGCCGCCGACGTCGTGCTCACCGACGACGACTTCTCCACGATGGTGCGCGCGGTGGAGGAGGGGCGCAACGTCTTTTTCAACATCAAAAAGACGGTCTCCTTCTTCCTCTCCACCAACTTTGCCGAGGTGCTCTCCGTCTTTGTCGTCTCCCTCTTTTTGTGGAATTACGACTTTCTCACCTCCACCCAGCTCCTGTGGGTCAACCTCATCACCGACTCTCTGCCCGTCGTCGCGCTCGGCGTCGAACGTACCCGCGGGGCGATGGCACGCCCGCCCGTCTCCGAGCGGGAGATCTTCTCCCCGCGCGCGGTCTGCTCCATGCTATTTTTCGGTGTCATGCTCTCCGCCGTCGTGCTCGCGCAGTTCGGCGTGCTGCTGCGCCTCTACGGCAACGCCGTCGCCGTCACGGCTGCCTTTCTCACCATCTCCCTTTCCGAGCTTCTGCACGTATTCAACGTGCGCGCCGAGGATGGCAAACACCGCTTTATGGACCACTTCTCCAACCGCGCCCTCCTCGTCACCGTCGCGGTGGGGGTGGCGCTCAACGTGCTGCTCGTCGTCACGCCCGCCCTGCGCACTGCCTTCCGCCTCACGCCGCTCACGGCGGCGCAGTGGCTGTGGGTGGCGGGGTGCTCGCTCGCCGTCCTGCCGCTGGGCGCGGCGTACCGCGTATCTCTGCGCGCCCTCGGGCGGCGCGGGCTGCTCAATAGGCGCAAAAGGCGTATCCCCGTGCGCGGAAGTGCGCAATGATGGCGGGCAGCGCCTCGGCGGTCGCCTTGTGCGGCGCGCTGTCGTGCAGCAAAAGCACCACCGTGTTCCGTTTCCCCGCCGTGCGGATGCTCATTTCGACGAGCGTTTCGGCATCCGCGCCGCGCACTTCTTCGTCCCCGCACACGGCGTTCCAGCGCACCACGCGGTAGCCGAGCCCCTCCAGAAGGGCGGTCTGCTGCTCCCGCCGCGCCCCGCCGCCCCCGGGGAAGCGGTAGCAGCGCGCCGTGACGCCCGTCACGCGGCGGATGCACTCCGCGCACGCGGCGACGTCGGAGAGCAGCGCCTCGTCCGAGGCATAGATGGCGGAATAATCGTGGCTGGCGGAATGCACGCCCACCGTGTGCCCCTCGCGCACGATGCGCCGCAGCACCTCCTCCCGCCCGGGAACGCGGTCGCTCACGATGAAAAAGGTCGCCTTCACTCCCTCGCGGCGCAGGGTGTCGAGGACGCGCCCCGTTACCACGGTGCTGGGCCCGTCGTCAAAGGTGAGGTAGATGCGCTTCTCCTTTGTAGGCGCTCCCTCGGGGAGCGACGCCGCATCCGCACATTCCGCACGTTCCGCACGTTCCGCCGCGGCGCACGGAAAGGGCGCGCGGAAGGGGACGCGCAGGGGCACGGCAAAGAGAAGGAGCAGCGCGGTGAACAGCGCGGCAAGGGCGAGTTGCTTTTTCTGCATAATTTCAGTCTGGGTATTTTTGGAAAAATTATTTACTTTTTGCCCCGTCCGTGCTATAATAGTGCGGAAAGAAAGGCGGGAACTGCCGCAGGAGGGTAAAGTTATGATCTCTACGAGGATCTTCGGCAAGACGCAGGACGGCAAAGAAGTCCTGGCATTCGACTTCACGGACAAGCAGTATAAGGCGACCGTGTTAAACTACGGCGGGATCATCCAGAGCATCGTCGTGCCCGACAAGAACGGAAATCCTACCGACGTCATTCTGGGCTACAACGACGTCGCGGGGTACGAGAACAACGGCGGCTATCTGGGCGCGCTCATCGGGCGCTTCGGCAACCGCATCGGCGAGGGCAAACTCACCATCGACGGCACCACCTATCAGCTCTACTGCAACGACCGCGGCAACCACCTGCACGGCGGCAAGGTCGGGTTCAACAAAAAGATCTGGGCGCATGAAGTGGTGGGGGACGAGCTCCGCCTCTCCATCCTCTCCCCCGACGGCGAGGAGAACTATCCCGGCAACCTGAAGGTGCGCGTGACGTACATCTTCGAGAACGGGGAGATGCGCATCCACTACTCCGCCACGACGGACAAAAAGACGGCGATCAACCTCACCAATCACGCCTATTTCAACTTAAACGGCGAGGGCGACGGCAGCATTCTCAACAACATTTTGTGGATCGACTGCGACGAGATCACGCCCACCAATCCCACCATGATCCCCGTGGGGGGCTTTAAGAAGGTGGTCTGCACGCCCTTCGACTTCAACGTCCCCAAGGCGATCGGGCAGGACATCAACGCCAACGACGTTGACCTGAAGCAGGGCAACGGGTACGACCACTGCCACGTCCTCAAAAACAAGTGCGGCGTGTATGCAAAGTACGCCGTCGCCGAGAGCAAAAAGACGGGCATCCGCATGACCTGCCGCACCGATATGCCCGCGGTGCAGTTCTATGCGGGCAACGGGCTCCACCAGCAGGGCAAGACCATCTTCTATGGCAGCCGCGCGGGCTTCTGCCTGGAAACGCAGATGATCCCCAACAACGTCAACGTGCCCGAATACGCCGCAAAGGGCAGCTCCATCCTTTCCCCGGGCGAGGACTACGAGTTCACGGCGTCCTATCAGTTTGACGTCGTCCGGTAAGGCGCGAAAAAGAACGGCACGGGAGACATCTTTCGGAAATAGAGAATGATAAATCCGCCCCTGCGCAAACGGCGCAGGGGCGGATTTGGTTATTGCAGATAAAATACGGGGCCTTTGGGCGGGAAGGGGAGCGTGCGCCCCTTTGGAACGAGGTAAGCGTGGTCGCGGCCGTACAGCGTGAGGCGGTCGCAGTAGCCGTCCGTGATGAGGAGCAGGGGCGCTTCTTTCGGGAAGTCGGGCGCGTGTTCCAGAAGTTCGACGGCGGGCTGTAAAACCGTTCCGCCCCGTCCGCGCACGCGGACGCTGCCCGCAATGGACAGGACGTCCATATATCCCTGATCATATGCCGCGGCATCACAGAACACCACCCGCACATAGCGCACGTCGCGCGCTTCGGCATAGCTTGCTATGGCGCCCAGCGCCGCGGCAAGCAGGTTTCGATCCATGGAACCGGAGGTGTCCAGTACCACGCCGAATGTCCTGCCCGCAAGCGCCTGTTCCGTCAGCCGCACGGAGGGACGGGGGATCTCCGGCGTAGCGGACTGCCGCCTGCTCAGCCGCGCATAGGTGCGCTGCTTTTCCAGGGGCTGAAAGCGGTCGTCGAACCACCTTGCAAGCTGTACGTCCCACGGGATGGGCGGCTGCGAGAGGGCGCGGATCTCCTCCACAAGTCCCTCCGGCAGCAGTCCGCGGCCGTAGCTTTCATGATATTCCAGCCCCCGCAGGATGGCGCTGCGGCACCAGGCATCCAGTTCTGCCCCCTCTTTGGTGGATGTCCAGCCCGGATCCGGGAAGAGAATATCATGCTGCGCCATGCGCCGGTATTTGCGCAGATTCTGTGTCAGCAGGTCATACACATTCTCGGCGGACAGGCCGTCGAGGGCGTTGTCGTAGAGGACATCCTCGGGCATAGCGCCCACATTCATCGTGCGCAGCCATCCGTTGATCACATAGTCGCACGCCACGTTCCACAGTTCGGGATCGCGGCCGCCCATTCGTTCGTCGTGGCGCAGGGCAGCGTGCAGGTATTCGTGCGCGAAGATAAATTTCCACTCCTCCGGCGTGTAGGACGCATAGGGATTGAGGTAGATCTCCTGCATCTGGCAGGAGATCGCTGCGGTACGGATGCCCATACGCTGTACGGCGTTGCCGTCCGCAACCAGGCGGAATCCCACCGCCAACCCGCCCAGAAGGGGATAACTCGACAGGAACCACTCCTGCGTTTCGCGGAAGAGGACGGGCAGATCGTCGTGCGCCTCCGATGCGCCGCCCGCATAGTTGACGGCGGCGCGCAGGGCGGCGCGCAGCCCCGTGCCGAGCAATTTCTGCCAGTCGGGCGGCTTTCCCCAGCGCCTTGGCCTCTCGTTCCAAACCATGTCCGGCCTGCCGCCGCCCATTGCGGAAAACCCGAGGTATCCGCGGCTGCCGTGTTCGTGCAGAAACGCAAAGAGCTTCTCCTCATCGTGAACATTGTCCGCAAGCGGATTGCGCAGTTCGTCGGGCGGCGTCCCGATGTGAAGATCGGCGGCATAGCGCGCCGCAGTACAGTCGCAGGCGATGATCCAAAGGGGATCCCGCATCCGCTCTTCGCAAAAATGCCCCAGCCCGAGGTGGAGGAGACAGAGGGTGAATATATACATCCATTCCTGTTCGCCTGCGCGGCGGCGGGAGTTTGCATGGAGAAAGCCTTCCTGATCGATCCATGCCCAGTCCTCCTTCTGCAGGGTTTCCTCCTCCGAAAGGTACACCTCGTCGGCGAGCGGAGCAAGTGCCGGATGCTGTTCCAGGGCGCGCCACGCCGCACGCAGCGCCGCGCGGGCAGGATTGTCCTGCTCTTTTCTGCGGCTCATGCGTTGCGTTTGTCCGCGATGCGCGGAATATCGCGGAAGAGCTCTACCACGAACCAGTCTGGCAGTTCGCTGCCGTCCTCCGGCGTCACCGCCATGCGGGCAATCTCAAGGCTGATCTCGGCAAGCTCGGCAATCCGGCTCTTTGCCTGCGCGGCCAGCGTCTGGCTCTCGCCGCGCAGGGCGCTGCGGTCTTTTGGAAGTTCTTTGATGAGGCGCGCCCGCATCGACTGCGCCAGAAAATACAATACGTCTCTTTCTTCGGGCTGTTTCGGCCACGGCTGCTCGCCGGACAGGATCTTGTCAAGTGCATACTGATTGCGCACCTGCCGCACATAGGCAAGAAACTGTGTGGCGTGCTGGGGGCTCAGACACCCCGTTGCCAGGATCCGCAAGGCGTCCTCGCCGATGGCGGGGCCGTAGCTCGTGATGGCATCGCTGAGCATATGCCATGAGCGCGGCGTGGAGAATGGCTCCTCCGTCTTGGGCGGCTTTGACCAGAGGTGATCGGGACGGTTTGCGATGTAGTCATATACATAGGGGTGGATGCCGTTCTGCGCCGCCCATTCCAGCCAGAGTTTGGGACTTGCGATGAGCTCGACGTGAAACATTCGGTTGATGAGGGCGGAGGACATGGGACGGGTGATGGCATTGTCCTGCGCACGGTTGCCCGCACCCACGACAATGGAGCCCTCGGGCAGGCGGTACTCGCCGATGCGCCGCTCATGGATGAGGGAATAGAATGCCTTCTGCACCTCGGAAGAACAGGCGTTCAGTTCGTCGAGGAAGAGGACATAGGGCTGTGAGCGGGCAATGACGCGGGGAGGGCAAAAGCGGCTGAAACCGTCAATGATCTGCGGCACGCCGATGATGTCCTCGGGCGCCAGCTGACTGCCCAGCAGGGATACGCATTCCAGCCCGAGCTGTTCGGCAAATTTCTGCACGATGGCGGATTTGCCGATGCCGGGCGCGCCCCAGATGAACACGGGCCGGATGAGCCCCACATTCAAAAGGATGTCCAGCAGCTGTTTATGATTGACGGTCGTCGTCAGATTCATGTCTTCCCCCGTTCTTCCGTTCAGATACGTTTGTATCGCAGTGTATGATAATCTTGTTCATTATGATAATATGGTAGCATATGTCCTTTGCATTGTCAAGGGGACAAACAGGTGCAGTAAATCAAAAAAATTTCCGAAAAATTTTGTAAATGGTGTTTAATTTCCGCAGAATGGTTTTATATGAAAGGTGACGAAAATCAGCGAAGGTAACGACGTGAAAGAAAAGAAAACGACAACGCTCCCCGACGAGGGGACGCAGCCCGAAGTGCAGCCCGAGGCACAGCCCGAAGGAGCGGAACAGCCCGAAGGGGCGGCCGCGCAGCAGGCGCAGCCCGCGCAGGACGCGGCGCAGCCCGCAGCGGAGAACGTTCCCGCCGAGCCCTCGGCGCAGCAGCTCGAAGAGAGCCTTTCAAAGGCGCTCTCCGACGCGGAGGACTATAAAAAGAAGTGGTATTCCGTCTCGGCGGAGTATGAAAATTACCGCAAGCGCACCGCCTCCGCCCGTTCGCAGGCGTATACGGAGGGAAGGAGCGACGTCATCGTCAAACTCTTCCCCATTGCCGACAGTCTGGAGCGCGCCCTCACGGCGTGTGCGGACGACAAGACGCGGGAGGGCATCGCCATGGTGCTCAAGAACTTTGAAAAGCTCCTCGAAGGGGAGCACGTCACGGCCATCGCGCCCGTCGGAGAGCCCTTCGACGCCGCCCGCTGCGAGGCGATCCTCGCCGTCGACCCCAAGGAGGGGGAGGAGAGCGGCATCGTCAGAGAGGTCTACGCCAAGGGCTATGAACAAAACGGCAAGATCCTGCGGTTTGCGCAGGTTCTGGTCACAAAATAAAAAACATTCAAGGGAATATAGAAGGAGAATACAAATATGGCTAAGGTTATCGGTATCGACTTGGGTACGACAAATTCCTGCGTGGCAGTGATGGAGGGCGGCGAGCCCGTCGTCATCCCCAACGCAGAGGGCTCCCGCACGACGCCCTCCGTCGTCGCGTTCCAGAAGGACGGCACGCGCGTCGTGGGGCAGGTGGCAAAGAACCAGGCGGTCGCCAACCCCGACAAGACGGTCATCTCCATCAAGCGTAAGATGGGGTCCGATTATAAGGTGAAGATCGACGATAAGTCCTATTCGCCGCAGGAGATCTCCGCCATGATCCTCTCCAAGCTCAAGGCGGACGCGGAGGCATACCTCGGCAGCAAGGTGACGGACGCCGTCATCACCTGTCCTGCATACTTCACCGACGCACAGCGTCAGGCGACCAAGGACGCGGGCAAGATCGCAGGGCTCAACGTGCTGCGTATCATCAACGAGCCCACGGCGGCGGCGCTCTCCTACGGCCTCGACAAGGACAAGGAGAACAGCAAGGTCATGATCTACGACCTGGGCGGCGGCACGTTCGATGTCTCCATCCTGGAAATTTCCGACGGCGTCTTTGAAGTGCTCGCCACCAACGGCAACAATATGCTGGGCGGCGACGACTTCGATAAGAAGCTCATGGATTACATGGCGGAGGAGTTCAAAAAGGCGCACGGCGTCGACCTCACCAAGGACAAGATGGCGATGCAGCGTCTGAAGGAGGCTGCGGAGAAGGCGAAGATCGAGCTCTCGGGCACCATGTCCACCACCGTTTCCCTGCCCTTCATCTCCATGACGGACGCCGGTCCCGTGCACCTCGATATGGAGATCACCCGCCAGAAGTTCGAGGCGCTCATCGCCGACCTCGTCGACAAGACGGCGGAGCCCATGCGCCTCGCCATGAAGGACGCGGGCCTTTCCTATAACGACATCGACAAAGTCATCCTTGTGGGCGGTTCCACGCGTGTGCCCTGCGTCGTGCAGAAGGTCAAACAGCTCACGGGCAAAGAGCCCTTCAAGGGCATCAACCCCGATGAGTGCGTCGCCATCGGCGCAGCCATCCAGGGCGGCGTTCTGACGGGCGAAGTCAAGGACGTGCTCCTTCTCGACGTCATGCCTCTCTCGCTCGGCATCGAAACGCTGGGCGGCGTGTTCACCCGTCTTATCGACAGAAATACCACCATCCCCGTCAAAAAGAGCCAGGTGTTCTCGACGGCGGCGGACAACCAGACGAGCGTGGAGATCCACATTTTGCAGGGCGAGCGCGAATTCTGCCGCGACAACAAGACGATGGGCAGGTTCATGCTGACGGGCATCGCGCCCGCGCCCCGCGGTATTCCGCAGATCGAAGTCACCTTCGACGTCGACGCCAACGGCATCGTGCACGTCGAGGCGAAGGACCTCGGTACGGGCAAATCGACAGACATCACCATCACCTCTTCGACCAACCTTTCGGAGGACGAGATCAACAAGGCGGTCAAGGAAGCCGAGCAGTATGCCGAGGAGGACAAGAAGCGCAAGTCCAAGGTGGAGGCGCGCAACAAGCTGGACGGCCTCATCTTCTCCGTCGAACAGACGATGAAGGAGGGCGGCGACAAGTTCTCCGAGGAGGAGAAGAGCGAGCTCAACGCCGCCGTCGAGGAGGCGAAGAAGGAGCTCGAGGCGGACGACGAGGAGAAGTACAACGCCGCGTTCGAGGCGCTCTCCTCCAAGGTGCAGCCTATCTTCCAGAAGATGTATCAGCAGGCGGCTGCCGATGCGCAGAACGCGCAGGGCGGCGGCGCAGGCAACGCGGACGGAGATACGGAGTTCCATCAGTAAAGAGTTCACGGAATTTTCCCGAGCAAAGGCTCGGGAAAATTCCGTGAGAAAGAGAAAACACCGCCGCGACTTTGGCTGCGGCTCGTTTTCTCTCTGCGGGCGTGCCTCGGGGCTTAACATTCTATCGCGCCCGCATTCACTCTATTCACTCTGTCTCGGCGGCGTTCCTCTTGCGCCGCCGAGAAATCAAAGGGGGGATTGTCAAAAAGCATGGAACAATCCCTCAGTCACTTCGTGACAGCTCCCTTTACAGGGTTCCCGCAAAAATTTTTAAATTTTTGTGGGATGTTGCAAGGGAGCCTTGAAAACGGCGTGACTTTCCGTGCGGCGTGATTTTAGAGGGGCGTGTGTCCCGCTCTTCTGTCATTCCGCCCGACGCGAGGAGAAATGCCTGCTTGCAGGAGCATTTCGACGAAGCGGCGCACGAGCCCCAAAGGGGCGAAGTCAGAGAAGCGAGGAATCCCCTCGCAAGGAATGGGGTGCAATAAACGAGGAGATCCCTCGTCGCCGCGGGTCGAGCCGCGTGGCTCCGTCGGGATGACGTGTTTAAAAAAACGCGCCTGACGAGAGAGGAAAGGGTTCCCTCTAAGAGGGAGGCTCGCCGAAGCAGAAATCAACCGCAGCCTCGCCGCGACGAGGGTTCAGGTAACAATTATGGCAGAGAAGAGAAATTATTATGAAGTCCTCGGCGTGAGCAAGGACGCCTCGGAAGAGGAGATCAAGGCGGCGTACAAAAAGCTCGTCAAGCAGTACCACCCCGATCTTCACCCCGGGGATAAGCTCGCCGCGGAAAAATTCAAGGAGATCAACGAGGCGAACGAGGTGCTCTCCGACAAGCAGAAACGCGCTGCGTACGACTACGAGCAGGCGCATCCCGGCATGGGCGGGATGGGCGGCATGGGCGGCACGGGCGGCTTTTCGGGCTTCTCGGGCTTCGGCGACATCTTCGACAGCATCTTCCAGGGTTTCGGCGGAAGTGCCTCCGTTCAGCGCGATACGACGGGCGAAGATATCCAGCTCACCCTCTCGTTGAGCTTTATGGACGCTGCAAAGGGTTGCACCAAGGAAGTCAACTATTCCCGCAACGAACCCTGCCCGTCCTGCAACGGAACGGGCGCCAAGGGCGGCACCGCCATGCGCACCTGTACGCGCTGCGGCGGCAAGGGGCAGGTGCGTTTCACGCAGGATACCATGTTCGGCCGCACCGTCCGCGTGGGGGCGTGCCCCGACTGCGGCGGCAGGGGAAAGATCGTCACCGACAAGTGCCCCGACTGCAAGGGACGGGGGTATGTGCGCCGTGAAACGCACATCAAAGTGGATATTCCCGCAGGCGCGGATACGGGCTCTTATATCCGCAAGCGCGGTTACGGGCAGGCGTCCGCAGAGGGCGGCGCCCCGGGCGATCTCATCATCGTCATCCGCGTCGAACCGCACCGCATCTTCCAGCGCAAGGGCATGGACCTCTATGTCGAGCTGCCCATCCCCTTCCGCACGGCGGCGCTGGGCGGCACCGTCAAGGTGCCCGGGCTCGACGATACCTTCGATTACGCCATCCCCGAGGGAACGCAGACGGGCACGACGTTCACCGTCCGCGGAAAGGGCATCAGATCGCGCAGCGGAACGGGCAACCTCTACATCCGCGTGTTCGTCGAAGTGCCCACCCGCCTCACGCGCGAGCAGAAGGCGAAGCTCCGCGACGCTGCCGAGGGCGTGGACATCCGCCAATACGACAAGGCAAAAAAATACGCCGACAGCGTCGGCGCCCTGTACGGGAAAGACCCCTACGGAACGTAAAAATTAAAAAAGAAGGTGCGCCCGCGCGCACCTTCTTTTTTTGCGGGAGACGTTTGCGGCGGCGCGTTGATTCCCACTGCGGAAAAATCATGAAATAAAGCAAAAAACATACATAAAACGCGTCGGGCGGGGCAAAATGACAGTATACGGGAGGGGAAACCTTGCGTATACGGAGGTAAAACATGAAGGCAACGGGGATCGTGAGAAGGATCGACGAACTCGGGCGCGTGGTCATTTCGAAGGAGATCCGCCGGACGCTGCGCATCCGCGAGGGGGACCCGTCGCTGATAACAAGGAGGAGCGGGAGTACAAAAAACGATACCCGCACGGAGATCTCCAAACAACTGCGCGCCGATTCGGCGCTCACGGAATATCTCCTTCGCGCAGACACGGCGGACGGCGCAGATGCGCCCGCCCCCGATTTTTCGCCCGAGGAGCGGTTCATCCTCTCCCTTTGTTCTTTGAAAGCGCGCGGCGTTCTTCCAAACTGAACGGGGGCGCTTGGAAGAGCGCCCCCGTGGGTTGTCCGCGGCTTTGCCGCACGCCGAAAGCCGTGGCAGAGGATCGCTTGTTCAGAGATAGTTGATTGGAATGACTTTATCCGTTTCCGACAGGGAGACGGGCTTATCGTAAAGACAAACGACGCCGCCCGTTCCGCGCTTCATATTGGGGATATCGTCGAGCTTTTGAAAAGCGGAGATGTCTTTTTTGTGCGGATCGGCGTGTTTTTTGATCTCGATGGGATACAGCGTTCCGCTGTCTTCTATCAGCAGGTCGATCTCGTTCATGTCCTTATCCCTGTAAAAGTAGAGGGGCGGTTCGGTGATCCCGCAGTTATAGTAGCTCTTGATGATCTCCGAAAGGACAAAGTTCTCAAAGAATGCTCCTGCCATCGCGCCGTTTTTCAGCACATCGGACGTCGTCCACTTGGTGAGATAGGCGGCAAGTCCCGTATCGAGAAAATAGATCTTGGGGGTTTTTACAACGCGTTTTAAGATGTTGCTGGAGTAGGGCTGTAAGAGATAGATGATATTTGACGCCACGAGGATGGAGAGCCATCTCTCGGCGGTCGGGACGCTGATGCCGACATCCCTCGCAAGCGACGTCAGGTTGAGAAGCTGCCCCGTACAGGAGGCGGCGGCGACCATAAAATTGGTAAATTTTACCGTATCGCCGATCTCGGACAGCTCTTTGACATCCCGTTCGATATAGGTGTTTACATAAGCGCTGTAAAACAGTTTCCAGTCATAACCGGGGTTCTCTGCAAGTTCCGGCATACTGCCGCGATGGATCAGATCCCACACATCGGCATATCCGATTTCGACCCTTTCTGCTTTGCGCGCGGCAAAGTATTCTTGCGTCGGAAGAAAGGGCAGATCGAAGGTGACGCCCTGCCGTTCTCTCATTGACAATCCCAGAAGCGTTACAAGACCGATCCGTCCGGCAAGCGATTCACTGACGCCCTTCATCATCCTGAATTGTTGTGAACCGCACAGATAAAACTGACCCTTCTTTTTATCCCTGTCGAGGTACAGCTTTATTTGCTCGAACAGGGCAGGGGCTTTTTGGATCTCGTCAATAAATACGGGAGGAGGATTGTCCAAAAAGAAGGTGCCGCTCTGTTCCTCTGCGGCGGCGCGCAGGATGGGGTCGTCCAGCGTGGCGCGGCTGAAACCGTCGGTCAGCTTATCAAGCATCGTCGTCTTCCCGACCTGTCTCGGACCCGCAACAAGCACGGCGCCGAACATTTTCGAGAGTGTTACAACCGTCTTTTCCGCGTGCCTTCTGATATACATGACATCCTCCTTTTCGGCTGATATAATATCCGATATTATTATAGCCGATATTTTTCAAAAAGTCAACCCCTGTGCGCGGATCTCATGAGGGGCGCGGAACGGTCTTTTATTGCCGTGAAGTATCAACAGAACGGGAGCCGTCCTTCGGGCAGCTCCCGTTTTTGGATTTTTGTCGGAACACGGCGATCGTCAATGTGGATCTTTGTCATTATGCCGCCGCGTCATTATGCCGCCGCGATAAGAACAGAAAAGTCCTCGTCTTGGGCGGCGAACAGCTCGATCGCCCCGTCGTCAAGGCTTCCGACGGGAACGAGCCCGTTCGATAAGCGAAAGTCCCGATAGAAAATGGCAAGATTGCCCCACGGGGAATACATCGTAATGTCGCCCGCCGAAGGGGTGCAGCTTGTCGGCGCGTCGGATAGATCCCAATCTTCCGAACCGTCGGGAAGGTAAGCTATTTTTTCGGTTGAGTTGTAGTCGGAAAATTCCAGCGTTAAGGGCAGGCGGGATGCAAGGTCGCGCGCCACGGAATTATCGTATAAGGTCGCATAGACCGTTTCGCCGCCGATGGTAAAGGAAATGCGGTTTGTTTCTGCATTGCTCGTAATGCCGAGCGCCTCGATCCAGCTTTCCACGCGCGTTTGGGCAGAGGAAAGCTGCGAAGAGGTAAAGTGCAGGTTTTCCACAAAGTCAATGTCGGGATATTCACTCGACAAGCCGTTGAACGCGCCGCTGCCCGAAGAAGAGCCGCTCGTCGAGAAGGTGTAGACCTCTTTGCCCGAAAAATCGTAGCTTTCCAAAAAGGTCTGAATGATGCGCGGCGCATCTCCCCACCAGATGGGATGTCCGATGAACACCTTGTCGTAAGATGCCATATCTTCCACCTCGTTTGCAATGGCGGGACGGGCGTTTTCGTCGTTCTGCTCGCGGTTGGCGCGGCAGTCATCGTTGGAATAATTGAGGTCGGCGTCGTTGTACGGCACTTCGGGGACGATCTCAAACAGCGTTCCGCCCGTCGTATCGGCGATGATCTCCGCCACGCCTTCCGTATTGCCTGTTGCCGAAAAATAGGCGACGAGCACTTTCCCTTGCCCGACGGAAGGGGGCGGCGCAGTCTGATCATTTTGCCCCTGCTGTCCTTCGGGATCGGAACAACCCGTAAAGATAAATACGAGCGCGCACAGCATTGCCGTGATGACGATCAACAATTTTTGTTTCATATCCGTTCTCCTTATATTTTTCTGATGACTTTGGCGGGGTTTCCCGCCACGACGGTATTGGCGGGGACGTCGTGCGTGACGACGCTTCCCGCGCCGATGACAGCGTTTTCTCCCACGGTCACGCCGGGAAGGACGATTGCGCCCGCACCGATCCATACGCCGCGCTCAATATGAATGGGCTTGGAAGTGAGCGTGCGGCGGAGCGAGGGTTCTGATCCGTGGTTTTCGGTGATGAGGCAGACCTTCGGGCCGATGAACACGTCGTCGCCCAAGGTGATGCCGCCCCTGTCCATAAAGGTGCAGGCGTGGTTGATGAACACGTTCGTGCCGACGCGGATATTTGCGCCGAAGTCTGTATAAAAGGGCGTCCACAGCGTGAAGTCGTCTTCGACCTTCTGCCCCGTCAGCTCGGAAAACAGCCGCCGTATCTCTTCTTCGCCCAAAACCTGCGTATTGAGCTGCTGCGTCAGCATTTTCGCCTTGCAGATGACCGCCTTTATTTTGTAATATTCGGGATCGTCGCAGGAGACGGGTTCGCCCGACCTGTCCCGTTCTAAAATGTCTTTCATACTTTTTTCCCGAAGCTCATGCACTTGCCGATGGTGTCGCCTGTTTTCAGATAGGTATAGCCGGGCATCTCAAAGAGGACGGGCTTGAACTTGTCGAAATCGGGCTTGTCGCCCTTTTCCCCCAAAATACTCTCATCGGCAAAGGTATTGTTGACCTTCACCATAAAATTTTCAAACGCTGGCGTTTCATACACATCGGCGACGATGCATTCCATCGTAAGTTTGGCGTCGGTTGCGAGTGGCGCGCCCGTTTCGCCCACGGTATAGCCGAGCAGTTCCGACTTATCCGTTTTGTTCCCCGATACGGCTCCCGTGGCGGCGGCTTTCTCGAGCCAGCTTTCGTCCACCACGTTGATGGAAAGAACTCTGTTCTCCCTGATCCCGCGGTTGATATAGTGCGCCTTTGCAAGGCTGACCATCGCCATATCGTGCGCGGGAATGCCGATATGCGCGACGAGCGTCCGGGTCGGCTTGCCGCCGACCATTGCGCCCACCACGATGACGGGCGTGGGATAGAGTGCCACTCCGTTTCCGAGATTCTTTTTCATGGTTGTACTCCAAAAAAATAAGTGTGCAAAGATTTTTCTTTACACACTGATTATATCGCGATCGCTTTATTATGTAAAATACTTATTTTTTATTTCAAGTTATGCAATCAAGTTATAGTAGCGGCGCGGGAAGGCGTCACGCTTTTTCGTCAAGTTTTTCCTTGATAAAATCGATGAATTTCGTGACCGTGCGCGTCATGGGCTGCGCTTTATAGATGAGCGTGTTATTTGCGGTCAGTTCGGGATAGAAGGGCTTGAAGATAACGTTCGGCGAGTTGTAGAGGGAGACCGCGCCCTCGATGCAGAGCGCTGCGCCGAGTTCGCTGTCTACGAGCACGGCGGCGTTGTACAGAAGATTATAGGTGGCGTAAATTTCCATCTTGTCGTAATATTCGCCGAACCAATCGTCAACGCCCTGCCATGCGCTCTGCTTGGAGACGAACACTTTATGCCCCACGAGGTCTTCGCGCGTGATATGTTCCTTTTTTGAGAGCGGGCATTTGGCGGGAACGATGGCGCCCCAGCGCTCTCTGACGGGCAGGGGGACGGTCTCGTATTTGGACAGATCGCTGTTTCCGATGATGATGCCGAGATCGAGCGTGCCGCGCTCCAGCCGCTCCTTCACATGGTCGGCGTTGTTGGAATAAAGGTCGAACCGCACGTCGGGATAGCGTGCGCTGAATTCGCGCATTACTTCTGCCAAAAAGCGCATGACGGCGCCTTCGCCGCTGCCGATGGAAATAATGCCGCCGATCTCTTCCTTCCCCGTCAGAAATTCCCGCTCCGTCTTTTCGGTGAGTTCGACGATCTCCTGCGCACGGCGGCGAAGGAGCATCCCGTCCTCGGTGAGCGTGGTGCTGTGCCTGCCGCGCACAAATAACTGCGCGCCGAGCTCTTCTTCGAGCTGCATCATCTGGCGGGAGAGCGCGGGCTGGGAAATGTGCAAAATATCCGCCGCACGCGTGATGTTTTCCTCCCGCGCGACCGTCAGAAAGTATTTTAAGATGCGGTATTCCATTTGGTTCTCCTTGTAGTTATGGCAGGCGCCGTATGATGCGCGATCATTATACCACATTGAAAGGGAGATTGCAACCGCGCGCCGAAAGGCGTCATAACAGCTCTTTGGAGCAGTTAAGCGCGTTAAAGAGGCGCGGAAAACCCATATACGGCATGGCGTGGACGAGCGCGCAGACGACTTCTTCCTTTGTGCTGCCCGTTTTCAGCGCGCCTTCGACGTGGGAGCGCACCTGTATTTCCGCACCGCCGAGCGCCGCCAGCAGGACGACGGTCAGCAGCTCGCGCGTTTTTCCGTCCAACCCTTTTCGCGTCATAAAGTCGGAAAAGCACAGCTCGGTCAGAAAGCGCGGCACCGCCTCGGCAAATTCTGCGGGCAGCCATGTGTAGCGGTCTTTTATTTCATCGCCGTACACGGGCGTTTGCAGGGCGAGCCCCTTTGCAAAGCGGTCCTCCTCCGTCACCGTCTCGCCGCTTTCGAGGGGAAGGGCAATGCCGCTTGCCGCAAACACCTCGTCCATCGCGGCGATGGCGTTGAGCGTCTTTGGAAAGCCGATAAAGGGCGCGCACTCGTACACCGTTTCGCGGATGGCGATGGGCGAAATGCCGATATGGAGGCACGCGCCGACGTGCGCTTTTAATTGCGGCAGCGTCTGATTGACGGTAAGCACCGTGACGGTGATAAGTTCGCGCATTTTATCGTCGAGCGAGCCCGCAAAGCTTACCTCGCCGAAGATGAACCGCTGCAAGATGCGCATGAATTCGGGATCGTTTCCCTCGTTCTGCGTCGGCTTTCCGCCGAAGAGTGTTTCAAATTTTTCTTGGCAATTTTTTACTCTGTCCATCTGCATGATGCCTCGCGCTTTCTTTTTCGTCTATATTATACCACGCGCGCATGATAATGTAAAATGCTTATTTTTGATTGTGTGGTATGCAGAATGGGTATGCAACAGACGGCATCAATGCGTGATACATTCAACTTTTTATAATATTTCAGTCATTTTTCTTTCTTCGCAAAAAATTTTTGAAAAAAGCCGAAGAAATTTCGTGATAGATATTGACAATCCCGTATGGGGCGTAGTATACTGTCAAAAAGATGTAAAAAGTTACATTTTTAGAAAAAAAGTTACAAAGGAGGGCAAAAG
>CALVTL010000003.1 GCA_944362555.1 uncultured Clostridia bacterium
CCGTAAGTATAGGTGAGGGCGTAATTTTTCGTCACGTCCCTGCCCGCAGCGTCCGCAACGGTCACGGACATCACATTGTCCGTTTCCCCGACGTCGGTGACGGAAGCAAGGTCGTGAGCTGTGGTCGTGTGCCCTTCGACGAGGGAGCCCTTCTCCGAAACAGCGTGCCCCTCGTACGAATGCGCCGTGCCGTCGTAGACAAAACTCCTATCTTCCGTCTGAATTTCAACGGGGCGGGGCGTCACGGAGAGCGTTCCGTAAGTATAGTCGATCTGATAGTTGGCGGTGACGTCCTTCCCGTCCGCGTCCGAAAGAGCGACGGTGAGGACGTTTTCGCACTCCCCCGCGTCCGTCTGCTCCGCCGCCGTGCACACGGAGGCGTTCTGCCCCTCGGCAAGAGGCGTATCGGAGGCGACGGAAAACTTTGCAAGGGAATACGCCGTGCCGTCATACACGCGGCTGCCGCTTTCCGAGATAACGGTAAGCGGACGGGGCGTCACTTTGAGCGTGCCCATATCCAACAGAATGGAATAGTTCTGTGTGACGTCGTTGCCCTGCGCGTCGGAGACGGCAAATTCGAGAAGATTTTCCGCCGTGCCCACGTCGGTGAGCGCCGTGCTGCGCACGACGCGGATCGTATGCCCTTCGACGAGCGAGGTGCCCGAGAGGAAGGCATACCCCTCCTCTTCGGTGAGCGCCGCGCCGTCGTACACCTTTTCCGCATCCGCCGTCCCCAGCACGAGCGGGCGCTTTTCCACCGTGAGCGTCCCGGGCGCGATGTCGATGTGATAGTTCCCCGTCACCTCCACGCTCTTGTCCGCGACGTCGCGGAAGATGCGGATCTCGGGCACGTTTTCGGCAGCGCCCGCATCCGTACGGCTGTCGTCGAACACGGCGACGATCCTGTCGCCCTCCGCGAGCGGGGTCGCCTCGTCCAGCGCATAGGCATGGAGCGTGAGCGGCGTGCCGTCGTACACGCCCGACTTGTCCTCCACCGTGATGCGGATGCTGCGCGGCGTAAAGTCGACGATCCCCGCCACGGGGTGAAGGTCGTAAGACGATGTCACGTCCTCGCCGTTCTCGTCGTAGACGGTGATGCCCGAAAGCACGGGCGTGACGGATGTGGAGGTCTTGCCGATGTCCTCATAGTCAAACGCGGAGCAGACGATGGTGTCGCCGTAGGCAAGGTCTGCCGAGACGGAAAGTTCGTCGCCGAAGCGGATGGACGCCTGGTCGATGGTGACGCCCGTCACTTTGGGCAGGATGGCGAACGCAAACACCTTCCCGTAGGAATCCCCGCCGAAGACATTGCGCGAAACGGCGCGAACGCGGTATTCCCCCGCGCGCGTAGGCATCTGCGTGCTCCAATTTTCCGAGCCCTGTTCGGCGTACTCGTATCTGACGCCCGCAAAGACGGCGTCCGCGCCGAAGGAGAGCGCCTCGCCGTATTCCAGCGTCTGCGGACACTCCGAGACGGTATAGACGATGCCGTGTATGCCGAGAAGCGTCGCCGTGAGACACAGCAAAAAGGCGGCGACACAGATGATCAGGATGCGGAACCGCTTGATGACCTGAACGATCTGCGCAAGTTTTATCACTTTACGGCGATAATTTTCATACAGCATAAGAATGCTCCTTGCAATGCTTTTCAGCCGACGGGCGGATCGACGCGCAACGTCCCGTTGACGGTGACGACGATGTAGCCGTCCGTCACGTCATTTCCGTCCCGATCGTAGATCACGACGCTCTCCACCAGGTTCTCGCAGCGGCCGATGCCCGTCTGCGACCCGCGGAGCGTCACCACGACGGTATGCCCTTCGGCAAGCTCTCCGGACAGTTCATACTCGCGGCAGGTGAGCGGCGCGCCGTCGTAGATCTTTTCGGCACTGCCCGCCGTGACGGTGATCTGCCGCGCCTGCACCGTCAGCGTGCCGTACTGCGCGTTGATCTTGTAAGTGTCGGTGACATCCTCGCCCTGTTCATCGAGGATGACGATCTCGAACGTGTTGCTGCTGCTCCCCGCAAGATACTGTTCCCCCGTCGCCCGCAGCACGGACACGGTGTGCCCCGGAAGGAGCGTTCCCGTATGGCTGCACTCCCCACAGGTGAGCGGGACGCCGTCAAAGACACCATTGGCGCTCCCCGTCGTGACGGTGAGTTCCGCACAATAGATCTGCAATTTCCCGTCGAGGAAGGCGATCTTGAATTTGTCCGTGACATCGTTGCGATCGGGGTCGTAGAGCGTGAAGGATGTGATGGTGCTCGTTCCGATGCCGAGCCCCGTCTGCTCGCCCTCCACGACCGCCTCGTAGGTATATCCGTCGGCGAGCAGGCTACCGAGCCCCTGCACCTCGCCCGAGGGGCGCAGCACCGTCCCGACGCTCTCGTGCTGATATTCGTTGACGGGCTTGATCGTCAGCTTGGTCTGCTGTGCGCCGCTGCCGCCGCCGGGCATTTCCGATGCGCTGCCGCCCGTCACTTCGACGTGCACCCAGCCGATGCCGTCCAGATACACCTCCACCCAGGCGTGCGCCTTGTCCGACATGACATCCGTCCAGACGTTCGCCTCCGTTTCGGCAACGTACCCTGACACATAGCGGGCAGGCAGCCCCATCCTGCGCAGAAGCAGCGTCGCCGCGCTCGCGTAGTGCTGGCAGATGCCTTCCTTGTAGGTGACGAGGAAGTCGTACACGATGTCCGCGCTGCCATCGAGCGCGCGGTCGTATTTCAGGTTATATTCCGCCGCGCCGCGGATGTACGCCGCCGCCTGCGCAATGAGGTAGGAAACGTCCTTGGACGAGTCGTTGAGCCCGTTCTCTTCTATGATCTTGTCGAGGTAGTCGAGAAGGCGTCCGTCCACGCCGCTCAGATCAAGATACTGCTCCCTGACAAAGGCGCGGTACGCCTCCTCGGCGGCGGAATAGCCGCCCGGCCCCGCGGAGGGTCTTCCGTCCTGCGTGACGTCGTAAGTGTAGTAATAGAGCGTGTCGGTGCCGCTCACGTCCCCGCCGTATTTGACGTCGGAGGTCTGGATGTCGTAATCGTCGATGCGGCTCAAAGAGGTGTAATAGGGAAGGAAATAGTCGCCGCCCGAGAGCACTTCGATGCGCAGGCGCGCGCCGGAATATCCCGCCTGTGCGAGCGCCGCACTCGTGAGATAGTTGAGGCTGAACGTGCCGTCCAGAAGCCCGTCGTATTCCTCTGCCTGCGTCCACATCGTTCCCGTGTAATCGCCGAAACTGAAGGCGCGCAGATACAGCTTGGCGTCCCGCTCGCTCTGCACCCGCAGCACAAGGCAGGGCTCCGCGTCGGGGTCGCCCCCCTGGATGTTGCCCGAGGCATCCAGCGATCCGCCGCCGCTGCCGCCTTCGCCCTCGCCTTCACCCGTGCCACCTTCACCTTCACCTTCGCCTTCTCCTTCGCCCGTGCCGCCGCCATCACCTTCGCCCGTGCCGCCGCCTGCGCCGCCGCCGGGACCGCCGCCCGTCACTTCTATCTGCACCCAGCCGATGCCGTCCAGATATACCTCCACCCAGGCGTGCGCCTTATCCGACGTGACTTCCGTCCAGACGCCCGCCTCTGTTTCGGCAGCATACCCCGACACATAGCGGGCGGGCAGCCCCATTCTGCGCAGGAGCAGCGTCGCCGCGCTCGCGTAGTGCTGGCAGATACCCTCCTTATAAGTGACGAGAAAATCGTATACTTTGTCCGCGCTGTCATCGAGCGTGCGGTCATAGTCAAGGTTATACTCCGCCGCGCCGCGGATGTACGCCGCCGCCTGCGCAATGAGGGCGATCACGTCCTTGGAGGCGTCCTTCAGTCCCTGTTCCGCAATGACGGCGTCGAGATAGGCAAGGAGCTGCGAACTTGCGCCGTCCACGCTCAAATACTGCTTTTTGACGAACGTGCGGTAGGACTCCTCGGCGGCGATATATCCCCCCAGCCCCGCGTTCGGGATGCCGCTCTGCAAGACGTCGTAAAAGAAACAATCCAGGGTGTAAGCGGCGCTCACGTCCCCGCTGTATATAACGTCCGAGGTCTGGATGTCATAGCTCCCGTCGCGGCTCAACGAGGTGTAATAGGGCAGAAAATAGTCTTTCCCCGCGAGCACCTCGATCCCGACGCGCGACGAGGCGCAGCCCGCCTGCGCGAGCGCCACGCCCATGAGATAGTTGAGGCTGAACGTGCCGCTCAAAAGCCCGTCGTACTCCTCCGCCTGCGTCCAGCCCTTTCCCGTATAATCGCCGTAGCTGAAGGCGCGCAGGTAAACAGTTTGGGTACCTTCGGTCATCACGCGCAGCACGGGATAGGGCTCCGCGTCGGGGTCGCCCCCCTGGATATTGCCCGAGGCGTCCAGCGACCCGCCGCCGCTGCCGCCCTCCCCTTCGCCTTCACCCTCGCCTTCGCCCGAGCCGCCCGGCGTCTGACCGCTGCCTTCCTTGACCGTGAGGATGCCGAACTCGAGCGTCACTTCATAGTTTGACGTGACGTCCTTTTCCGCTTCATCATAGATGAGCACCTGCGCGATAGTGTTATCGCTCTCTCCCACCTCCGTGCGCGTGCCCGAGATGGCGACCTGCGCCGTATGCCCCTCAATGGGACGGTAGATGGACGTGAACTCCCAATCGTCCTCGCCGTTGCAGGTGAGCGGCGTGCCGTCGTAGACCTTGCTGGCACTGCCGGAGCGCACCGTGATGGGCATCGGGCGGACGAGCAATGTGCCGTAAAAATAGCGGACGTTGTAATTATTTGATACATCGCGCCCGTCCTCGTCGCAGATGACGAGCTGCGTGATGGTGTTGGACGTGACGCCCGCATCGGTCTGCGAGCTCGGCATGACCACCTCCGTGACGGTGTGCCCTTCCAGCAGTTTCGTCGCGGAGGACACGGTATACCCGTCGCAGGTGAGCGGCGTGCCGTCGTACACCTTTTCGGCGGATCCCGAGCTGACGGAAATTTCGACCGGCGTCACTTTGAGCGTGCCGAGGTCCTCCAAAAACGCATAATTTGCCGTGACGTCCGCGCCGTCGGCGTCCGTCACTTTGGCGGAGAATGTATTCCTGCCCTCTCCCGCCTCCGTGCGCGTACCCGTCGCCTCCACGGAAAGGGTGTGCCCGTCGAGCAGCTCGCCCGACGTCATCTGCGCGCCCTCTGCCGTGAGCGGCGTGCCGTCGTACACCTTCTCGGCGGAGGCGGTGCGGATGGTGACGGGACGGCCGAGGACGGTGATCGTCCCCGGGCGGCACTCGATCTTGTAATACCGCGTGACGTCCGCGCCGTTCGCGTCCTTTATCCTGACGGTAAAGGTGTTCTCCGCCGTGCCGACGCTCAGGCGGCTGCCCGAAAAGACCGCCTCCGCCTCGTGCCCCTCCTGCAATTCGCCCTCCGTGAGCTCCCACTCGGGCGCGGTGTGGGACGTGCCGTCATATACGAACTCCTGCGACTGCGAAGTAAAGACGAGCGTGGTGCGCGACGCCCCCACGATGCCCGTTCCGATCAGCGTGAACAGCACGGCCAAAAGCGCGGTGATGCCCAAAGCGATCGCCCCGATCACGAACAGAAGTGTCTTCGATCTGTTGGCACTCTTCGGTTTTTGTTCCATAGCGCTCTCCTTTGGGGCGTCAGGCGTTGAGTTTGAGCCGCTGTACCACGGCTTTGCACTCTTTCAGCCCGTCCTCTCCGAACAGTTCGTCCATATATCTGCAGAATTTGTCCGCCTGGTTGCGGATGTATACGGGATTCTGCATCCCCAGCTTGCGCATCACCTTCTTCGCCAGAATATCGTCCAGCGCCTCCAGCTCCTCCCCGCCGCAAGCTATGTATACGGGAACATACGTCCGTATCTGCTTCATGATACGGTTCCCGAACGTGATCCTGAAATTTTCCTTCATGTATTCGTCCAGCTTCTGCAATCTCCCGAGGTTCCGCCGCGTGATCTCATATTCCCGCTGCGCCGCCTCCCCCAGCTCCGCAAACCGCTTCGCCGTCAAATGCACTCGTCCCCCGCTCTCCGCATAAAAACTCTCCGCCTTCGTGTCCAGGTCCATGATCATCGCACGGTCGTACACCTTGTCCGAGATGGCAAACGTCGAGTCGTCGTTGTTCGCCGTCCCGATAAACCACATATTCGCGGGCAGGCGCAGATGCCCCTTGTCGAGCTGCTCCGGGTCGTCCTCCCAGCTCCCGTTCGCCACCACAAGGTTGCGCTCCTCCGGGTTGGGCAGTTCCAGCAGCGACAAAAACTCCGCAAAGTAGTACTCCACCCGCGCAATGTTCATCTCGTCCAATACCGTGATGAAGATGTCTTTGCTGTAATTCGCCTCGTACATCTTCTTCAACAGGTCCGTTTCGTTGAACCTTCTCGTGAATTCGTTGTAATATCCCACAAGGTCCGTCCGCTCCTTCCACATCGGCTGCACCGGCACGATGAGCGAAGGATTGTCCAGAAACTCCCCGAACGCACGCGCGAGCGACGTCTTGCCCGTTCCCGACATCCCCTGCAGGATCATGATGTGCGACACCAGAAGTCCCGCAATAAATCTGCGGATGTCCGCCGCGGAATAGTAGAGCCGCAGCTTCCCCGCCGCGTAGTTGCGGAACCGCTCGCACAGGGTCTTCAAATTGATATGTTCGTCGTAATCGCTGCGCAGAAAACTCTCCTTTTCCGCATCGAGCGCGGTGAGCCCCTCGTATCGGGACTTCGCGCCCTCCTCCGCCGCAGCGGGCTCGGACACGCTCTCCTGCGTCTGTACGCGCGCAGGCGCGGGAACGCTCTCCCCCACCACCGCGCGGATGGTCACGGGCGGCGCGGACTTCATGCGCCTTCTGCGCACGAGGTACACCGCAAACAGTGCGACGAGCGCGACGGGCAGCATGAGGAGGAGCACCAGAAGGACGTACATCGTCTCCGAAGGGACGACGGCAAGGGCGCTCTCCGTCCCGTTCCCGAAGCGCAGCGCGAGCGCCGCCGTGAGCAGCGCGCCGACGATGAGAACGGCAGCCGCCAGCAGGATATACCGCTTTTTGAGTTTTTTATGTTCTTTCGCCATGGCTTACTCCCGTCCGCCTTCGTCCGTTTCGTCCTCGCTCCCGCCGATCTCTTCGGAACGGTTTGCCGCCTGCGCGTCCTCCGAAGGGGCGGGTGCGCCGCCCTGCGCCGCAGCCTTGGCGCGCACCTCGCGGAATACCTCCCTGCGGATGCCCCTCTTTGCCTTCTTCCACTCCTCGCGGAAGAGCCGACGGAACGCCTCGTACTGCTTTTCCAGCTCGCCGAACTTCTCGCGGGAGGAAAAATCGTCCGCTTCGGTCAACAGTCCCTGCTGTTTGCGCAGGGCGGTATACTGCGCGGAGAGGCGTGCGTGCGCCTCGTCCAGCGCGCCGAGCTGCTCGCGCGCGGCGGCGAGCTGCGCCGCCTGCTGCCGCTCCGTCTCGCCTGCCGCGGCAAGACGGGCGTCGTATTCCGTGCACTGCGCCGCATGATCTGCCTGCAATTTTTCCACCTCGGCGCGGTGCGCATTGCTGCTTTCTTCGAGCGCGCGCTCGCATTGCGTCCGCAGCTCCTCCGTCTCCTGTGCGTGACGGACGCGGAGTTCCGCCTCCGCGGCGGCAGACTGCTCCCGCACGGCGCGCAGCTCCTCCTGCTGCCGATCGCCAAGCTCGCGCAGGCGCTCCTCATGCTCCCTGCAAAGCTCCTGCACGGCGCGCGAATGCTCCTCTTCGAGCGATGCTACCTGTGCGCGGTGCGCCGCCTCCCGTTCGCGCAGTTCGCGGGCGCTGTCCGAAAGGGCGGCGTTGAGCCGCTCGCACTCCTCCGCCTGCTGTTCGGAAAGCGCGGTGAGGCGGGCGATCTCCCCCCGCGCAACGCGGAGCTGCGCGGAATCCTCTTCCAGAACGCGGTTGCGCTGTTCGAGCAGGAGCATATACTCCTCGGGACTTCCGCCCGACTCGCGGATGCGCCTGCGCAGCTTTTCGAGCTGTTCGCGGCGGCGCTCCTCCTCCGCCTCCCTTCTGCGCCGCTCCTCCTCGCGGAAGCGGGCACGCAGCGTCTCCGAAATATCCATGCCGTGTTCATAGGTGAGGAAGGAGAGCAGCGCGACGGCGTCGGCAAATTCATCGGCGACAAGGTCGGGGAAGGGACGGACGGTGCGCACCTCCTCCTCGAGCGTGTACCCGTCGCGGTCGTAGGCGGAAATAAAGTAATAAAGCTGCACCGCGCCGCGGAAATTCTTGTTCATTTTCAGAACGTTGGTCTCCGTGATGGGCGGTTTGAGCATGGGGGATTTTGCGACCGCCTCCATGAGCGGCGTTGCAAGATACACCATGACGTTCTTTAAAATATCGCTGATGCGCTCCAGCTTCTCCCGCGCGGGATTGGTCTCGGCGAGGAACGGGTCGTCCGTGATGACCTCGTTGAGCACGATCTCCGTCTCCGACCTGCGCCCGTCCCCGTCCGCCTGCTTTTTGATCTGCAGGCTGCCGCGGTAGGTATTGGCGAGCTCCGTCAGTTTTTCGTAGCGATAGGTGATGAAGTCGCGCAGAAAGCACAGGAGCATATAGAGAAATCTGTTCTCATACACCGCATAGTCGTTCAGCCGCTCCACCGTATACAGTTTATCGGGAACGATGTCGCCGTCGGCGCGCTCCTTGGTGAGGAGATTGCTGTGCTTGGAGAGATGCTCGACGGACTCGCGCGAGACAAATTTGACCTTCTCGATGGGGACGACTTCCCCGTTGGAGAGGATGAACTGCCGCTCCTCGGCGATCGCTTTGCCGATATGAACGAGCCCCTCCTCAATGGCGGAGATCCAGTCGTCCTCGATCTTGCAGACCGTTCTGATGACCTCTATTTTGTCGCTCTCCGCGCCCGCGCGCACGAATATTTTACGCAGCGCGGCACAATCACGGTCCTCGCGCGTGTTCCTGCGCAGGTCGTGAAAGGCGCGGTAATATGTATCCAGTCTGCTCATAGCGCTCTCCTTTGGGGCGTCAGGCGTTGAGTTTGAGCCGCTGTACCACGGCTTTGCACTCTTTCAGCCCGTCCTCTCCGAACAGTTCGTCCATATATCTGCAGAATTTGTCCGCCTGGTTGCGGATGTATACGGGATTCTGCATCCCCAGCTTGCGCATCACCTTCTTCGCCAGAATATCGTCCAGCGCCTCCAGCTCCTCCCCGCCGCAAGCTATGTATACGGGAACATACGTCCGTATCTGCTTCATGATACGGTTCCCGAACGTGATCCTGAAATTTTCCTTCATGTATTCGTCCAGCTTCTGCAATCTCCCGAGGTTCCGCCGCGTGATCTCATATTCCCGCTGCGCCGCCTCCCCCAGCTCCGCAAACCGCTTCGCCGTCAAATGCACTCGTCCCCCGCTCTCCGCATAAAAACTCTCCGCCTTCGTGTCCAGGTCCATGATCATCGCACGGTCGTACACCTTGTCCGAGATGGCAAACGTCGAGTCGTCGTTGTTCGCCGTCCCGATAAACCACATATTCGCGGGCAGGCGCAGATGCCCCTTGTCGAGCTGCTCCGGGTCGTCCTCCCAGCTCCCGTTCGCCACCACAAGGTTGCGCTCCTCCGGGTTGGGCAGTTCCAGCAGCGACAAAAACTCCGCAAAGTAGTACTCCACCCGCGCAATGTTCATCTCGTCCAATACCGTGATGAAGATGTCTTTGCTGTAATTCGCCTCGTACATCTTCTTCAACAGGTCCGTTTCGTTGAACCTTCTCGTGAATTCGTTGTAATATCCCACAAGGTCCGTCCGCTCCTTCCACATCGGCTGCACCGGCACGATGAGCGAAGGATTGTCCAGAAACTCCCCGAACGCACGCGCGAGCGACGTCTTGCCCGTTCCCGACATCCCCTGCAGGATCATGATGTGCGACACCAGAAGTCCCGCCACGAATCTGCGGATGTCCGCCGCGGAATAGTAGAGCCGCAGCTTCCCCGCCGCATAGTTGCGGAACCGCTCGCACAGGGTCTTTAAATTGATATGTTCGTCGTAATCGCTGCGCAGAAAACTCTCCTTTTCCGCGTCGAGCGCGGTGAGCCCCTCGTATCGGGACTTCGCGCCCTCCTCCGCCGCCGCCACGGATGCGGACGCGCTCTCCTGCGCCTGCACGCGCGCAGGCGCGGGAGCGCTCTCCCCCACCACCGCGCGGATGGTCACGGGCTCCGTCCGCCTGCTCTCCCGCACGATGAGCGCCACGACGACGACCGCCACGATGACGAGCAGCAAAATGACGTATGCGAGAATGGCGTACCACGATGACGCGAACTCCAAGAGCTTTGCAAAAAAACCGTCCGCCGCCAGAAGGCGGGATGTGATGTCTGCAAAAATCATAGCGTGTTGCTCCTTTGCGTCATTCCTCTGCGAGCACGGGCTCCGCCGTCATCTGTTTGCATACGGGCATATTCCCCTCGCCGAAACAGAGATCGAGCGCGGCGCCGGGGGCGTATTCCTCCCCGACGTCCTCTGCGGCGGGCGAGGCGAGGATGGGCAGCATGAGCTGCGCCGCCACCGTCGCGTCGAGCGCGTCCGCCTGTTCGCCGCCGCCCGAAAGATAGACGGAGGAGAACTTTTCCATACGCGTCCAGCCCTTGTTGTCCGAAGAAAAGCCCGTGAACTTGCACACATACCGCTCCAGACGGTCGATCTTCTTCCAGCCGCCCTCTTCATCCAGCGCGTACGCGTCGCGCGCGACGCGCTCCAGCCCCGCGAGCTGCCCGTAGAGGAAGGGTTCAACGTCCTGCTTTGCCGCCGCCTCTGTGACCTCGGTCGGCTCCACGTCCAGAAAACTTGCGATGCGGGCGAAATACGCGTCCGTGCGGCGCAGGTCGGCACCGCCTTCGAGCAGCATCACGAACCACACGTTGCGCGGGATGCGCACGACGCCCTCCGAAGGTCCGTCCTCGCGCAGGATGACGGAGTTGCCGTCGTCCGGGAAGTTGATATAGCGCGCGAGGGGCAGGAAAAAGGAGGGTACCATGTCGGGGATGACCCCGTCGAGAACGGACAAAAAGATGCGCTCGGGGCGGGGCGCCGCGTCGAACACGGCGCGCGCGGCGGCGGTCTTTTCCACCGCCCCGCCCTGCGTGATGCGGTAGAACATTTCCTCCGCCGAGGCGTATTTTCCGCAGGCGTCGAGATAGAACGGCGTCCCGCAGAACTCCGCAAGCACCTGCATGAGCGCTTTCAGCCGCGCGGGCGCCTTGCTGCGCAGGATGAGCAGGCGGGACGCGCACATCGACGCAAAGAGCCGCCGCGCCGTTCCCGCGTCCACCCCCACCCCGCGCGCCGCCGCAAAGGCGCAGAAGCGCTCGCAGACGTGGGGCATGGTATCGGCAGAGTTGAAGTCGTTTCCGTAAGACGTCTTATTCTCCTGCGGCTGCGCCCCGTCGGAGACGGGCGCGTCCTCCTCGGCGAACGCCTCGTCAAAGAGGCGGGCGTAGGGCTGCTGCGCCACGGCGGGCTGTTCCGAAGGCTTTTTCCTGACCAGCACTGTCGCCCTGCGCCTTGCCCTGCGCCGCGCGCCGATGCCGCAGCAGAGGAGCACGATGCCCAAAAGCAGCAGCCCGACGGGCACAAAGAACACGATCTGCCGCCCCGTATCGTCGAGCGCGTCCCCCAGAATCCCCGCAAGTTCGCAGGCGAGCGCGGCGGTCGCGCACAAGAGCCCGACGATCGCCAGCACGAGCCCCCAGGCAAAGAGACGTTTCCCCTTTTTGGGGTTTACGCGGATGTCGGAAAAGGTGTAGCCGTCCGCCAGAATGTTGGACTTTGCCTGCAGATAGTCGGACGCCGCCTCGCCGTGTTTCGGCAAAATGCTGCCCGAGAGGCGCATTTTCGCGCGCAGACGGATATCCGAGACGTTCGAACCGACATAGACGGCGTACTCCCCGCTCTCGACACGGAGATCCCCGTTTTCAAATACGGCAAGCGCGCGCTGCGAAACGGGCACCGTGACGCGCTTCTCCTGTCCGGGCGCGAGGCGGATCTTGGCAAATCCGCACAGCACCTTTTTGGGACGCAGGCACGCCGAACGCGGCATCCCCGCATACACCTGCGCGACCTCCGACGCCGCGACGCGCCCCGTGTTGCGGACGGTGAAAGAGACGTTGGTCCCGTTCACCTCGCACGCGGAATACGCGAACGACGTATAGGAGAGCCCGAATCCGAAGGGATAGCGCACGCTGACGCCCGAAGTATCGTAATTGCGGTAACCGAGAAATCCCCCCACCTTGTTTTTGCCAGCGTCCTTATCGGCGACGGCGGCGGCATACAGACCGTCCGGGTCGTCATAACAGGTGAAGGCGAGCCGTCCGGAGGGGGCGGTCTTGCCCGTGAGCACCGCATGGAGTGCGGCGGCACACGCCGTGCCGCTCACGGGAGCGAGCAATACGGCTGCCGCGCCCCCGTCGAAGGAGAGATCGGTCATGAGCTCGCCCGACAAAACGACGATGACGGGCTTTCCGATCCCGAACAGCGCGGACGCGAGCGCGAGCTGATTGGCGGGCAGGCGCACCTTGCGGTTGGCGATCATGTCCTCCTCCCGCCCTGCGTCCGCACCCAGGAAGAGTACGACGGCGTCGCTCTGCGCGGCGAGCGTGCACGCCTCCTCCGCCATCTCGTCGCTCCTGTCGCTCGCCATGTCATATCCCGCAGCCGTTCCGACGAGCGTGAACGCGCCGTCCGCGCGCACCTGTTCGGCATACGCCGCCTCCGACGAGGTGCCGGAGGGCGTGGGGATCCTGCCGATGACGGCAAGGCGGCACGGCTTGAGCGGGAGCGTTTTTTGTGTGTTTTTGAGCAGGACGATGCTCTCCTCCGCGGCGCGCGCGCAGACGTCGGGAGCGGGCGGGGCGGCATACATCCCGCCCGCAGTGCGGGCGCACTGCGACGCAAATTCGATGACGCGGTCGACCGCCTCGTCGAGCACGCTGTCCTCGAGCGCCTCCCCCGTGCGGCACGCCTCCTCCAGCTCCTCCACGCTGCATCCGCCCTTATCCACCTCGTCCTTCAGGTGCAGGTATCGCTCGTGCGCGGCGCGCAGGACGGCGACGTCCCCCGCCCAGAGAAGATTTTCCTTTTTCAGACAGGCGACCTGATGCTTTGCATCCGCATCGGTGCAGATGACGTACCGTCCCGCCGACGAGCGGTGCAGGCGGGCATTGATCGCCGAGCAGTTGATCTCGCCGTATTCGCCGCCGAGCGCCGCATAGGACGCGGAGACGGAGGGCGTCTTGCCCTCGAAGAAGGAGGAAAAGGGCGCAAGATAATATTCGTGCAGAACGCGCGGATCGGGCGTCTTGTCGAGACGGCGCGCGTCCTCCTCGTTCAGCCCGCAGCCGCTCAGACAGGGCATGACGCAGTTGGCGGCATCCGCCCCGGCGATCGCACGGGCGTATGCCTCCGCAAGGCACGCGTCCTCCGAAATACCGCGGCGGTAAGGGCTGCCGCTCACATTGACGGCGGGGGTGAAGAGGAAATGGATGTGCTCCTCCCGCGCCTGCGCGGCGAGCACCGACGCCGCATCCGAGACGAGCGGCACGTTCCACGAATTGGCGAGCGCCGCAAAGGAAGGCAGGACGTTCCCGCACCTTGCGTTCATGCGGTGCGGCCCGCTGTACCGGAATGCGGGGATCCCGACGGCGGAGAAGTCCCCCTCGGCGAGCGCCTTGACGGACGCCGCCAGCGTCAGCTTCTGCTCCGTCGTCAGTTGTTCAACGATCTCACGGTTTTTCATACTATCTCCATGCTTTCCGCCGCCATGCGGCGCACTTTATTTTTCAAAAAATACGATATCCAGATAGACGCAGTCATCGTACGCGCTGCCTGCGCCGTCCTTTTCAAAGCTCACTTCCAGCTTGTCCCCCTCGTTCAGGAAAAAACTGCTGGAGTACATCACCCCGATGTCCCCGTTTATGCTGTTCACAATCTCCCCGTTGAGGCGGAAGACGCAGCACTCGCCCGAGGCGGCGGAGACCATGAACGAAATGAACACCTGCATCCCGTCCGTTCCCGGAATGGTGAGAACGGAGGAGGAGCCGTCGTCGTGATTGGAGGAGACGAGCTGCCCGTCCGCGTTCACTCCGAACGGGAACTTCTCATCGTTGGCGAGGCGCTCCGACGTGCCGAGCACATCGGCAGCGTTGATGCCCTGCTTGCCGCACACCGTGCACCTTCCGGACGCGTCGGGCGAATGCCCGTTGGGAGGATACGTCTGCTCCTGAAGAACGGCGCCGCAGCGCACACAGAGGTACTGCTCCACGCCCTCCTCCTCGCAGGTGGGAAGTTTCATCCATTGCCATTCGGCGCGGACGTCCGTGATGAGGTTGCCGTCCGCGTCACGGCACCACTGCCCCGCCTCGTGCACGCAGTCGGCATAATAATACACCGTTCTGCCCGCCCAGCCGTTTTCGGAGAGCGCCTGCCACGCCTCGCGCGAGCCGCCAAAATATACGACATCGGGAAGATAGGAGCCCGACGTCCCCCATTCGATGGCGGTGACGCCCTGCGGGACGACGACGGCGTAGACGCCCCCGTAGATAAACACTTCTTTGCCGACGGAATACGCGTCGATGATGTCCTCCCCGTAGGCGAAGGAGTCGGGCAGCGTGAAGGCATCGTTGTTATTGTAATAGGTCTGATAGCCGCAGCGCACGAGCTGCCAGCCGCCGTCCGTGAGCAGGAAATAGTACCCGCCCTCCTCGACGAAGCGGCTCTCCTCAGCCGACGAACAGAGCGCAAGCGCGTACCGCGCCACGCCGCCATATTCGGACGAGCCCGCCGCAACGGGCAGCGCGCTCAGATTGCGCACCTCCAGAAGGTCGCGGCACTCCGCAAAGGCGGAATTTCCGACGGACGCAAGCGACGCCGGCAGCGTGACGGAATACAGCGCATAACAACAATAGAACGCACTGTCCCCCACGCTCTCCAGCCCCGCGGGAAGGTCGGCGCGCAGGAGGGAGGTGCATGAGAAAAATGCGTTGTTCCCGATGCGGACGAGCCCCTCCGGGAACACGACCTCCGCAAGCGAATAGCAATAGGAAAACGCGGATTCCCCGATCTCCTTGACCTTCGTCCCCGTAAAGACGACTTCCGTAAGCGAGGAGCAGGAGGTGAAAGCATTTTCTCCGACCGCCGTGACGGCGTCGCCAAACTCCAAAGACGTCAGCGTCCCGTAATTCGCAAAGGCGTTGGGCGCGATGCGGTAGGAACCGATCGTCTCGCCGCCGTAACTGAACGTGCCGAGGCGGAGACGCGTGAGCCCCTCGCGCGCGCCGATGAGCGTCCACACGCCGCGGTAGCGGGCGAAGTACAGGTCGCCGACCGTGAGATAGGCAAGGCGGTCGGTGTCCTGCGGGGCATAGACGGCGAGCGCATACTTTGCCACGCCGCCGTAGTCGGAGGTCCCTGCCCCGAGCGGCAGCGCGCTGTTGTTATAAACTTCATACAGCCGGTAGCAGTTCCAGAATGCGTCGGGCTCGATGGAGGTGAGCGATGCGGGCAGCGTAACGGCGGAAAGGCGCCCGCACCCCATGAACGCCCCGTAGCCGATCTGTTGCAAGCCGTCGGGCAGGACGATCTTTTCCAGCGAAGAACAATAGGAAAATGTGTTCTGCCCGATCGATGTAAGCTGCGAGCCCGCGGCGAACGTCACCGATGTGAGTGCGCCGCAATTTGCAAAGGCGCTTTCCCCCGTCTGCGTGACGGCGGCGGAGATGACGACCGATTTGAGCGCAGCGTCGTTCTCCCAGAAGTATGCGGGGATCGCGTAGGACGTGACGGGCACGCCCGCATAGGTGAACTGCGCGGGAAGGGCGAGCTCCTCCACCCCCTGCGGCGCGGAATGCAGATACCACATCTCGTCCGCGCGCAACCAGGAGAACCCGCCTTCTTCGGCGATCGTCCCCTCTCCGCCCTCCGTATAGACGGCGAGCGCATAGTAGGCGACATATCCGTTGCCAAAATCGCCGCGTATGACGGGGAGCGCGCTCTCGTTATACACCTCAAACAGGCGAAAACAGTTCTGAAACGCGTACTCGCCGATGTATTCCAGCGGCGCGGGCAGCGTGACGGCCGAAAGACGGCGGCACTCCGTGAAGGCGCTTTCTCCGATGCGCTCCAAAGACGCGGGCAGCTCCAGCTCCGTAAGCGCGCGGCAGCCGTAAAAAGCGTATTCCCCGATCGACGTCGTGCCCTCGGGAAGGACGACCGTCTGAAGATTTTCGCACCCATAGAAGGCATACGCACCCACCGTCTTTGCCTGCGTCACGGTGACCTTCCGCAAAGACGACGGCGCCAAGGAGCCGTAGCTCTGATAGCTCCCGCCGAACAGATGCGCAAGGAAGTTGTTGGTGAGCGCATACTCCCCCACAAAGGGGAGAGTGAGCTCGGTGAGCGAAGTGCAATGCTCCAGGGCGGCGAACTCCACCCGCTGCACGCTGTCGGGAAGGGTGAGCTCGGTGAGCGACATGCAATTTAAGAACGCCCGCTCCCCGATGAGAGAGAGCCCTTCGGGAAGTACGATGCGCTCCAGCGCGGAACAGTTATTGAAGGCGTACTCCGCGACCTGTCCGGCGTTGGTCAGCACGACCGTTTTCAGCGATGCGGGCAATGCGGGCACCTCCCAATGCGAATTCTGCCCGAACAAATAGCCCAAAAAGGCGTTCTGCGTCTGCGTCTGTCCCGCAAAGGGCAGGGAGACTTCCTCGAGCGAAGTGCACTCCGCGAGCATGGCGTGCCCCATCTGTCCGACGCTTGCGGGAACGGTGAGCGATGCGAGCAAACGGCACCCGTAAAACGCCCGCGCCCCGACGGATGTCAGCCCCTCGGCAAGCACGATGCTCTCGAGCGAGGCGCAATCGGCAAAGGCGCCGTATGCGAGCACCTCGGCGCGGGTGAGCTCCACCGTGCGCAGGGAGGCGGGGACTTCGTCGTTCCACGACGCGTTCCCGAAGAGATACCCCAGCGTCGACGCACCCGACGCACTCGCCCCGAGGAAGGGAACGGTGAGCCGTTCGAGCTGCGTGCAGCCCGCCAGGATCCCCCTTCCGACGGACGTGACGCCGTTGGGGACGGTAAACTCCGTGAGCGACGTGCAGCCCGCCGCAAACGCGTTCCCGATCGACGTGACGTTCTGCGGGATGACGATCTCCGAAAGCGACGTGCACCCCTCCAGCAGCGAGGCGGGAAGGGAGGCGAGGGAGGACGGCAGCGCGATGGATACAAGGGAAGTGCAGTCCTCAAACGCGCCCGTCCCGATGGTGACGATGCGCTCGGGGAGCACGACCTCGGAGAGTGCGCCGCAGCCTTCAAACACCCCGTCGCCGAGGTAATTGAGCGAGGACGGGAGCGTGGCTTCTTCGAGCGAGAGGCATCCCTTGAACGCCTCGCTGCCGATATAATACACGGCGGAAGGGAACCGGAACTGCCGCAGCTCACGGCAGTTTTCAAACACTTTGTCGTAAATGACGGAAAGAGCCGAAGGGAGCGTCAGGGAGGAAAGGGAGGTGCAGTCGCCGAACAACCCGGAAGTGAGCGCCGCGACCTTGCTCCCGTTGGAGAACGCCGCGCGTTTCAGCGACGTGCAGCCGCGGAAGACGTCGGTGCCGAGCTCCTCCACGGCGGCGGGGATGACGATCTCCGAAAGCGACGCGCAGTCTTTGAACGTGCCAGACGCAAGAAAGGTGAGCGGCGTATCCTGCGTGAAACCGACGGTGCGCAGGGACGAGCAGCCCGAAAAGGCGCCCTCTCCGAGCGACGTGAGGCGGTTGCCGTCGAACGACGCGATCGCCGTATCGCGGAACGCCCGGCTTCCCACGGTCTCCACCGTTCTGCCGAGATCGAGCGTTGTCAGGCTGATACAGCCGTCGAACGCGCTCGTCCCGACCGTGCCCTCATAGAGCGTATCCACCGTCACGCGCTCCAGGTTTTTCATCCCCTGGCAGAAAAACTCCGGGATGGCGTCCATTTCGCCCACGGTCAGCGTGCGCAGCCCCATCCGCGAAGAATCTTCGCCGAACAGTTCGGGGACGGACGCAACGCCGTCCCGCCCGAGCGAACGAAGATAGAGCTCCTCCACCCCGTAGCTGTTCCCGAAGGCGGCGTACCATCCGTTCCCGTCGCCCTGTGCCCTGTCCAGCGTCACGGAGCGCAGGGAAGAACAGCCGCCGAACGCATAAGGCGACAGGGTGAGCGGCACCCCCGCCTCGTCCGTGAACTGCACGGACGTCAGGGACGTGCAATCCAGAAAGGCGCTCGTTCCGACCGAACGGACGGTGGAAGAGTGCACCTTTGTGAGAGACGTGCAGCTCATAAAGGCGTAGCTTCCGATCTCCGTCACGCCCTCGAAGTCGAACTCGCTCAACTGCGGGCACTCCGCAAATGCGTGCGATGCGATCTGCAGGCTGCCCTCCGTCTTTACGCTGCGCAGCGCACGGTTGCCGCGGAACGCCTCCTCCGCGACGGAGATCACGCGGTAGCCGTCGATCTCGGCGGGGATCTCCACCTCGCGCACCGTGCCGTGCGTTCCCGTCACCTGCAGCGCGGAGCCCTCTCCCTTTTCGGGGTCGAGGAAGGTATATTCCACGCCGTCCAGATAAAATGCCTGCGCCTCCTCCTTGAAGGCATCCATATAAAAATACGTCGCAACGCCCGCCCCCGCGATGAGCAGGAGGGCGAGAAAGAGGATGAGAACGGAGAATTTGTATTTGCGGCGGCTGACGGAGAGCGGCTTTCCGCCCATGCGCGCCCGCTGCGCAGACGCGTCGAAAGCGTCCCCCTCTTGGGGAGGACAAAAATCGGCGCGCGCGCCGCCCTTTGCGGGCGTGTACACATAGTCGCCGTACGCGGCGTTCAGAACTTCCGCGCGGAATTTGCCGCACGCCTCGGGGAGGGCGATCTTTTGCGCGGGGATAAAGAGCGCGCCGCCCTCGCCCTGCACGTCAAAGGTTTGCGTGCGGGAGGAGAGCGCTGCGCCGTTCTTGTCGAAGAACGCAAGGCGCACGGTGACGCGCGTCACCCGCTCCGCACGTTCGTTGAAAAAGCGCAGCAGCAGATCGCGCCCGTTCCCCTCTCCCTCACAGATGAGGTAGTCGCGGACGACGACCGTCCCGCCCCGCTGCGGATAGCGGTATTTTCCCTTTTCAAGGACTTTCTCTGTCATAACTTTCTATCCTTTTTGTTTCTTCTCCCCGCGACAACGGGCGGAATGAGCAAGAGCTCGAGCAGCAGCATCCCGACGGCGACGGCAAAGGCGATGCCGACGCTCTCGGCAGCATATAAAAATGCCTCGCCGTAGATCCCGCCAAACAGGTTGGCAATGCACGCGCGCGCGGAAAAAACGGCGAGGATGTTGAGCACAAGGCAAAAGACGGCATACAAAAACAGATTGCGCCCCGGGATGCGCCCCGTCATGCGCGCGGAAAACTGCCTGCCGTCCACGGCGTTCAGGCGCAGCGAAACGAACGCCGTTTCCTCCGGAAGGTCGACGGCGCTCGTATAGCCGGGTGCGGAGAGCACCTCTTTGACGTGGAGCACGTCCGTCACCGTGTTGAACTTGTCGTGCACGGCGACGTCGTATTCGAGATAGCGCACCCCCTCCCCCACGCGGCAGACGAGCTGCTTTTTGCCGCCGCGCTCGGAGATGAGGTACTGCGGAAGGTATTTCCGCACCGAAAGATCGCCGTCATAGACGATGGTGCGGCCGTTCTGCTCCTCGATGACGCGCACGCCCCGCCCCGTCGGCTCCAAAGCCGCAAACCGCACGCGGAAGAACAGCTTCGGGAACAGCACCGTCTGCAAAAAAAGAAAGGCAATGACCGTTCCTGCCAACAAGATGATCCACACTGCCTCCACCGTAACACCCCCTCGCGCGGGCGCCCGCGCGGATAACTTCATAACTGTTTTTTCATTTTATCACAAAACGCTCACTTATGTCAAGCCTCTGCGCGTGTCAGCTTCTGTCAGTTTATAAAATTTAATTGAGCAAATCAAAGGCATTCCACGGGGCGGAGAACGCCGCAAACGGCTCCCGCGAAAAAGGCGGGGCGGAGGGCGAAAATCGCCCGTCGGAAACTGTTGCATTTTGCAGGGGAACGTGCTATAATCCCCAATCGGAAAATGCCCGCGGGGGAGAGAGCCCCCGAAAAGGGCGCATCGCCCGCCCATGAGCGGAGCGAAGATCAAGGCGCGTTTATGGTTCAGATCGTTGTAAAAGTATTGCTCATCATGCTGGTGCTGTTTGCCTTTGCCGTGCCGGGGTTCGTGCTGAAAAAGACCAACCTCGTCCGCTCGGACAGCCTTTATTCTGTCTCCAACATTTTGCTGTGCTTTGCCCAGCCCATGCTCATCATCCAGGCGTTCGCCGTGGACCCCATCCCCCCGACGGGCGCGACGCTTCTCAACTTTTTGTGGGTGTTCCTCTTCTCCGTGGCGGCGATCTTTCTCACCTTCGGCGCGGCGAAGGTGTGCTTTTTGTTCATGAAGGGGGAGGAGGCGCGCAAAAGACGCGACGTTCTGGTGTTTGTGGGGACGTTCTCCAACTGCGCGTTTGTGGGCATCCCCTTTGTGGAGATGTTCACGGACGGCAACTCCGAGGCGATGATGTATATCACCGTCTTTACCGTCGCCTTCAACATCATCCTCTGGACGCTGGGCGCCTACCTCATCACGCAGGACAAGCGCCAGATCTCCCTCAAAAAGGCGCTGCTCAATCCGTGCACCATCGCGTCCGTCGTGGGATTTATCCTCTTTCTGGTGCCGCAGATCAACATTTTCAACATGGAGGAAGTCAAGGAATTGCAGCAGATCGTCACCTACGGCGGGGGCATGACCGCGCCCCTCTCCATGATGGTGGTGGGCGTGCGCATGGCGGAACTCTCCCCCAAGGCGATGTTCTGCGACAAGGGGGTGTATCTCGCCGCCGCCGTGCGCCTGCTTCTCTCGGCGGCGCTCACCTATCTGCTCATCCTCCCCTTCAAACTCACGGGCGTCTTTGCAAACACGCCCTATGTGCTGCTCGCGCCCGTCATTGCGATGGCGATGCCGCCCGCGGCGAGCGTGGTCGCCTTTGCCGAAAAGCTGGACGGCGAAAAGCAGCTCGCCGCCGCCTCTTACGCGACGGGCACCCTGCTCTCCGTCGTCACCCTGCCCGTCGTGCTGCTGCTCATCTCCCTCTGACAGGGTGAAAAAATGCGCCGCCGCGCCTTCTGCAAGAAGGCGCGGCGGCGCTCTATATTGTCACGATTTTGCTCACCCGTTCTTCAAAAGCCCGTACTCTTCGGCGAGGCTGCGGAAGGCGGGCAGGCTGCGTTCGATGACGGCGCGCTCCACGCAGTAGGAGATGCGCACATACCCCGTGACGCCGAACCCGTCGGAGGGAACGAGCAGCAGCTCGTGCGCCTTTGCCCGCTCGCAGAACGCCGCGGCGGACGGCTCGGGTGACTTCATGAAGAGGTAGAACGCGCCCTCGGGCGGCACACATTCAAACCCGCACGCCGTGAGCGCCGCAAGGAGCAGGTCGCGGTTTTTGCAATATTCCTCCACGTCGGCCGAACGCCCGAGGCACCCTGCGGCAACGCGCTGGAAGAGCGCGGGCGCGCACACGAACCCGAGCGCCCTGCCTGCGCCGCACACCGCCGCAAAGAGGGCGTCCGCGCACGCGCACTGCGGGGAGACGGCGATGTAGCCGATGCGCTCGCCCGCGAGCGAGAGCGACTTGGAGAAGGAATAGCAGACGACGGTGTCGGGATAGTACGCCATGGGATAGGGCACCGCGGCGCCGTAGGTAAGTTCGCGGTAGGGCTCGTCGGCGATGAGCATGATGGGCGCGCCTCGTTCCGCGCTCCTGCGGGCGAGCAGCGCTGCGAGGGCGGAGAGCTCGCCTTCGGAACAGACGACCCCCGTGGGGTTGTTGGGCGAATTGAGGATGACCCCCTTGGTGTGCGCGCCGATGGCGGCGTCGAGCGCGTGAAGGTCGATGCGGAAATCCCGATCGGTCGGAACGCACACCGTCTTTCCGCCCGCGCCCTCGATGAACACGCGGTACTCGGGAAAGCAGGGCGTGAGGACGATGAACTCGTCCCCCTCCTCGCAAAGGGCATGGAGCGTGACGGTGAGGGACGCCGCCGCGCCGCACGTCATGTACACGCCGTCCTCGGACATGGGTACCCCGAACGCCGTGCGGATATATTCCGCGACCGCCGCGCGCACCTCGGGCGCGCCCGCCGCCGACGTGTAGCCATGCAGCTTCAGCGAGGGCATCTCGCGCACAAGGCGCACGATCTCCCCGTTCACCTCGGGCGGCGCGGGAACGCCGGGATTGCCGAGGGAGAAGTCGAACACGTTCTCCTCCCCGATCTCCTTCTTGCGCGCGTTGCCGTATTCGAAGATCTCGCGGATGACGGAGCGCTCCTCCCCCAGTTTGAGGTTTTTCAAGTTGACCATACCTGCCTCCTTATTCGCGGGCGGGGGTGATGCCCGTCTTTTGCAAAAACTGCCCCGTGTAGCTTGCCTTGCAGGCGGCGACCTGCTCGGGCGTGCCCGTGCAGAGGATGGTCCCGCCGCCGTCGCCCCCCTCGGGGCCGAGGTCGATGAGGTAGTCCGCCACCTTGATGACGTCCAGGTTGTGCTCGATGACGAGCACCGTGTTGCCGCTGTCGCGGAAACGCAGCAGGATGTTGACGAGCTTCTCCACGTCGTAGCTGTGCAGCCCCGTCGTGGGCTCGTCCAGAATGTAGAAGGTGCGCCCCGTGGAGCGCTTGGAGAGCTCGGTGGCGAGCTTGACGCGCTGCGCCTCGCCGCCCGAGAGAGTGGTCGCCGACTGCCCGAGGCGGATGTAGCCCAGCCCCACCTCGTTGAGGGTGGAGAGCTTGTTGTAGATGGAGGGCAGGCTTTTGAAGAATGTGCACGCCTCCTCTACCGTCATTTCGAGCACGTCGGCGATGGACTTGCCCTTATACTTCACCTCGAGCGTCTCGCGATTGTAGCGCTTTCCGCCGCACACCTCGCAGGGGACGTACACGTCGGGCAGAAAGTGCATCTCGATCTTCATGATGCCGTCGCCCTGGCAGTTCTCGCACCGTCCGCCCGCGACGTTGAAGGAAAACCTGCCCGACTTATACCCCATCGCCTTGGCGTCCGGAGTCGCCGCGAACAGGTCGCGGATGGCGGTGAACACGCCCGTATAGGTGGCGGGATTGGAACGGGGCGTTCTGCCGATGGGGGATTGGTCGATGGCGATGACCTTGTCGAAGTACTCCACGCCGCGGCACGCCCCGCTTCTACCCGTGGGCAGGCGGGAACCGTTGAGCGCGTTGGACAAAATGGGGAGCACGATCTCGTTGACGAGCGAGCTCTTGCCCGAGCCGGACACCCCCGTGACGACGGTCATGAGCCCCGCGGGGATCCTGACGTCGATGCCCTTTAAGTTATTCTGACGGCAGCCGTCCACCTCCAGCCATCTGCCGTCGGGCTGCTTGCGGACGGCGGGCACTTCGATCCTGCGCCTGCCCGCCAGAAAGTCGCCCGTGATGGAGCGCGGCTCCTTCATGATGTCCTCCACCGAGCCGCAGGCGACCACCTCGCCGCCGTGCACGCCCGCCTTGGGGCCGATGTCCACGATGTAGTCGGCGGCGCGCATGGTGTCCTCGTCGTGTTCGACGACGATGAGCGTGTTCCCGAGGTCGCGCAGCCCCTTTAAGGAAGCGAGCAGCTTTTCGTTGTCGCGCTGGTGCAGCCCGATGCTCGGTTCGTCCAGGATGTAGAGAACGCCCGTCAGCGCGCTGCCGATCTGCGTGGCGAGGCGGATGCGCTGGCTCTCCCCGCCCGAGAGGGTGACGGCACTGCGCGAGAGGGTGAGATAGTCCAGCCCCACCCCGACGAGGAAGTTAAGGCGGCTCTTGATCTCCTTTAAGATGACGTCGGCAATGGCGTGCTGCGTGGGCGTGAGCTGTACCCCGTCCAGAAAGGCGGGGATGTCGCGCACGGGCATATCGCACACCTCGGCAATGTTCCTGCCCCCCACCGTGACCGCGAGCGCCTCCTTTTTCAGGCGCCTGCCGTGACAGACGGGGCACTCCGACGTGCGCATATAGCGCTCGATGTCCCACTTCACCCCGACCGAACTCGTCTGATTGTACCGCCGCTGCAAATTGTTGACGAAGCCCTCCCACGCCGCCTTGTAGTTGGAGCGGAAGGTGCGCGTCGCATATTCGAGGTCGATCTTCTCGCCGCCGTTGCCGTACATGAGAAGGTCGAACACCCCCTCGGGAAGGTCCTTGACGGGCACGTCGAGGGAGAAATGATAGCGGCGGGAGAGCGCCTCGAGATACATCTGCGTGACGGCGGAGGAGTCGAGATTCCAGCCGCTGATGCGGATGGCGCCCTCGCGCAGCGTCTTGGTGCGGTCGGGGCAGATGAGGTCGGCGTCCACCGTCTGCATGAAGCCCAGCCCCGAGCAGGCGGGGCACGCCCCCCACACGGTGTTGAAGGAGAAGAGGCGGGGCTCCACCTCCTCGATGGACACGTTGCAGTCGGGGCAGGCGTAGCGCGTGGAATAGAGCGTCTCCTCGCCGCCGCAGTCGATGACGACCAGCCCGTCGGCAAGGGAGAGCGCCGTCTCCAGGCTCTCGGCGAGGCGCTTTCCGATCCCCTCCTTGACGACGAGGCGGTCGACGACGACGCTTAAATTGTGCTTGATATTTTTATCGAGGCGGATGTCCTCCTGCAGATCGTAGACGGAGCCGTCGATCTTGACGCGGACGTACCCGCTCTTGCGGAAGCCCGCAAGCTCCTTGGCGTACTCCCCCTTTCTGCCGCGCACGACGGGCGCCTCCACCATGAGCTTGCTCCCCGCGGGCAGCAGCATCACCTTGTCGGCGATCTCGTCCACCGTCTGGCGGCGGATCTCCCTGCCGCACTCGGGGCAATGGGGCGTGCCGACGCGCGCAAACAGCAGACGCAGATAGTCGTAAATTTCCGTCACCGTTCCCACCGTGGAGCGGGGATTGTGCGAGGTGGTCTTCTGGTCGATGGAGATGGCGGGCGAGAGCCCGTCGATGGACTCGACGTCGGGTTTTTCCATCATGCCGAGGAATTGGCGGGCATAGGAGGAGAGGCTCTCCATGTAGCGGCGCTGCCCTTCGGCGAAGATGGTGTCGAAGGCGAGTGTCGATTTTCCGCTGCCCGAGAGCCCCGTGAACACGGTGAGCGTCCCGCGCGGGATGTGCACGTCGATGTTCTTTAAGTTGTTTTCCTTGGCGCCTTTTACAAAAATCTCTTCTTTCATGATGCTTTGATCGCTTTCCTGCCGCCCTGCGGCGGCTTTTATTCCTGTCTGACAGCCGCGCCGCCTCCCTCGCCGAGGGAGGCGGCGCGGCGTTCCTTACGATTTTTTACGCTATGCTCACACGCCCCGTTTGCGCAGGATGAGCCCCGCGATATGGGCGAGCGCCGCGTCGATCTGCTTCCAGTTCGCGCCGCCGTAGTGCACCTCGCGGGCGCGATCGATGGTCGCGCGCGAGACGGCGAGGACGGCGTACACCCCCCACGCCTGCGCCGCAAGGCACTGGGCGAGGGAGTCGTCGATGAGCACGTCGATGCCGTGCTCCGCGCAGTAACGCCCCTTCTCCTCGCATTCGGCGACGAGGGCGTCGTACGGGATGCGCCGCTTTTCCAGCCAGTCGCGGCTGATGAGTTCGGGATTGGCGAACAGGTCCTTGCCGCGCGCCGTGACGATGGTCACCTCCGCGCCCGCCTCCCGCCATCGGGTGAGCACCTCGCGCGCGCCCTTGCGCGCGGGGGCGTCCGTGAACGCGGTGATGCCGCCCTCCTGCATAAAACGCACCACGTCCCCCTCCGTCCAGTCGTAGACGTCCACGAGCTTGTGCGCGTTTTCATCCGCAAGGCGGAAGGGCAGCGCGTTGCGGCGGATGTATTCGCCCGCATAATTCACCCTGTCGAGCACATTCAAAGTATCGTCGATGTCCACTGCGATGCGCATATCCTTCTCCTCCTTGGTTTTCCTTTTTCCGCCCTGTCCGACGCCGCAGCGGGGCGTGCATCTTCGGACATGGTACCCTCCTTTTACTTGCGGAGGCGCTTTTTGAGTTCGGCGATCTGCTCGCGGATCTCGATGGCGCGTTCGAAGTCGAGCTGCGCGGAGGCGACCTTCATGAGCGCCTTCAGCTTTTCGATCTCCTCGGGGATGTCCTGCACCTTCACGTTCTCCGCGCGCTTCGCCTTGGAGGTGATACCGATGGTGTCCTCCACCTGTTTGACGATGGTCCTGGGCGTGATGCCGTGCGCCTCGTTGTACGCCTGCTGCACGGCGCGGCGGCGGTCCGTTTCGGAGATGGCGCGCTGCATACTGCCCGTCATTTCGTCCGCGTACATGATGACGCGCCCCCTGGCGTTGCGCGCCGCTCTGCCGATGGTCTGCACGAGCGACGTTTCGCTGCGCAGAAATCCCTCCTTGTCGGCGTCGAGGATGGCGACCAGCTCCACTTCGGGAAGGTCGAGCCCCTCGCGCAAAAGGTTGATGCCGCACAGGACGTCAAACTCTCCCGAGCGCAGCCCCGAGATGATGTCGATGCGCTCGAGCGCGTCGATGTCCGAGTGCATATACCGCACCTTCACCCCGTTCTCCTTCAGATAGTCGGTGAGGTTCTCCGCCATGCGCTTGGTGAGCGTGGTGACGAGCACGCGTCCGCCCCCCTGCACCGCCTTGTTGACTTCGGACAGCAGATCGTCGATCTGCCCCTTGGTGGGCTTGACGGTGACGGGCGGGTCGAGAAGTCCCGTGGGGCGGATGAGCTGTTCGACGACCTGCCCCGCCTCGCCCAGCTCGTAGGGCGCGGGCGTCGCCGAGACGCAGATGAGCTGCGGCACGCGCGCGTCGAACTCCTCGAACGTGAGCGGACGGTTGTCGTACGCCGACCTCATGCGGAAGCCGTACTCCACAAGGTTGGTCTTGCGCGCGAGGTCGCCGTTGTACATGGCGCGGATCTGCGGGATGGTCATGTGGCTCTCGTCGATAAAGACGAGGAAGTTCTGGGGGAAGTAGTCGAGCAGGGTGAAGGAGGGCTGCCCCGGAGCGCGCCCGTCGAAGTAGCGGGAATAGTTCTCCACGCCCGAACAGTAGCCGATCTCGCGCAGCATCTCAAGATCGTGCTCGGTGCGCTGGGAGAGGCGCTGCGCCTCGAGCAGCTTTCCCGCGTCCTCGAACGCCTTCACCTCCCCTTTTAAGTCCTCCTCGATCATGGAGAGCGCCGTGGCGAGCTTCTCCGACCCCACCGCGTAGTGGCTGGCGGGGAAAATGACGGCGTGCTTCAAGGAGGAGACCACCTTGCCCGTCACGACGTCCACCTCGCCGAGGCTGTCGATCTCGTCGCCGAAGAACTCCACGCGCACGGCGACTTCCGAATTGGAGGCGGGGAAAATTTCCACCACGTCCCCCCGCACGCGGAAGGTGGAGCGCTTGAAATCCACATCGTTGCGCGAATATTGGATGCCGACGAGGCGGGAGAGCAGCTCGTCGCGCGACATCTCCTGCCCCGGGCGCAGGGAGATGCCCAGACGGAAGAACTCCTCGGGCGCGCCCAGCCCGTAGATACAGGACACGGAGGAGACGACGATGACGTCGTCCCGCTCCCCCAAAGAGCAGGTAGCGGCGTTGCGGAGCTTGTCGATCTCGTCGTTGGTCGCCGAATCCTTCTCGATATAGGTATCCGTCGAAGGGATATAGCTCTCGGGCTGATAGTAGTCGTAATAGGAGACGAAGTACTCCACGCGGTTCTCGGGAAAGAAGGCGCGGAACTCGTTGCAGAGCTGGGCGGCGAGCGTCTTGTTGTGCGCGATGACAAGGGCGGGACGCCCGACGTTTTGGATGACGTTCGCCATGGTGAACGTCTTGCCGCTGCCCGTCACCCCGACGAGCACCTGCGTGCGGATGCCGTCCAGCACGCCCTCGGTGAGCTTCTGGATGGCTTGCGGCTGGTCGCCCGTGGGCGAGAACGGCGCATGAAGTTTGAATGGGTGATGGGTGTACGTCCGCTCGTCCATCCGCCCCTCCCCTGCGCCGCACAGGGCGCAAACAAAAGTTTGTATCTTCCACTATGATAGCGCGAACGGCGCAAAAAGTCAAGCGCTGCGAGGCAGCCGCGCAAAATGCTCCGTGCGCAAATGTGAGAAAGCGCGCTTTCCCCGCCGCGGGCGGGAGAAGCGCGCACCAAACCCTGTCTTCCGCCGTCCGTCTCCGTCAGCCCAAAAAGAGGGTGACGGGGTTGCAGGAATAGAGCAGCGCCGACACGGGCGAGGAGGAAAACAGCGAGGCGATGTTTTCAAACACGGGGCCGAGCGCCTCCCCCATCGGAAGGGACGCGGCATTCGCCGCGACATACGAAACGCCGAAGTCGACGCCCGCGCCCAGCGCGAAGAAGAGCGCCGTGAACACGACCGCCATCAGCGCGCCGTCGATGATGCTCAACACGGTGCAGCCCTTCATCTTTCGGACGAGCAGGTTGATGAGCACGGTGATGAGGATGATGATGACGAGCAGGACGACGAAGCAGATGACGGCGACGATGATCGTCCCCAGTATGCCCGTCGCCGCGCCGAGCGAGGCGGGCAGGCTCCCCGCGATGGCGGCGGCGAGCTGCGCGAGGAAGGGCACGCGCACCGCGAGCACGAAGGAGAGGATGAGCGCCCCCACCCCGAGCGCGAGCGTGAACACCGTCCAGACGGTGCGCACGAAGCCGATGCGGTACCCCGCGCGCATCATGATGAGAAAGACGGCGACGACGAACAGATCGAAGGCGTGTCCGCCAAAAAGCTCCCAGACGGGGCTGTTATAGACGACGTCGAGCGCCGCCACGTCCACGTGGAATACGGGCAGCGCCGCCAGAACGGGCGCGCCGAGCACGAGGAAGAAGACAGCAAAGTTCCCCAGCGCCGTGATGCCGCCCAGCAGCCTGCTCATAAAGCGGAAAAATCCGTTCGCGGGACGGGCGCGCATGAGCATGGCGTGCCGCACGACGCCGCCCACTGCGAGCACAACGGCGCCCGTTCCCGCAAGCAGCCCCGCGGCGAGCAGAAAGCCGTTCCACCCCACACGTCCCCCCTCGGGGACGGGCAGGACGTTCAATAAAAAGGTCGCCGCAAAGACGATGAGGATCTGCCACGACAGCCACGACACGCGCGGAAACCTGCGCACAAAGCCGTAAATAAAGACAGCGAGCGCAAGCACCCCCGCGGCGATGGCGGCGGGGAGAACGAGATCGGAAGGGTTGATGGCAAGAATGCCGCTCTGCATGGTTCCTCCTTGACGCTGCGTTCAGGCAGACGTTATTTGTTGAAGTTATCTTTGAGGGAGACGATCTCCGAAAGGCAGAGCGCGTCCCCGTCGCGGCACACCTTGTAGTACCCCGTGCGCATGAGCTGGAACGCCGTGCCCTCCGCCGCCTCGGCAAGATAGGGCTCCGCCTTGGCGGAAAAGACGTGCTCGCTCGCAAGGTTCATGCGCTCGGAGAAGTCCTGCCCCGCATAGTCGGCGTCCTTCAAAAGATGGTCATACTGCTTTAACACGGCGTCCGCGCACGTTTCGGCGTTCACCCAATGCAGAACGCCCTTCGCCTTGACGCCGCTCGTGTCGTTCCCGCTGCGGCTCTCGGGGAGATAGGTGCACAAAATTTCGGTGACGTTGCCGTCTTTATCGCACACCGCCTCGTCGCAGCGGACGATGTAGGCGTTTTTGAGGCGCGCCACGCCCCCCACTTTCAGGCGGTGATACTTGGGGGGAGGGTCGAGCGAAAAGTCGCCGCGTTCGATGAAGAGGTGTCCCGAGAACGTGACCTTTCTGGTGCCTGCCGAGGGGTCGAGCTGGTTGACGTCGAAGTCCACCTCCTCGCTGCCCTCGTAGTTGGTGATGGTGAGCTTCAAAGGGTCGACGACCGCCATCGCGCGGGGAGCGCGGGCGTTGAGGAAGTCGCGCACGACAGCCTCAAAATAGCCGATGTCGCACTCCGACTGCGCCTTGGCGACGCCCGCCCGTTCGCAGAAATCGCGCAGGGCGGCGGCGGGAACGCCGCGGTTGCGCAGCCCCGCCAGCGTGGGCATCCTGGGGTCGTCCCAACCGTGGACGGAGCCGTCCTCGACGAGCTTTTTGAGGTACCGCTTGCTCATGACGAGGTTGGTCATGTTGAGGCGGGCGAACTCGATCTGTCTGGGCTTGGGGTCAAAGCCGAGCGTGATGCCCACCCAATCGTAGAGCGGGCGGTGATCCTCAAATTCCAGCGTGCACAGAGAGTGCGTCACGCCCTGCAGATAGTCGCAGATGGGGTGCGCGTAGTCGTACATGGGATAGATGCACCACTTGTCCCCCGTTCTGTGGTGCGTGGCGCGCAGGATGCGGTAGATGACGGGGTCGCGCAGGTTGACGTTGGGGGACGCCATGTCGATCCTGGCGCGCAGGCACTTCTCCCCGTCCGCATATTTCCCCGCCTTCATCTCGCGGAAGAGCTGCAAATTCTCCTCCACCGGGCGGTTTCTGTACGGGCTCTCGGTGCCCGGTTCGGTGAGCGTGCCGCGCGTCGCTTTGATCTCCTCGGGCGAGAGGTCGCACACGAACGCCTTGCCCATCAGGATGAGCCGCTCGGCATAGTCGTAGATGGTGTCGAAGAAGTCGGAGGCGTACACCTCCTTCGCCCAGGAATAGCCCAGCCAGGTGATGTCGCGCTTGATGGCGTCCACGAACTCCGTCTTTTCCTTGCTCGGGTTGGTGTCGTCGTAAAAGAGGTTGCACTTGCCGCCGAATTTTTCGGCAATGCCGAAGTTGACGAACATGCTCTTGGCATGGCCGATGTGCAGATAGCCGTTCGGCTCGGGCGGAAAGCGCGTCTGTACCGCCTTGATGCGCCCCGACGCAAGGTCGTCCGCTACGATCTGTTCAATGAAATTGCAGGCTTCCGGCATAGTTTTCTCCTGTAAAATGCGTGCGAAAAAATTATCGTTTATAATTGCGCCTATATTATACTGCAAGGGAGTAATACGAACCCGATCAAAAGCGTCCATTTTGCGGTGATGCATTGTTGAAAGGCTTGCCCGTGCCACACGGCACGCGCTGCGCCTTTTTCTCGGCGGCGCCGATGGAAAGCGCCGCCTCGGACACGGTTTTTGCGCTGATAAAGCAAAAACCTCAGTTCGGGGCGCGCGCACGGCACACTGTGCCGATGCGCATAACGCGTCCCTCACCGCGCCTGACCGCAAAATTAACTGCTTTTGATTGCTTTGCACTTTTTGCGGCAAGATTTTGGGATGATTTGCCGCGAAGAGGATGCAGCAATACCCAAGTATTGCAAAGACGATGAACGGCAAGGCGCCCAAAAGATGCCGCAAAAAGCGTGTTCGCATTGTTCCCTTGCAGTATTATAGCACATTTTTGAGAAAAATGATACCGTTTCCGCACAACTTCGCAAAAAATCGTGAAGGAACTTAGCGGAGGCAAAACGGCGGTGAAATCGTCACGCAGGAGCTGTCCGCTTCACGTCCGCCCCATCCCCGTAGGGGAAGGCGATGCGCCCCTCATCCGTCAGGCTCGTTCCTCGCCCGCCGCCTTCCCCCGAGGGGGAAGGCGAAGCGCCCCCTCATCCGTCAGGCTCGTTCCTCGCCCGCCACCTTCCCCAAGGGGGAAGGCAATGCGCCCCTCATCCGTCAGGCTCGTTCCTCGCCTGCCACCTTCCCCCGTGGGGGAAGGCGAAGCGCCCCCTCATCCGTCAGGCTCGTTCCTCGCCTGCCACCTTCCCCCGTGGGGGAAGGCTTGAAGCGCAGCCGACCGAGCCCCTCGCTCCCCTTCCCCGTTCCGAGAAATGAAATGGCAAGGCATTTCCTCTCTGCGTCATTCCGAGGAATGAAATGACGAGGGATCTCCTCCCCGCGTCATTCCGAGGAATGAAATGACGAGGAATGAAATGACGAGGAATCTCCTCGAATTTTGCTTGCCAATCCACGCGGAATAGAGTATAATATCTGCGAATATCTGCAAAAAAGGACAACGTTATGGCAAAGAGAGCGGTCACGATGGACAAACTCGTCGCGCTGTGCAAGGCGCGCGGCATCATCTTCCCCGGCAGCGAAATTTACGGCGGCATGGGGAACACCTGGGACTACGGCCCCGTGGGCGTGGAAATTAAGAACAACTTAAAGCGCGCATGGTGGAAGCGCTTTGTACAGGAGAGCGACAACTCCTACGGCGTGGATGCCGCCATTCTCATGAATGCGCGCGTCTGGGAAGCGAGCGGACACACCGCGTCCTTCTCCGACCCCAAGATGGACTGCAAAAACTGCAAGTCCCGCCACCGCGCCGACAACCTCATCGAGGCGCACTCCAAGGGTAAAGTCAACCCCGACCTCATGTCCAACGAGGAGATGGAGGCGTATATCAACGAGCATCACGTCTGCTGCCCCATCTGCGGCAAGTGCGACTGGACGCCCATCCGCACCTTCAACCTGATGTTCGAGACCTCGCGCGGCGTCACCGACGAGAGCCAGAACAAGATCTATCTGCGCCCCGAGACGGCGCAGGGCGAGTTCGTCAACTTCCTCAACGTGCAGCGCACGACGCGCGCCAAGATCCCCTTCGGCATCGCGCAGGTGGGCAAGGCATTCCGCAATGAGATAACGCCCGGAAACTTCATCTTCCGCACCATCGAATTTGAACAGATGGAGCACCAGTGGTTCTGCAAGGAAGGCACGGACAGCGAATATTACGCCGCGTTCAAACAGAAGGCGTGGCAGTTCCTGCTCGACCTGGGCTTTCAGGCAGAGCATCTGCGCTATCACGACCACGACAAGCTCGCCCACTACGCAAAGGAGGCGTGCGACATCCAATATGAATTCCCGATGGGATGGAACGAGCTCAACGGCATCCACAACCGCACCGACTACGACCTCTCCCGCCATCAGGAATATTCGGGCAAGTCGCTCACCTATATCGACCCCGTCTCGGGCGAGAAGTACATCCCCTACGTCATCGAATACTCCATCGGCGCCGACCGCCTGATGCTCGCCGTCCTCTCCGAGGCGTACGACGAGGAGACGCTCGAAAACGGCGAAGTGCGCACCGTCATGCACTTCCACCCCGCCATCGCCGCCTATAAGGCTGCCGTGCTGCCCCTGCAGAAAAATCTTGCCGCCCCCGCCAAGGAACTTGCGGAGAAGCTCAAAAAGTACTTCCCCGTCACCTATGACGACGCGGGCTCCATCGGCAAGCGCTACCGCCGCCAGGACGAGATCGGCACGCCCTACTGCCTGACCATCGACTTCACGACGCTCGAGGACGGCACCGTGACCGTGCGCGACCGCGACACGATGGCGCAGGAGCGCATGACGCCCGACGACGCCATCGCCTTCCTGCTCAAAAAGTGCGCGTTCTGACCGCGCCACCCCTTTCCCGCGCTGCAAAAACCCATAAAAACCGCACCCGCACATAGAGCTCCCGCAAAAATGCCGCGCATTTTTGCGGGATTTTTACTGTACGAGGGGGCATTTTTACTGTACGAGGGGGCATTTTTACTGTACGAGGGGGGCAAGGATCAGATATTATAACGCGCGCTCAATTCCACTCATCGGCAAAGTCTCTCCTGAACCCGCGGACGAGCCGCGGGTTTTCGTTATGAAAAAAGCAGCTCCCGAGGGGGAGCCGCTCATAAAACAAGCGCATTAGGTGAGGACATGGCGGGCGGTGAGGACGTCGGCAAGGCGGGCGAAGCCGGCGGGAGAGAGCGTCTCTCCCCGTACCATGTCCGCGATGCCCGCCTCCGAAAGCACTTCCCTTGCCCGCTCGCGCGGGAGGCGGAAGGCATTCATCAGATTGTTCTCGAGCGTCTTTCTCCGCCCCGCAAAGGCGCACCGCACGACGGCGCGGTAAGCCGCCTCGCTGACGACGGGGAGCCGCCCGCGCTCAAAGTCGATGCGCACGATGGCGGAATCCACGTTGGGGCGGGGGGTGAACATGGTGCGCGGCACTCTGCGCGTGATGCGCGCCTCGCCCTTTAAGGCGATGGCGGCGGTGACGGCGCCGTAGTCGGGCGTTCCGGGCTGCGCCGTGAAGCGCAGCGCCACCTCCTCCTGCACCATGACGGTGAGCCCCGCGCACCGCTCCGCCTCCTCCAAAAAGCGCATTAAAACGGGCGTCGTGACGTAATAGGGAAGGTTGGCGACGACGCGGTATTCCCCGAGCTCCCCTTCGAGTGCCGCAAGGTCGGCGCGCAGAAAGTCGCCGAATACGACCTCCACATTTTCACATCCCGAAAGCGTTTCGGCGAGCACGGGGCGCAGGGAGGAGTCGATCTCATAGGCGAGCACGCGCGCCGCCGCCCCGGAGAGCGCCCGCGTGAGCGCGCCCGCGCCCGCGCCGATCTCCAAAACGGTGCCACCGTCCACGCCCGCGTCGCGCACGATGGCGCCGAGCAGGTTGGCGTCCGTGAGAAAATTCTGCCCGAATTTCTTTTTGAAGGAAAACCCGTGCCTTGCAAGAATGGTGCGGATGTCATCCATAACTTTCCTCTTGTAAAAAGCCGCGCGCGGCGGATACTGCAAAGTGAGGGAACGACCCTCCCGACAAAAGAACAAAGGGAGCCGCCACAGAGCGGCTCTCTCGCTTTAATCGATCATGGGGCGCACGCGCAGCGGGACGCCGACGCGCTCCGCAAGAGCGCGGCACGCCTCCACTTCCGCCTCCCCCACGCAGTCCACCACGGAGAACCAGCAGTTCAGGCGGTAATTTTTGCACGATTGGGCGAAGAAGAGCATGGAGTCGAACGCCATGTCGGGATATAGGGGGCGGCACAGCTTTTCGTAGAGCTTGGCGCTGGACGCGTTCAGCGAGATGTTGATGCCGTCCAGCTTGCCGGCGAGCTCGGGCGCGATGTCCCGCCCGTTGATGATGCTGCCGTGCCCGTTGGTGTTGAGGCGGGTCTTTTTTCCGCACGAATGGACATAGTCGCAGACTTCCAGCATGGTCTGCAGGCGGTATGTGGGCTCGCCGAAGCCGCAGAACACGACCTCGTCGCAGTCGCAGTTTCCGAGCGCGCTGATGACCTGCTCCGCGGAGGGCTCGCCGTCCTTGAGCCAGAGGGAGTACCCCTCGAACGTCTCCTTGCCGTTGCGCACGCAGAACGTGCAGCGGTTGGAGCAGCGGTTGGTGAGGTTGACATAGAGATTGTTTCCGATCTTATAGACGTAAGTATCCATATTTCTGTCCCCGAACGATTTTATTGTCTGCACTTGGGAAAGAGGGTCTGCGCGTTCTCCGCGACCTGCGCCGCGAACGCCCCTTCGTCCTCCCCGCGAAGCTGCGCGAGGCGCGCCGCAATGACGGGGATGTTGGCGGGCGAGTTCTTCTCCCCGCGGAAGGGAGAAAGATAGGGGCTGTCCGTCTCGGTGAGGATGCGCTCTTTGGGGCAGGCGCGCACGCTCTCCCAGACGTTTCTGGCGTTTTTGAAGCACGCCACGCCGCCGAAGGAAAAATAGGCGCCCAGCTCCAGAAAGGCGGGCAGATTTTCCGCCCCGTGCGAATAGCAGTGCATGAGGAACCCGCGCCGCAGGAGCGCGCGGTGTGTGCGCAGAACGTGCAGCATATCGGCGCAGCAGTCGCGCGAGTGGATCTGCACGGGCAGCCCCGCCCCGTCGGCGAGCTCGAGCTGCCGCACAAAGAGCGCCTGCTGGGCGGCGCGGGCGGGCGTATCCCAATGATAGTCCAGCCCGATCTCCCCGACCGCCACGCATTTTTCCTCCTGCAAGAGCCGCGCGACGGCGCAAATGTCCGCCTCAGAGACGCGCTCCGCCTCGGAGGGGTGGATGCCCGCCGCAAAGTACATTCCGTCATACCGCGCGCAAAGATCGCGGTGCATGGCGCTGTGCGCGGACGTATCGCCCGCGAGGACGACCATCCCCACCCCCGCCGCGCGGATGCGCTCCCATTCGGCGGGGACGTCGTAGCCCTCCTCCGCGAAATGGGCGTGGATATCGAGATACATATCAGCGGATGAGCGCGCCCGACGGCAGATCCTTTTCGGGCGAAAGGAGGGAGAGATTGCCCTCCGCGTCCTCGGCGCAGAGCACCATGCCCTCCGAGAGCACGCCGCAAAGCGTTGCGGGCTGCAGGTTGGTGACGAGCACCACCTTTTTGCCCACCATCTCCTCGGGCGTATACCACCTGGCGATGCCCGAGACGACCGAGCGCACCTCGCTGCCGACGCGGATGGTCTCGTGCAGCAGCTTTTTGGACTTGGGAACGCGCTCGCAGGCGATGACCTCGCCCACCTTCAGCTCCACCTTGGCAAAGTCGTCGATGGTGATGCGTTCATTGCACACGTCCCCCGCCCTCTCTTTTTGGGAAGGGGCTTTTGCGGCGCCCGCCTTGCCGCCCTGATTTTTTGCGGCGGCAGTTTCGCGCTCGTACTCCGCCCTCTGCGCGGCGCGGATGGCGTCCACCTTGGGGGAAACTTCCTTCCAGTCGAAGCGGGCGAACAGGGGCTCGTCCGTCTCCGCGACGGCGCTGCCGGAGGGGTACGCGCCGAACGTGCGGCATTCTTCGAGCGTCTTGAAGGGCGCGTTGAGATAGACGGAAATTTTCTGCGCCGTGTCGGGCAGGAAGGGCGCAAGCAAGCTCGCGCCCGTCAGGATGCTCTCCGTGAGGTTATATAAAACGGTCGCAAGGCGCGCCTTCTTCGCCTCGTCCTTGCCGAGCACCCAGGGCATCGTCTCGTCGATATACTTGTTGGCGCGGCGGAAGATGAGAAAGATCTCCTGCAAAGCGTCCGCGACGCGGTAGTCCTCCATGCACGCCGTCACCTTGTCCGCCGCCCCCGTGACGACGGCTTTCAGTTCTTCGTCCACCGCCTCCGCGGCACCCATGTCCGCGACCGTGCCGCCGAAATACTTCCGCGTCATGGCGAGCGTGCGGCGGACGAGGTTGCCCAGCGTGTTGGCGAGGTCGGCGTTCACGCGCTCGCAGACGAGCTCCCAGGTGATGTTGCCGTCCCCCTCGCAGGACATCTCGTGCAGGACGAAATACCGCACGGCGTCCACGCCGAACACGGAGGCGAGGTCGTCCGCATAGATGACGTTCCCGCGCGACTTGCTCATCTTTTCGCCCCCCTGCAGCAGCCACGGGTGCGCGAAGATGTGGTCGGGCAGTTTTTCACCCAACGCCATCAGAAAGATGGGCCAATAGATGGTGTGGAAGCGCGCGATGTCCTTGCCGATGACGTGCAGCACCTCGGCGTTCCTCCAATAGGTATCGTAGAGCTGCCCGCTCCTGCCGTCGGGGTCGTAGCCCAGCCCCGAGATGTAGTTGGTGAGCGCGTCCAGCCAGACGTAGACGACGTGCTTTTTGTCAAATTCGACGGGGATGCCCCAGGTGAAAGAGGTGCGCGAGACGCACAGGTCCTGCAACCCCTTCTTCAGGAAGTTGTTCATCATCTCGTTCTTGCGGGAGACAGGACGGATGAACGCGGGATGGCTCTCGATATGGGCGATGAGGCGGTCGGCGTACTTTCCCATCTTAAAGAAATACGCCTCCTCCTTCGCCCGACGGACCTCCCTTCCGCAGTCGGGGCACTTTCCGTCCACGAGCTGGCTCTCCGTCCAGAAGCTCTCGCACGGGGTGCAGTACCAGCCCTCGTATTCGCCCTTGTAGATGTCGCCCTGCTCGTAGAACTTTTTGAAGATCTTCTGCACCGTCCGGACGTGGTCCTCGTCGGTGGTGCGGATGAAGCGGTCGTACCCGACGTTCACGCCGTCCCAGATCGCCTTGATGACGCCCGCCACCCGATCGACGTACGCCTTGGGCGTGACGCCCGCCGCCTCCGCCTTCTCCTCGATCTTCTGCCCGTGCTCGTCCGTGCCCGTCTGGAAGCGGACGTCGTAGCCCTGCATCCGCTTGAAGCGGACGATGGCGTCCGTTAAGATCGCCTCGTAAGTGTTTCCGATATGCGGCTTGCCCGAAGTGTAGGCAATGGCCGTCGTCACATAATAGGGTTTTTTCATGATGATTTCCCTGCCGTTTTTCTTTTCGCTGAATATTATATCGCATTTGCAAAAAAATGTAAACTTATTTTGCGCGTTTTGCGCGCCGCGCACGGCGGACGGCGCGCAGAGCGGAAGTTGCGCCTGTTTTGCGGCGATCTCACAATTTGTTCATGCCGCGGGGCACGCCCTCATACAATACCCTATGAACGTCATCTTTGCCGCCGTGATGCTGGGGGCGTGCGCCGTGTTTTTGTTCACCGATCCCGAGGGGTTTTTGCCCGCCATGCTCGCGGGCGGGGAGAAGGCAGCGCACGTCTGCCTTGCCCTGCTCGCCTCCTACTGCGTGTGGCTGGGGTTCTTTCGGGTGCTGGAAGCAACGGGGCTTGCAAAAAAGCTCTCCGCCGCGCTCTATCCCGCCGCGCGGCGGCTCTTCCGCTCCGGGGACAGGGAGGCGCTGGGCGCCGCGTGCGAAAATATCGCCGCCAACCTTTTGGGACTCCCCGGCGCGCCCACTCCCTTGGGCATCGCCGCCACCAAAAAATTCCTCGCCGCCAAAAACGGCTACGCCGCCGAGATGCTCTTTGTGCTCAACGCGACGAGCCTGCAGCTTCTTCCCACGACCGCCATCGCCCTGCGCGCCGCGGCGGGCTCCGCCTCCCCCGCCGCCGTCCTGCTGCCCACCCTGCTCGCAAGCGCCTGTTCCACGCTCGCGGGCGTGGCGCTCCTCGCCCTCTTTTCCCGTCCGCGCCCTTGCGGCAGACGGGCGCGCAGCCGCACAAAGGAGCAGCCCGCGTGAAGTACGCCGCCCTCCTTTTGCCCCTTCTTTTTCTCGCCGTGTTCGCCGTCGCGCTCATCAAAAGGGTGAAGCTCTACGACTGCTTCACGGAGGGCGTGAAGGGCGCCGTGCCCCTCGTTTTGTCCCTCTTTCCCTATCTCGCCTCCGTGCTCATCCTGGCGGAGCTCTTTGAACAAAGCGGCGTCTCCGCCGCCCTCACGCAGGCGCTCTCCCCCGTCTTTTCCTTCCTCGGCATCCCGCCCGAGATCGGAAAGCTGGTGCTCATCAAACCCTTTTCGGGGAGCGGCGCGACGGCGCTCCTTGCCGAGGTGCTGCACACCTACGGCGCGGACAGCTACATCGGAAAATGCGCCTCCGTCGCCTTCTCTTCGAGCGAAACGGTGTTTTTCATTTCCGCCGTCTATTTTGCGGGCAGCAAAAAAAATTTGGCGAAACCCGTCGTAATTTCGCTGCTCGCAAATTTTTTCAGCCTGATTTTGGGGTGTTTTTTGTGCCGCGTCCTCTGAAAAAGGGCGAATTTGTGCGTTCCGAAAAAATTTCGGCGTCAAATTGATAGATTTTTTGCACGGTTGCGCAAAATTCACAGAAAACACTTTTTTAAAAATTTTTCGACGAAATGTTTTACTTTTCGTATGCGGGCGGTTATAATATGAGTGTCAGAAGCGAGAGAGAGCTCCCGCGAGACACTTCAAACAGCTCATCATTTTTCCCCCTTATCATATAGTAAGACCCCGAGACGCAAGTCTCGGGGTCTTACTGTTTTTGCATTTTCAAAGGAAAAGAGCGCCCGCCGCTGTTCATGCGGCGGGCGCTCCCCATTTTTCAAATGTCATGCCGTTATGCCCCGCAGGGAAGGAGGGCGGGTCTGCCCGCGCCGTCCTTTTCGCCAAAGACGAGCAGCACGGAGTAGAGCAGCCCGGGGCCCATGTTGAAGACGTGGTTGTCGACAAAGCTCGTGAGCAGCATGGAGGCGACGCACAGCGCGGCGACCACCCTGACGGGCGTGGGGTCGCGGAACACGAGGAGCACCGTCTGCGTGCGGTGGACAAGGTAGGTGACGAGCGCGAGCGCCCCGCCGCAGCCGATGAGCTGGAAGAAGGTATCGTGCGCGAATCCGGGGACAAAGTACCCCTCAAGGCGGGGATCGCCGTTCGGGAACATCCCCCCGTTCCCGAGCTGGATGCCCGGGGCGTCGTACCAGCCCGCGCCGAACACGGGCAGCTCCTTCAACGTCTCCCAGCACTGTTCATACAGATTGAATCTGCCCGAGTCGTTCATGCCCGCGTCGAGCAGCGAGCGGAAGAGGTCCTCGAGCTTGTCGCGGAAGACGAGCGCGGCGATGGCGGCGCCCGCGAGGAGCGCGGCATAGACGATGCCGCACCAGAGCTTGTTCCACTTTTCCGCACGGAAGATCGTATAGGCGATGCAGGCGGCGAACACGACGGCGCCGAAGATGATGGAGCCGCGGCTCTGCGTTAAAATGACGCCGAGGAAATACACGCAGCACAGCAGCGCGAAGGGCCAGCCGTGCTTTTTTGTGACGGCAAAGTAGACGGGCGCGGGCATACACATCGCCATGACGCAGCCCACGCAGTTCCAGACGCCCCAGCCCGTGTAGAGCGAGCCGCGGTTGCCCTCGCCGTCAAATCCGGGCGCGTTCGGGTTCGCATACAGCCCCACGATCTGCGCGAGGATGCCCGCGCCGACGATGGCAAAAAGGGTGGCAAGATACCCCTCGGGCACCTTCTCCCAATCCACCGTAAAATAGAAGTAGAAGTAAAAGCCCGAGAGCGCCGCGATCTGCACGAAACCGAAGAGCACCGACTCCTTGTCCCAGCCGTCCGTGCCCAGCCCGCCCAGAAGATAGGCGATACCCAGCAGCACGAAGCCCGTAAGGAGCTTGGGAACGCCGCGCTTCTTCTTTTCCATGAGTTTGGAGATGAGGCGGCCCAGGAGCAGCACGGCGATGACGACGGCGGCGAAGAGGATGGTCGCCTGCGCATAGGGCTGCGCGAGCAGTGAATCGGGGTGAAAACCGATGTTGTTTTCGGAGGAGATGAGCATATAGCCGCACGTCACCATGGGGACGATGGGCAGGGTGTCCTCGCTCACGAGGACGATGAGCAGTCCCAGCGTGATGTACGCGCCGATGACGTAGAGTTCGAGGGAGAAAATTTCGCTGCACGCCATGAGCAGCACGACGAGCGCGATGAACCACGGCGAACGCAAAAACGCGCGGAGAAAACTGACCGCGCGGGATGAATTGAGTTTGGGAAAGGCTTCCGTAAGCATAGTGACATTATACTCCCTTCCGACAAAGAATACAAGCCTTTTTCCGAACTTTTTGTTGAATTTTTGAAGAGGACGTGAAAATGCGCGCGGCGGACGGGCCGGGAAAGGCGCGCTCCGCCGTGACGCCCTCTTTCACTCGCCCTCCTGTTCGGAGCGGAGCAGTTCGCGGTAGACGTCGCTCTTGGAGACGCCCCTGTCCTTTGCGGTGCGCTTCAACGCCTCCTTTTTGTCCAGCCCCTGCGCCATGTAGGCGGCGACGTGTCCGGAAACGGTGAGGGCGTTCAAGGGATTCTGCGCCTCCTGCGCACCCTCGACGACGAGGACGTACTCCCCCCGCTTTTCGCCCGGGAGCCCCCCGGAGAGCAGAAAGGGCGTGCTCTCCTCATGCAGTTTGGTGATCTCCCGCACGGCGCAGGCGCGGCGCTCACCGAACGCCGCAAACAGATCGCGCACGTCCCTGTCCACGTCCTGCGGGGCGCTGTGGAAGAGGAGCGTCTCGCGCGCAGCCGCGTACCGCTCTAAAAGGGCGCGGCGCTCGGCGTTCTTTTCGGGCAAAAAGCCGACGAAGGTGAAGCGGTCGGCGGGAAGAGCGGAGAGCACGAGCGCGCAGAGGGCGGCGTTCGCCCCGGGGAGCACGGTGTACGGCTCCCCCGCCTCCTTTAAGATGCGGCACACTTCCCGCCCGGGGTCGGAGACGACGGGCATCCCCGCGTCCGAGACGATGCAAACATTCTTTCCCTCCCGCGAGAGGGCGAGGATGCGCTCCGCCGCCTCCCGCTCGTTGAACTTATGGCAGGAAAAGAGCGGCTTTTTCATGTCGTACGCGTTGAGCAGTTTGACGGTATGGCGGGTGTCCTCGCAGAACACGGCGTCCGCCCCGCGCAGCGCCTCGAGGGCGCGCAGGGTGATGTCCTTCAGATTTCCGATGGGCGTGGCGACAAAACTGATCACGTTCCCCTCCCGTTGCTCACGGCGGGCAGCAGCTCGCAGCCCGGCTTTCCGCCCTTGACCGCCGCAACGAGCACGGCGTAGGGCTTCTCCCCCGCCTTCCCCGCGACGGGCACGATCTTCTTCACTTCGAGCGCGTGGGCGTGCAGCGTATACACGACCTCGGCAAGGCGGTCGGCGCGGTGGATGAGGGCGAACCGTCCGCCGAATTTCAGACAGCGCGCGCTCGCGGCGCAGAGCTCTTCGAGCGTCAGGGAAATTTCCTTGCGGCAGAGCGCCCTGTGCGCGTCCGCCGCCGCAAACCCGCCACGTTCATAGGGCGGATTGCACAAAATGAGCGAGAACGCCTCCGTATAACAGGCGGGGATGTCCTGCACGCGCACGTTCTCCACCGTGAACGCCCCCTCCAGCCCGTTGAGGGCAACAGAGCGCGCGGCAAGCGCGGAGAGCGCGGGCTGCATCTCAAACAGCGTGACGTGCTCCACACCCTCGTTCTCCGCATAAAAACACAGCCCCACGACGCCGCTGCCCGCGCAGAAATCGGCGACCCGTTCCCCGCGTTTGGCGCGCAGAAAGCGCGCAAGCAGCACCGCGTCCGACGTGAAGCGGTAGAGCGCGCTGTCCTGATAGATGCGCACGTTCCCTGCAAGAAGTTCTTCCGTCAACATAGACATTACGAAAAATACCCGAGCCTGCGCTCGGGCATTTTTTCGTCCTCGGTCAGTCAGCCGCCTTGATAGCGCCGACGGGGCAGCCGTCCTCGCAGGCGCCGCAGTCGATGCAGGCATCGGCATCGACGACATATTTGCTGTCGCCGGGAGCGATGGCATTGACAGGGCAGGTATCTGCGCAAGCGCCGCAGGAGATGCATTCATCCGAAATCACGTGTGCCATTTCGATAACCTCCGATATGATCTTGTAATGATATTATATCACAACTTTTGGCGGGCGTAAAGTCTTTTGGCGGAATTCGTCCCTCAATTTTCGGGATTTTTTTCGGGAGCGGACGGCTTATCCCCCTGCGGGGAACGGAGCGGGCGCTCCTTCCGGAAGGGAGGCTTGCCCCCCGCGGGGCGCTCGGAACGTTCGGGGCGCTCCCTGCGCCCGTCCTGCTTATGACGGTCGCGGCGGCCCTGCTCCCGCTTCTTTCCGCCCTCGCGCGGCTCTTCGCGCCTCTTTCCGCCCTCCTGCGCGCCCTCTTCGGGAGCGGACGCCTCCGACGGGGCGGGTGCCTCTTTGCGCGCCTCATGCGCGCCGCGCGCAACGTCGGCGGCGGGGAAGTCGCGGTAGACGAGCGCGCCGTCCTTTTCGATCTTGACGCGCACTTCCATTTTGAGCATATTGACGGAGACCACCGTCCCCTCGCCCTCGGGCGTCACGACCGCGGCGCCCGTCTTGGGCACCTGCTTGCTCGCCTCCGCGTAGTAGTCGTCCTCGTACGCGAGGCAGCACATCAGCCTGCCGCACAGCCCGCTGATCTTGCCGGGGTTTAAGGAGAGCCCCTGGTTTTTCGCCATTTTGATGCCCACTTTTTTGAAGTCGGGCAAGCTCCCCGCGCAGCACACCTCCCTGCCACAGGGCGCGATGCCGCCCAGGATGCGCGCCTCGTCGCGGATGCCCACCTGCCGCAGCTCGATGCGCAGGTGAAAGACGCTCGCAAGGTCGCGGACGAGCTCGCGGAAGTCCACCCGCCCTTCCGAAGTGAAGGTGAAGATGACTTTGCTCCCGTCGAAGGTGAATTCGCAGTCGATGAGCTTCATGGGCAGCCCGCGCGCCGCGATCTTCTCCTTGCAGATCCTGATCGCCTCGGGACGGCGGGCGTCCTGATCGGCGAGCGCCGCCCTGTCGTGCTCGTTGGCGACGCGGATGATGTTTTTGAGGGGCTGCACGACGCTCTCGTCGGGCACTTCGCGCGCGGGGTCGACGACGACGGCATATTCCAGCCCGCGCGCCGTCTCCACAATGACGCCCTGCCCCTTCTCGGGCGAGGTCTGCCCCGCGCCGAAATAGTAGGGCTTGCAGCCCTTTCTGAATTTGACTACGACAACTTGTGCCATTTTTCCAACTCCTTTCCGATGCGCAAAGCGAGCGTGAGCGCCGCCTGCGCGCCGTTTGCATTGAAGATGAGTTCCCGCTCCGACTGCGCCGCGAACCCGAGCGCCGCGGCTGCCGCGCCCGCGGGATAGCGCGCGGCGAGCGGACGGACTTCGGATACGGGAAGGGCGAGATAGCGCTCCTGCCCCGCCGCGCAGAACATGACGTCGCGCAGAACGAGGCGTACCGCCGCAAAGAAGGGCGCGCCGCGCTCGCCCGCCCTGCGGCAGAGGGGAACGAGGTCTTTGCCCGAAAGAAACTGCTCCGCAAGGCGGAAGTCCTCGCCGCCGCCCGCGAGCAGCGCCTCCGCCGCCGAGAGCACGCCGCCGCACGCCGCCGCGCAGGCATGGACGCCCTCCGCCCCAGGGTGCAGCCTCCGGAGCGCCCCTTCCACCGCCTCCTCCGCGAAGGGGGGCACGCGCCGCACGTTGGCGCGCGAGAGGACGGTGGGCAGCACGGCGTGTTCCGCCGCCGCCCCCGCAAGGAAATACACGCCCTGCGGCGGCTCTTCGAGCAGCTTTAAGAGCTTGTTCTGCACGAGGGGGGTGACGGTGTGGAAGGCGTCGAGCACGAAGAGCTTTTTCTCCCCCTCGACGGGGCGAAGAAGGCTCTCGTCGGTGATCTCCCCCGCAAGGTCTGCGGAGAGTTTTCCCCCCGCCGCGGGATAGAAGAGGCAGTCGGAGAAGCTCTCCGCCTCGATGAGCTTTTCCTCACGCGAGCCGTCCTCCGCCGCAAAGAACGCCTTGGCGCACTCCTTTAAAAGGGCGCGAAGATAGGCGGCGTCGGGAAAGAGGACGAGCGTGAAGTGCGCCGTCTCCCCCGTGCGCGCGCCCTCCGAAAAGGCGCGGTATACATTTGTCGAACGAAAGAGCTGCCGCATATCATTCCCCGTAGACGGTGATGTTGCCGCCATGTAAGCCGAAGGTGTGCCTTGCGCGGGCAAGGCGCTCCGCCTTCTGCCGCGTCACCACCTCGCCCGCGGCGATGAGCGGGATGCAGGGCGGGACGATGCCGCAGGCGCGCGCGCACACCCTGCCCACCGCCTGCATGAGGGGCACCTCGACGGTGTTCCCCCCCACCATGCCCGAGGTCACCCCTTGGGTGAGCACCTCGCCGTGCGGGAGGCGGCGTGCGAGCCGCACCAATTTTTTCAGCTCCCGCGCCCTGGTCGCGGGGGAGAGATAGAACATGAGATACTGCCCGTCGTTGAATTCGGGATAGACGCCGTGCGCCTCGAAATACGCCTGCGCCGCAGACGCGTATTCCCCGAACGGGAGGACGATCTTCGTCCAATCGTCGTTTGCAAGGGCGCCGAGCGCGCGCTTTGCCGCAACGGAGAGCCGCTCGATGCGCGCGTTTTCGGGATATTTGACGGCATACTCCACCGACGCCAGAATGGGATAGGAGGGCGAGGAGGTGCGGAAAAAATCCGCCCCCTCCCTTGCCGCCTGCGCCCAGGCTGCGTTCGCCGAGAGCACGGCACCCTGCGTGAGCGCGGGGAGGGACTTGTGCACGCCGTCCACCCACAGATCGGCGAACGCGCCCGCATAAAAGGGCGTGCCGTGCAGGTGCGCGCCGTGCGCGCCGTCCACGAGCAGCGGCTTTCCCGCCGCCGCGCACAGCGCCTTCGCCTCCGGGAGCGGGGCGAAAAAGCCGTAATAATCGGGCGAGGTGAGCAGCAGCGCATCCGCCGCCGCAAGCCCCTTTTCCATCTCCTCCGCGCGGGGCTGACGGGGGATGCCGCACACCGTCTCCTGCGCAAGGAGCACGGGGACGAGCCCCAGTGCCTCGCAGGCGTGAAAGACGCTCTTATGCGCATACGTCGGCACGCAGACGCGGCCGCAGCCCCTCTTTTTGAGCGCGAAGAGCATTGCATAGACGCCACACGTCGAACCGTCCGTCAGAAACAAACTCACGTCCGCGCCGAGGATGGCGGCGGCGTCCTGCTGCGCCGCGAGCAGCACGCCCGTGGGGTCGGAGAGGTCGTCCGAATAGGAGAGCTCGGTGATGTCCCACCCCGCGCGCTTGTGCCCGGGCGTGTGGAAGGAGATATGCCGCTTTTGCGCGCGCAGCATCTGCGCGATGCGGAGCTGCGTCATGCGTAGTGCTCTAACAGATAGTTGAGGAAGGAGACGATCTCAAAGCACAGATCGTGCCCGTCCAGATAGTTGTTGTAGAGGATGACGAGGTTGACGTTCTCGCTCGTGCGGACGCCGTCCTCTTCGTAATACACCAATTCTTTGAGGCGGTTGAGCCCGCCCACGTCGATGCCCAGCGCCTTTTCATACGTCTCGCCGTTCTCCTCGAACGTATAAACCGTATGGCGGAAGGTGCCGCTCTCCAGCGCCCCGTCCACGGCGAGGTAGTCCTCGCGCAGCTTTTTAAGGCGCGCCTCCTCGTCCTTCAAGCCCTGCGCCTTCTGCTCGTCCGTGCGGTAGCGCTTGTCCTTTGCATTGCGCGAGAAGCTCTCGGCGGGCGTGCGTTCGCCGTCGAAGGCGTCGTTCGTGCGCCAATCGTCGCCGAAGAAGGAGATGAGGTACTCCTCACACAGCGAGAGAAAGTACTCCGTATCGTACACCGCGCCCGACGCGCGCGACGTTTCGTCCACGGCGCCCGCGGCGAAGTTATAAAGTTCGGACGCCGTTTCGATCTCGGGCTCGCCGTCCTCGCCGAGGACGAGATTCCCGTCGTCGTCCGTCTTGTAGACGGGGTTGTCGGTGATGAACATGGCGTTCCCCTGCCCCGCCGCGCGGCGCGCCGCGAAGGTGGCGGAGGCGTAGCTGTTGCCCGCAAAGGACTCCGACGTCACCGATAAGATGTCATAGGAAAAGACGTCGCGCTTCAAAAGCGTGGCGGCGAGGTCGGAAAAGTCCTCTTCCGGCTGCAGGTCGGTGTGCGCATAGATGGCGATCTGCTGCTCCTTGGCGGGGCGGGTCGCCGTCGTGGTGAAGAGGACCACCAGCACCAGAACAAACGCGGCGATGGTGACGAGGATCTTGAGCCAATCGTAGGAGATGAGGTTGGCGAGCCTCTGTTTTGTGATACGGGCATCCAACGGACAAGCCCTCCTTTTTTACAAAGGACACGGAGAGCCCCGTGTCCCGTCTGTGTACCCTATTTTTTGGGTTTCATCGTGGGGAAGAGCAGCACGTCGCGGATGCTCGCGCTGTCCGTGAGCAGCATGACGAGGCGGTCCACCCCCATGCCCAGCCCCCCCGTGGGCGGCATTCCGTATTCGAGGGCGTTCAAAAAGTCCTCGTCCACCTCGGCATTCGCACCCTGCGCGCGCTTTGCCGCCGCCTGCGCCTCCATGCGGGCGCGCTGGTCGATGGGGTCGTTGAGCTCGGAGAAGGCGTTGCCCATCTCCATGCCGCTGATGAAGTACTCGAACCGCTCGGTCATGGAGGGGTCCTCCGGCTTGCGCTTGGCGAGCGGGCTGATCTCCACGGGATAGTCGTAGATGAAGGTGGGCTGGATGAGCTTGTCCTCCACGAAGGCGTCGAAGAACGCCGAGAGGATGTGCCCCTTGGTGTCCTTTCCCTTTTCCGGCTCCACGCCATGCTCCTTGGCGGCGGCGCGCGCCTCCTCGTCGGAGGCGATGGCGGAAAAGTCCACGCCCGAATGCTTCTTCACCGCCTCCGTCATCGTGAGGCGCTCCCACTTGGAGAGGTCGATGACGTTGCCGCGGAAGGGCACCTGCAGCGTGCCGCACACCCTTTCGGCGACGTGCTTGTAGAGCCCCTCGATAAAGTCCATCATGTAGCGGTAATCGACGAACGCCTGATACATTTCGATGGTGGTGAACTCGGGATTGTGCGAGGAATCCATGCCCTCGTTGCGGAAGATGCGCCCCACCTCGTACACCTTTTCGTAGCCGCCCACGATGAGGCGCTTTAAATAGAGCTCCGTTTCGATGCGGAGGTACATATCGAGGTCGAGGGCGTTGTGATGCGTCTTGAAGGGACGGGCGTCCGCGCCGATCTCCAGCGTGAGCAGGACGGGCGTCTCCACCTCCATATAGCCGTTGCCGTCGAGATAGGCGCGGATCTCGCGCAGAATGGCGGCGCGGCGGCGGAAGGTCTCCTTGACGTCCGCGTTCATGATGAGGTCGACGTGGCGGAGGCGGTACTTCATGTCCACGTTCTGCAGCCCGTTGTACTTTTCGGGCAGCGGCAGCAGCGATTTGGTGAGCATCTCAAGATGGGTGACGTGGATGCTCACTTCCCCCGTCTGCGTCTTGAAGACGGTGCCCCTGACGCCCACGATGTCGCCGATGTCGAAGTCCTTTTTGTAGGAGGCGTACACGTCCTCGCCCACATCCTGACGGGTGACATAGATCTGGATGTCGCCCGCGCCGTCGCGGATGTGCGAGAAGGACGCCTTGCCCATCACGCGGCGGGAGATGAGCCTGCCCGCGACAGAGACTTCCTTGCCCTCGAACGCGGCAAAATCCCCCTTCACCTGCGCGGAACGGGCGGTGACGGGGTAGTTGGTCTTGACGTAAGGGTCGTTGCCCTCCGCAACAAGTTTTTGCAGTTTTTCGCGGCGGATGCGCGCCTGCTCGATGAGTTCGGCGCCCTCTGCCCTTGTTTCGTTCTCTTGCATAGCGTCAGTTTATCTTCTTGATCTTGAGTTTATACTCGCCGTTGGGCGCCTGGACGGTGACCACGTCCCCCACCTTCCTGCCCATGAGCGCCGCGCCCACGGGGGACTCGTTGGAGATGATGTTCTTCATGGGGTCGGCTTCCGTCGTGCCCATGATGGTGTACTCGACGTCCTCGTCGAAGTCCTCGTCGTGAACGGTCACGACCGAGCCGAAGTGCACGGCGGAGTTGTCTGCGCTCTCGCCGACGATGCGCGCGTTCTTGATCTGGAAGTCGAGCTCCTCGATGGCGAGCTCGTTCGCCGCCTGCTCGTTGCGCGCCGCGTCGTACTCGGCATTCTCCGAAAGATCGCCGTGGCTGCGCGCCTCGGCGATGCGCTGCACGATCTCCGCACGCTTATCCTTGCGCAGATACTCGAGCTTTTTGACCGCCTCATCATACCCCTGCTGGGTCATGAGAAATTCTGCCATGTTTTCTTACCCTCTCTTCCTTCGGGCATTTGCCCGAAAAATTCAAAAATCGACCCCCGCAGCAGCGCGGGAGCCCCCGAAAGACGACCGTGACTTCCGCAAAATGCGGAAATCACGGAGCTTTCACTTTCTTTATTATACGTTGTCCGCGGCAATTTGTCAACCGCTTTGCCCGTTTTTACACATTTTTCCCCAACTTTTCAACAAAGCGGGAGATGCGGCGCACCGCCTCTTTGAGCTCGTCCATGCCCGTCGCGTACGAACAACGGACGTGCTCCCCGCCGCACGCGCCGAAGGCGCTGCCCGGCACGACGGCGACCTGCTCCTCCATGAGCAGCCGCTCGGCGAACTGCTCGCCCGTGAGCCCGGTCGCCTTCACGGACGGGAACACATAGAACGCCCCGCGCGGCTCGAAGCAGGTGAGCCCCATTTGGTTGAACGCGCCGACCAGAAAGCGCCGCCGCCTGTCGTACTCCGTACGCATGGCGGAAACGGCGGCAAAGTCGTCCGCGAACCCGCCCGAGAGCGCCGCGACGGCGGCGTGCTGCGCGGTGCGGGGGGCGCAGAGCATGGTGTACTGATGTACTTTGAGCATGGCGGAGCCGAGCGGCTCGGGCGCGCACGCATAGCCGATGCGCCAGCCCGTCATGGCGAACGCCTTGGAAAAGCCGGACAACAGCACGGTGCGCTCCCGCATCCCGGGAAGGGCGGCGACGGAGCAGTGCCGTCCGCCGTAGGTGAGTTCTGCGTAGATCTCGTCGGAGATGACGAGCAGATCGTGCTTTTGGATGACGGGGAGGATGGCTTCGAGCTGCGCCTTCGTCATGATGCCGCCCGTCGGGTTGTTGGGATAGGCAATGATGACCGACTTCGTCCTGGGCGTGATCGCCTCCTCAAGGGCGGAAGGCGTCAGGATAAACCCCTCCTCCGCGCGGCAGCGCACGGAGACGGGCACCCCGCCGCACAGCGACACGATGGGCGCATAGGAGACATAGGCGGGGTCGGGGATGAGCACCTCGTCCCCCTCCTCGCAGGTGGTGCGCAGGGCGAGGTCGATGCCCTCGCTCGCCCCCACCGTGACGATGATCTCGTCGGGGGAATAGTGCGCCGCAAAGCGCTCCGCAAGATAGCGGGAGATGAGCTCGCGCAGCTCCTTCAGCCCGCGGTTGCCCGTATACGAGGTGTAGCCGCGCTGCAGCGAGCGGATGCCCGCCGAGCGGATGTCCCACGGGGTGACAAAGTCGGGTTCGCCCACGCCGAGGGAGATGGCGTCGGGCAGCGTCTCGACGATGTCGAAGTACTTTCTGATGCCGCTGGGCTTCAATGCCCGCGCGCGCTGCGTCAAAAAATCCCTCATGCCTGAACGGAGAGCCTCCGCTGTTTGTCGCGTTTTGCGGTGAGCGCTCCCTCGATCTTGTACTTTTTGAGAATAAAGTGCGTCGCGGTGGAGAGGACGCAGTCGAACGTCGAAATGCACTCCGAAACGAAGCGCGAGACCGATTTTATAGACCCCGCCTCCACGATGACGAGCAGGTCGTACGCGCCGCTCATGAGATAGAGCGTCTTGACCTCCTCGTGCGAGGCGATCTCCTCCGCCACGCCGTCAAATCCCGAGCCGCTGCGCGGGGCGATCTTCACCTCGATGAGCGCCTCCACGCACTCGTCCTCCTCCTCGTCGAGGTTGGCGATGGCGGTGTATTTGACGATAGTGCCGCGCTTCTCCATTGCGCGGACGGCGGCGGCGACGGACGCCTCCTCCTCGCCCAGCATGAGGGCGATCTGTCCGATGTCCGTGCGGCTGTCCTCCTCCAGAATGCCGAGGATCTCCCGCTCCAATTTGTTCATGCGTCCACCTCCGTTCGGTGCGAAGTTTTTTGAGTGCCGCCCCCTTTTCCGTGCGGAATGGCGGAACAGCCCTTCTTTCGGGCTTCCTTGCAGACGCCCGATTTTGTTTATTATACCCCACCCGACCCCTTCAAGTCAAATTATATTTGCTTTTTTCGGAAAAATTCGTATAATAGAAGTATGTTCCGCATCTGGGGTAAAGTTTTAAAAGACGGGCACATCCTCCGTCAGACCACTTTGGAGCGCGAGGAGAAGTTCTCCTACGCGCGCTTTTTCGACTATCTCACCGAGATCTGCGACGCGCTCGACGTGCCCACGCCCGTCCTGCTCAAACCGCATATCTTCAACTATGCGAAGTTCAATCACGTTGCCTTCCGCCCCTCCGACTTCTTGGAGGACGTCCCCTTCGACAGGCTGGTGTTGGAGAATATCCTATAGGTTCACGAAATTCTTTTTGAACTGACAAAAAGAATTTCCGTGAGGGGAGGAAAAACCCAACGTTCGCTTCGCTCTGCGTTCGGTTTTTCCCGCCGATGGGATTTCGCAACAATTATAGCTCCCATCGGCTCCTTTTTCCGCAAAAGCGCAAGTATGCGCAAATGTGGGGCGCTGGCGGAAGGAAACCTTCCTTGCGCGAGTAATCATAGGGAGTCCACGAATTTTCTCGCGCAAAGGCGCGACAAAATTCCGTGAGAAAGAGAAAACACCGCCGCGACTTTGGCTGCGGCTCGTTTTCTCTCTGCGGGCGCGCCCCGGGGCTTAACATTCTATCGTGCCCGCATTCACTCTTTCCCCATAAGCTGCGTGAGCAGCAAATAGGGGCGCAAAAGGGAAGAAGGATTCCAAAATTTTTAGAATAAAAATTTTGGAAAGAGGAGCCGCAACGGAGAAAATTTTTATTTTTGGTTTGCCAAAAATAAAATAAAACGCAGTTTGCGGCGACGAAGTGATGCCTTTTGCCACATCATTATAGCTCATCGCCAAAATGTTTTCTTTAGAAAAGATTTTGGCGAAAGAGGAGCGGCAGGCGTAAAAGGCGCGGCATTCGGCTGTGCCGAATGCACGCAAAACGCGCCTCGCCGCGACGCGAGTACCGCTGCGGAAAGGTGCGACTTTCCTTGCGGCGTAATTTTAGCCCCCATCCTTGCCCTCCCTGTGAAAATCCCACAAAAATACTGCGTCTTTTTGCGGGAGCCCTGTTCGGGAGGGTGCCGAGCGAAGCGAGGCGGGAGGGTTGTAAGGTCAGGTGATGTGCGGGCACGACAACCCTTCCGTCTTGCCTTCGGCAATCCACCTCCCCTTAAATAGGGCTCCCACAAAAATTTTTAAATTTTTGTGGGATAGACGCAGGGGAGGCGAGAGAGAAGGATGGCTTCCCCTTGGGGGGTGAGGCGCGCGTTATGCGCATCACCACGGTGTGGTGTGCGCGCACGGCGAACTGAGGTTTTTGCCATTGCGGGCAAAAACCGTGACCGCCGGCGGCGTCGCTCCTTGCGCCGCCGAGACGACTCCGCCGAAGGGACTGATGAGGGGGACGGCAAAGGAACAGTCGCTCTGCTTGACCCCTCATCCGTCACTTCGTGACACCTTCCCCCGAGGGGGAAGGCATTCGTGCCGCGCCGAAGTACAAACAAACCGCAAGCCTTGCCGCAACATTTTCCCCGACAAACTGGCGGAAAAGGCGGGCACCATGTCTGCGACCGCGCGGAAAAACATCCGTCGGGCGGCACCATGTCCGCGGCTACGGGCGGCAACCATGCGCCGCCCGCGCGCCCATCGTTGAGCAATTTAACAATGTCATAGAATATTATGACATTATCTTGAAAACAGTTGCTTTTTCGCGCAGAAGAGGATATAATAGAGAGGCAATCGTGTTAAGGAGTTTGCGCCCATGTCGATGTACGAAGCCTTCCTCATCGCCTATATCGTCGTATCCGCCGTCGCGTTCCTTGCGTATATTCCGAGACTGACGGGGTTCTTTTACGCCTTTCAAAAGCCGCCCTACAAGCAGGCGGAACAGCGGCGCAGGATCGCCCTCGTCGTGCCCGCCCGCAACGAGAGCAAGGTCATCGGCGATTTGTTCGCCTCCATCGCGCGGCAGGACTATGACGGGGAGTTCACCGTCAACGTCATCGTGAAAGATCGGAACGACCCCACCGTCGCCATGGCGCTGGCGGCGGGCGCGAAGGTATACGTCGTTCCCGACCAGAGCTGCAAAGGGGACGCGCTGGACGGCTACTTCAAGGCGCTCGCCCCGGAGGAATTTGAGAGCTACGACGCCTTCGTCATCGTGGATGCGGACGGCGTGCTCTCCCCCGCCTATGTGCGCGAGCTCAACAACGCGCTCGAACTCGACTACGACATCTACATCACCCGCAAATACATGAAGAACGGGCTGGGCGACCGCTCCAAGCGCACCATCTTTTCCAACAACGCCGCCCTCACCTGGGCGATGCTGGACGACCTCGGAAACCGCTACCGCACCGCGAAGGACATCCCCGTCACCATGTGCGGACAGGGCATGATGATCCGCCGCGAGCTCATCCGGAAATTGGGCGGCTGGCCCTACCGCTCCATGACGGAGGACCACGAATTGCAGATGGAGAGCGTACTCATGGGGTATAAGTCCATGTACTGGCCGTATGCCGTGCTCTACACCGAGGAGGCGCCCAGCCACCGCGACAACTACTACCGCAGGATGCGCTGGCTGACGGGGCACATCCAGAGCGACGAAAAGTACCGCAAGCGCATCCGCGAACAGGCGAAGGCGCGCGGCGGCAAGATGACTTTGGCGGAAAAGGACTGCCTCTACGGGCTCGTCCCGCTCGCCCTGTTCGCCGCGGGGACCATCGTCACCATCGGCGCGGGCGTCGTGCTCTCCATCGGCTACGCGTTCGGCGGCGAAGGGCGGCTGATGCTCGACAGCATCTTCTATCTCATCGTCGTCCCCTTCGGCGTGTTGTACATCCTGCTGCTGCTCTACAACATCCTCGCCATGTGGGCGAGCAAGGAGGCGTTCGCCATGCTCTCCAAGGGGGAGAAGGCGAGGACGCTCCTCTTCGCCCCCTTCCATCTGCTGGAATATATCCCCATCTATATCGTGAGTTTTTTCCGCCTGAAAAAGAAGGCGCGCCTCACCTGGGAGGAGAGCGAACGGCAGAGCTACCGCGGCGCCGCCGAGCACGCCGAGGACGCCTACCGCAAGACGGAGGCGGCGGAAACGGAACGCGCCGCGCAGTCCGAGGACAAGAGATCGTAAGAACGTATCCGAAAACCGTGCACACGAATCTACGACGCAGCGCTATCCCGCAACGACCGCGCGCCCGAATGCTGCGCGCCCGAGGCAGATGCCTCGGGCGCGCGATTTTTTATGCGTTTACGTTATTTGTTCCCTTCCGCCTCGTTCGCCCCCTCTGCCTCGTTCGCCCTCTCTGCGCCTTCCGCCCCGCTCGCCTGCGGGCGGGAGCTCGTTCTGCGGTCGGGAAGATATTCGAGCGGGATGCCGTATTCCCTTTCATAGCATTCGCGCCACGCCGTCTCCGCACGGGCGCGCATATCGGCAAGGCGCGCCGTTCTCGGAAGGCGCTCGTCCGCGTACATGGCGGGCAGAATGTGCACGCGCAGGCGGCGCAGTCTGCCGCGCTTGTCCTTGCGGAAGGTGAAAAAGACGGGCAGGACGGGCACTTTATATTTGATGGCGTAGTAGAACGCGCCGTCCTTCATGGGGCGGGGCTTTTGGTAGTTCACCCACATCGCCTGCTCCGCATAGAAGTGGACGATCTTCCCCTCCCGAAGGCGGGCGTCCATCTCGTGCATGAGGTTTTTCATCGCCGCGAGATTGGGGCTGAACGGCCACAGCCCCGCGTGCCGCATGAACCAGCCGCCCGCGCCCGTCTTGTTGTTCCACGGCGCCATCGTGTAAAACCCGCGGAACTGCCCGATGGCAGCCCGCGCAAAGAGGGTATCGAGAAAGGAGATGTGATTGGTGACGCAGATCGCGCCCTGTTTTTTAAGCGCGCGCAGGTGCTCCTTGCCGACGACGCGGCAGCCGTAGACGACCTTCAAAAAGAGGGGCGCAACGAGCTGCAGAACACAGCGGATCGCCCCCGTGCAAAAGGCGTCAAATCCCCTTTGACGGTAGCAGAACGTGCCGTCGGGGATGGTGTACTTCCCGAAGGGGATATAGTCGAAATCAAAGCGCCGATAGCCCTCGAGCGCCGCCTGGATGCCCTCGCGCTTTTCTTGCTTTGTGCGCGGTTTTTTGTTGCCCATGCCTCTATTGTAGCCGATTTTCGCCGCGCCGTCAAGCGCTTGCCCCGAAAATTTTGGTAAGTGTAGAACATTGACAAAACCGCGCCGCGCGGGGAGCGCCCCCGCTCTTTGTTGCTCTTCCGAGGAGATCCCTCACATACAAGGGCGCGCTTTTTTCATAGCGCGCCCTTGTGGTTCGGGATGACGAAGGAAAAAAACTCCCTTGCAGCCTCCCGCAGGGAGGCGCGTGAGGAGGAGGCTTCGCCTTGGGGAGAAGCTCCGCCGAAGGCGGTGATGAGGGGGAAAGAAAATGACCTGTTTCCCCGTCCCCATCCGTCAATTTGCGCTCCTCCCGTCACGGTCCCGGCGGCGCAAAAGGGAGGCTGGGACGCTGCGTTCGGCGGCTACCATGTCCGAGGCGACACGAAAGCTCCGCTCATCCGTTGATACCATGTACGGCAGGTGCGGCGTAGAGGTTGAATTCGCCGTCCAGATCGAAGTTCTCATCCTCGTCGAAGGCGGCAAGTTTGGACACGGATACCTCGTACGCCGTCATGGTGACCTGCTCGGTCTCCGAAAGGCGCTTGACGTACTCCCTGCTCTGGATGCGCCCCGAGAGCGCCACCCTGTCCCCCACTTTGAGGTTCTGCACGAAGCGCGCGTTCCTGCCCCACGCGATGCAGGGGATGTAGTCGGACTTGTTATAGGCGCGGTTGACCGCGAGCAGCATATCGGCGATCTCACGGTTGAAGGGGGTGGTGCGGTAGACGGGCGGCTTGCACAAATACCCCGAGAGCACGATGGAATTGGGGTTTGCCGTGGGCGCGGAGGCGAGGATCTCGCGCACGAACACGGTGAGCATGAGGCGCGACCTGCCCCCTTCCAGCTTGTTGTAGCTGCGGAACTGTCCCAGCGCGCACAGCGTGCCGCCCTTTACAAGGCTGTGCCCCTCGATGAGCCGTTCGGAGACGGTGACGGGCAGCACGTCCGCCTGCCCCGAGAGGCGCATGACCCGCACGAAAAACTCGTAAAACCCCTCGCCGTACACCTCGTGAGAGAACGTCGCTTCCGAGACGATCTCCCCCATCAGAAACACTCTGTTGTTCTTTTCCAAAGCGTGATCCATAGATACCTCCAAGTATTTCTATCCCGTTTTTCAATTTTGCGGCGATTTGCCCGCGGGCGCTTATTCCCGCGGACGTCTCTGCCTTTTGGCGCCTTCGGCTGCCACCGAAGGCGTACGAAACGCCTGCCGCTATTTATCCGCCTGCGGGTGCTGTCTGCCCGCGACGTCGATGGTGTAATTTTCATAATAGATGAGTTCACCGATGGGGACGAATTCAAACCCCTTGGCGCGCAGCGCGTCGAAGATGACGGGCAGCGCCTCGGCGGTGTGCAGTCCGTTGTTGTGGCAGAGGATGATGGAGCCCGCCTGCACGCGGGAAATGACGCGGCTTGCGATGTCCGCCGCGGACAAGTCCTTCCAGTCGAGAGAATCGACGTCCCACTGCACGGGCATGAGCCCCATGTCGCGGCTGGTGTCGATGAGCAGATCGTCGTAATCGCCGTACGGGGGGCGGAACAGGGCGACATTCTTGCCCGTGACGGACGCGATCGCCTGCGAAGAACTTGTCAGTTCCGCGCGGATCTCCGCCTCCGACAGACGGGACATATACGAATGCGTGGCGCTGTGCGTGCCCACTTCATGCCCCGCGTCCGACACCTTTTTGAGGTAGTCGGGGTGCTCCTCCGCCCAGAACTGCACCGTGAAGAAGGTGGCGCGCACCCCCGCCGAGGCAAGTGCGGAGAGGATGGCGTCCGTGTGCTCGGTGCCCCACGCGCAGTCGAAGGAGATGGCGATCTTGTTGTCCTCCCGCTCCACGCTGTAAACGGGCAGCGAGCGCGCCCCGCTGTTCCACACCTGCGCGGCGTCCGTCGCATAGGCGAGCCCGCTCCCCAGAAGGAGCGCCCCGCCGAGGAGCAGCGCCGTCAGCACAGACCTTAAACGTACCGTCACAAACCGCATCGCACATTCCCTATGATAAAATATTTTTCCGCGCGGGATATGGGAGAATGCAGCGGATACCGTCCCCTTTTGTCGAAAACGCCTGCCCACCGCCTTGGCGCCCCTTCCCACATTCTACCGTTATGCGCGCAAGGTACAGAATATGCGCGGCGAAATATATGAAAAAACCTTCCCTGCGGGAAGATTTTGTGATATACTGATATTGCAGAACTTCAAACGGAGGCAAGGCGATGACGCAGAAGGAACGCATGGAGGCGGGCAACTTGTACGACCCCGCCGACGAGGCAATTTTGAAAGAGCAAAAAGGGTGCGCGCACTTTTTGAAGGAGTACAATGCGCTGGGGCAGGGCGACGAGGCGGAAATGCAGGCGCTGCTTGAAAAAATGTTCGCGGAGTGCGGCGAGGGGGTCTATCTCCAACCACCCTTTTATGCGAATTGGGCGGGCAGGAACGTGCACGTCGGCGACAACGTGTACGCAAATTTCAACCTGACGCTCGTGGACGACGCGCACATCTACATCGGCGAACGCACGATGATCGCGCCCAACGTGACCATCACGACGGCGACGCACCCCGTCTCCCCCCGCCTGCGCGCGCGGGGCATCCAATACAACAAGGACGTGCATATCGGGCGCAACGTGTGGATCGGCGCGGGGGCGATCGTTCTGCCCGGCGTGACCATCGGCGACAACTCCGTCATCGGCGCGGGCGCCGTGGTGAACAAGGACATCCCCGCGAACGTGGTCGCCGCGGGCGTGCCCTGCCGCGTCCTGCGCCCCATCGGCGAGCACGACGAACGCTTCTTCGACCACACCCGCCCCGTCGATCTATGACCCTCGGGCGGCGGAAGGCGGCGCGATCACGCAACACGTCCCCCTGCTTGCCGCCTTTGAGGGCGAGAACGGGGCAATGTGTGTGGAGCGCGGGCGTCCTTTGACGCCCGCGCTCCACACACAATAATGTGATCATTCTTCCGAAGTCTGATCTTGAAGACGGTGCACCATAAAACGGTACGCTTTGATGCGATTCCGTGTCCAACGGATGATTTTGACCCGTCCGCTCGCCCAACGGTAGATGACGTACTCCATTTCAAACGAAACACGCATCAGGCGGCTTGTCCTGCTCTCCCGCTCGATCTCCTCCCGATATTTTTCTGTAACCCGCTCTAAAATATCGTCCGCAAGTTCTTTTCTGTGTGTTTTCATACATTTTCCCCTTTCCTCCCGCTTGGGAGGATTTTTAATTTCCCTTGCAGTAAATTATATATTAGGCATTGCCTAAATGTCAAGCGATATTAGGCAATGCTTAATATGATAGAGGCATGGAACGCACTTTGGACGAACATATCACCGAAAATCTGCGGCGGGAAATTGAACAAAGCGGCAGAAAAAAGAGGGAGATCGCAGAGGCGATCGGCGTACGCCCTGCAACGGTCTCTCAATACTGCTCGGGTAGGGCGCAGCCCTCGCTCTCCACGCTCGCCAAATTGTGCCGTTTTTTGGACTGCTCGGCGGATGACATTTTGGGGATCGGGCGCTGAACTTTTGCCCTGCCGGACATTGCACTGCAAAAACTGCTCACCTGCAATGGGGGGCGCGCGTCTTTCGACGCGCGCCCCCCATTAGCTCATGCGGAAATTCAATTTTCTTGCCGTTCCCCTCATCACCGCCTTCGGCACTCCCCGCCACATACACGGGGGATGTCGCGAAGTGACCGAGAGATCGTTCCCTGCTTTTTGACGATCCCCCCTTTGCACAAGGGGAGCAAGAATAAACGCGCGGCTCACCCCCGAGGGGGAAGGCTTTCATCCCCCCCCGCTCTCCGTCACTTGCGAGGAGATCCCTCACACACAAGTGAGCGCTTTTTTCAAAGCGCTCACTTGTGGTTCGGGATGACGTGGGGAAAAAGCGTTCTTGCCTGTGAGCCCCCTCACGCATGAGCACACGCGCCAAACGGCGCGTGTGCTCATGGTTCGGGATGACGTAGGGAAAAAGCGCTCTTGCCTGTGAGCCCCCACAAAAAAAACGGACACCATGTTCGAACGGATCGCAAAGCTGCCGCGCCGTCAACAGGCACCATGTCCGAGATCGGGCGGAAACTCACGTTGCCCCCTCCGCAAAAAAGGCGAATACCATGTTCAAACGACCTGCAAAGCTGCCGCGCCGCCGGAGGGCACCATGTCCGAGGCAGGGCGAAAACTCACGATGGACGGCGATAGCAAGTACAAGGCGGAGCGAAAATTCCAGATGGGCGGCGGTACCATGTACGGGGCGGAGCGAAAGCGCAGCCGCACAAATATAATGGCAGCAACTCCCCCATCGGGCGCAAAAATTCAGCCGTCCTTCTTCCCGAAGGGGAATTTATCCTCCACGCTTGTGACGGTGAGTGCATAGACGGCGGCTGCGCCCGCGCGGCGGAGCGCCGAGGCGAGCTCGTCCACCGTGGCGCCCGTCGTATAGGTATCGTCGATGATGACGACCGCCCTGCCGCGCACCTCCTTGCGCAGGCGGATATGAAAGCAGCCCGCGAGATTTTTCTCGCGTTCGTGGCGGGTGAGCGACTTCTGCGCCGCCGTCTCCCGCTGTTTGACGGCTGCCTGCACGACGGGCACGCCCGTGAGGCGGGAGAGCTCCTTGGCAAGCCGCAGCGTCTGATCGAACCCGCGCTTTTTCAGGGCGCGCGCCGTCATGGGAACGGGGATGAGCGCATCCGCCGCGGGGAACGCCCGCAAAATGGGCGCCAGCTCTTCGGCGAAGGTGATGGCGAGCCACCGCTCGCCCCGCTTGAAGGTGCGCACCAGCCGCGCGGCGTCGCCCTCGTGCAGAAAGCAGGAACGCACCGCGTCGGGGACGGGGCGGCGCTGTTTGCACGCAGCACATACCCCCTCCTCGCGCACGCGGCGGCCGCAGACGGGGCAGAATTTGCGGATGTACGGGAGCCTCTTTTTGCACGCCGCGCAGATGCGCTCGCCGCCGAACACCTCCCTGCCGCACACGTCGCAGGTGAAGTTATGGGAATGGTCGAGCGCGTCCCACCGCTCGCGCAGCCAGATAAAGAACCTCATCGTTTCCCCTCTGCGCGCCCGTACGGGCGCGCAACAGCACGGCGGCGGGCGCATCAAGCGCCCGCCGCCCCTCCGCGCACAGCGCGCGATCAGAAATCGTCGTCCTCTTTTTCTTCGTCGTCCTCGTCGTCCTCGTCGTCGCCGAGCGCATAGATGTCGTCGCCCGTGACGTACTCCATGTCCTCTTCGTCCGAGCCGACGTATTCGTCCTCTTCGGCGTCTTCCTCCGCCTCTTCCTCGAGCTCGCCCGCCATCGCCTCGTCCAGCTCGCCCATCTCCTGGTCGAGATCGGCGTCGGTGTCGTCGTCGAGGTATTCGCGCCATTCGTCGTCCTCGTCGGGATCGGGCTCCTCTTCCTCGTACTCCGCCTTCTTGCGGCACTCCTCGCACATTTTTTCGCCGGGGCGCATCATATTTTCGCCGCAGACGGGGCAGAGTTCGGTTTCCGCCTCCTCATCCGCCTCTTCGAGATCGATGTCCGTCGTGAGCCCCTTCATCTCTTTGAGACAGACGTCGCAGTACTCCTGTTTTTCCGCGTCGATATAGTTGAGTTCGCAGCGCGGACACTTGATGTAACGAACCATGGTTTCCCTCCTTTGTGCCTTCGGCGGACGCACCCGCCCGCGCAGGCTAATAAATTATATTAGGAATCTGTTTTTTTGTAAACCGTTTTCTCATAGGTTTTGCAAAAAAATCAGCGGAATATACAAAATTTTTGCGGAAACTTCGCCCGACGCTTAAAGAAAAGAAAATGACCCCGCGTTTTAAGCGGGGTCATACTGTTATTCGTTGTCCTTTTTCTCCCCGGAAGGCGCTTCGGCGGGAGCCTCTGCGACCTCTTCGGCGGGAGCTTGGGCAGCCTCTGCCGCCTCCTCTGCGGGAGCAGCCTCCGCAGCAGCCTCGGCGGGCGTTTCTTCGGCGGGCGCTTCTTCCGCGGGAGCTTCCTCGGCAGTTTCTTCAACAGGCGCCTCGGATTCCGTCAGCGCCTCCTCGGCGGGCGTCTCTGCGGCGTCCTCCTCGGCGGGGGTGAGCGTCTCGTTGACGCTCTCCGCCTGCGTGTAGACGTCCACATCCTTGTCGTCCGTCGTATCGACCGCCATGCGCTCGGGTGCAGGCGCGCCCTGCTTGTTCTTTGCGCGCAGGGTGAGGATGACCGCAAGCGCCGCGCCGATGACCACGACGCCGATGCCGACGCCGATGAGCGCCCACGCCCATGCGGGCAGCCCCTCGTCCTCCTCCGTCTCGGTATAGCGCTCGAGGGAGTTCTGCCAATAGTCGGCATACATCTCCTCGTCGTCCTCCGTCATGACGCCCAGAAGGCGGGTGAAGTAGGAGAGCTGCGACGTGGCGAGATACCCTTCGCCCAGCGCCGCCTTTGCGTCCTCGCTCGTGCCCTCGGTGAACGCCTCGAACTCCTTCTGCTCGTCCTCGCTGTAGAGGTAGGTATTGCGCTTGCCGTAGTCCTCTGCCTCGGCGATGTTGTCGTAGAACTGCTGCGTCTCGCCCGTGTAGAAGAAGTAGCGCAGCGCGGAGGAGAGCTTGGAATCGCCGTCATCGGAGAGCTTGGCGAGATACCCGTCCTCCTCGTCCGTCATCTTGCCGTAGAGCTCGTTGAACTCCTCGAGCTCGGCGTTGTTTTTGAGCCCGTTCTCCCCGTTCAGATCGACCGTCCAGAGATAGGTATACGCCGTCTCGGTGAACGTCTCGGCATTCGCATAGAACAGGACGCCGTCCAGCACCTCGTAATTATACCAGCCCGAGACGTGCTCGACGTTGAGGACGCGCACGGGGCGGTAGGCGGCATTGTCCGTATCCGCGGGGGTAAGTGTGCGGTAATCTTCCACCGTGCCGTTGTAGACGGCGCGCTCGACGGAGAGACCGTTGTCCGTCGTGCAGGTGTAGTACACATAGTCGTACGTCTCATCCGACGCAGCATCGAGCCCCACGAGCACGGCGTCCGTCGCGCCCTTGGCGATGCGCAGGCTGGTGGGATCGCTCTCCGAACCGATGCGCGCCTTGGTGCCCTTGCCGTCGTTGACGACGTCCACGCGGCGGATCTCGCCCGCGTCATTGACATAGAGATAGTGGTGAACGCCGCTGCCTTCGTCCGAGGTGAACTCCTCGCGGTAGAAGTACGCCGTCGCCGAGGCGTTGGAGGTATCCGTCGCGCCCGCGACCACTTCCAGCGCGCCCGAGGCGCTCTGTCCCGCGCCCGTTCCGTAGGCGGTGTTGCCCGTCACGGCGTTCCAGCCCTCCCCGTCGATGTCCTCGGCAGCGAGGTAGTAGAGCTCGCCCGACGTCCCCACCGAGCTGCCCGAGGCGGGCTGGGCGGTGCGGGTGAAGTAGATGCCGCCGTTCGAGTACGATTGCAGCGTGTAGGTGTATCTGCGCAGGCTGCGGTTGTCGTTCTCCGTGCCCGCGTTCTCCACGTCGTGGTTGAATTGGGTGACGGGGTCGTTGATGCTCACGCCGTCCAGAACGAGCTCGCCGAGGTTGTAGTAGGGTTCTTCGCCCTCGTTCTCCTCCTCCATCCACGTCTCGTCCCAGGTGTAGTCATAGGGCGCTTCGGTGGCGTCGGCGCGCACGCGGTAGATCTGGTTGTAGTCCATGGCGACGGGCGCGTCCGAATCCTGCTTGTCCGTCACCGTCATCGTATAGTAGATATAGGGGTCGGTCTTGTCCGAGCTGTTCAGCGCATACGTCTCGACGCTGCGCGCGAGCTCGGTGCGGGTATCCGTCGCCGTGTTGTAGGAATAGAGCGTCTCGTTGAGCTCATAGACGACGTACACCGTGTTCCCCTCGCCCGCCTGCACGAAGCGGTAGAGCGCCGCGTTGTCGGAGATGCGGAAGTAGTCCTGCCTGTCCGAGCCGTCCAGCCGCACGCTCTTGAAGTCGAGGTAGGTGTTGTCCACCGTACCGCTCGTGTTGGCGACGTTGTTGGGGGTGGCGTAGTAGATGCGGTCGCCGTAAATGAAGATGCCCGACGTGTAGTCCGCCGCGACCATCAGCGAGGGGATGACCGTCTCTGCCTCGTTCTTGCCCGCCTTGACGTCCGCCATCCTGGCGCGCATGAGCGCGCCCTTGACGGGCGTTCCGTAGGTGTTGTCGGACGTGTACGCCCCGACGCCGTTGATGAAGTAAACGTACTCCCCCTTCTGCACGACGAAGCCGCCCTGCGAGCTGACTTCGGCGTCCGCCGCGGGATTGTTTTCAAGCGGCGTGAAGGAATATCCGCAGGCGGACATCGCCGCCGCGGAGACCGCCAGCGTTGCGGCAGTCGTGATGACACAGATTTTTTTGAATACTTTGCGCATGAACTTGTCCTCGGATCGCCGTGGGATGCGGGCACGGGCTCGCCCGCAGGCAATTCCGTGCACGATCTCGTTCTAACGATACGCTATTCATTATATACTAAAACAGGGCTTTTTGCAATCAAAAACCCGCGCCGCAGGCGCTTTTCTTTGAGAAAATTTGCAGAAAAAGGGATAAAAGTATGGAAAATTTCGGGTTATTTGAACTGCTCGACGCGCTCTCCGCACTCACCGCGCGCGGAGAGGACGGGGCGGGCGCGCCGCAGGACGCCCCGCCCGCCGCAAAGACCGCCCCTGCCGATGCACGAAATGCCGACGGCGCACCCCCTGCCCGCGAAGGACCGCGCGCGCATTCCGCCCCCGCGGCAGGCGGACGGACGGAGCGCGCGCCCACAGGCGACGCGGAACAGACGGGGCTGGGCGCGGAGGCGTTCGCCGCCTTTTTGTCCCGCCACGACGCGTTGAGCAGGAAGATCCCCCGCAAAAAGGAGTAGGGCGCGGCTCACGCCTTCCGTCATTCCGTCCGACGCGAGGAGAAATGCCTGCCTCCCCCTTTTTGCCATTCCGAAGCGAAGCGAGGAATCCCCCCGCCCTCTGTCGCTTGCAAGGGGATCCCTCCACTTCACTACGTTCCGTGTTCGGGATGACATAAGGGGCGGGAACGTTCCGTGTTCGGGATGACATAAGGGGCGGGAGCGTTCCGTGTTCGGGATGACGTAAGGGGCGGAAGCATTCCGCCGACGCGGCGCACGAGTCCCATAGGGGCGAAGTCAGCGAAGCGAGGGATCCCCCGCGCCAAAGGCTTCCCCTTGGGGGGTGAGCCGCACGTTATGCGCATCACCACGGTGTGGTGTGCGCGCGCGGCGAACTGAGGTTTTTGTCATTGCGGTCAAAAACCGTGACCGCTGGCGGCGTCGCTCCTTGCGCCGCCGAGACGACTCCGCCGAAGGCGGTGATGAGGGGGACGGCAAAGAAACTGTTGCTCTGCTTGACCCCTCATCCGTCACTTCGTGACACCTGTCTCGGCAACGCACAAGCCCGCCCGCGCAGCCGAACAGGCGCAGCCGAAAGGGCGCAAAAAAACCTGTCCCGCAGGACAGGTTTTTTGTTATCTCTTGGAGAACTGGGGAGCGCGGCGAGCCTTTTTGAGGCCGTACTTTTTGCGCTCCTTGACGCGGGGATCGCGCGTTAAGAAGCCCGCTTTTTTGAGCGCGGGACGCGTTTCGGGCTCCGCCTGCAGCAGCGCGCGGGCGATGCCCAGACGGATGGCGCCCGCCTGACCCGTGTATCCGCCGCCGATGACGTTGACGAACACATCGTACTTGCCCTCGGCTGCGACTTCGGCAAGGGGCTGCTTGACGACGTACTGATTGGTGCCCATCGGGAAGTAATCCTCGAGCGTGCGGTCGTTGATGACGATGGCGCCCGTTCCCGAAGGGATGAGGCGGACGCGGGCGATCGCCTTTTTGCGGCGTCCCGTGCCCCAGAACTGCAACTTCTTCTTCGCATTTGCCTTAGCCATACGATCACCTCACCTCAAAGAATTTTCAGCGCTTCGGGTTTCTGCGCCGCGTGATTGTGCTCCGCGCCCTTGTAGACGCGCAGCTTTTTGATCATCTGTCTGCCGAGGGAGTTCTTGGGAAGCATCCCGCGCACTGCCTCGTAGACGGCAAGGTCGCTCCTCTCTGCCATCATCTTGCTGTAAGGCACCTCTTTGAGCCCGCCGATGTAACCCGTATGATAGCGATAGAACTTGTTCTCGAGTTTCTTGCCCGTGAGCAGCGCCTTATCGCTGTTGACGATAATGACGAAGTCGCCCGTGTCCACGTTGGGCGTGAACGTAGGCTTATTTTTGCCGCGCAGAATGGACGCGACTTTGGAGGCAAGTCTGCCGAGCGGGACATTGGTCGCGTCGACGACATACCACTTTCTTTCGACCGTCCGGGCGTTTGCCATGTAGGTTTTCATAAGTCTTTGACTCCTTGATTGCTTTGACATCCCGCGCGGGCGAATGCCCTGCGCAAGCGCTCTCGGCGGTTCCGCAAAACGGGGAAGCGGACGGGGAAACCCCCTCTCCGACCGATTACTTCATCATTATAGGACTTCCGAAAAATTCCGTCAAGCTGTTTTGCATGACGAAAACAAGATTTTTTTGTAAATCGGAAAATTTTTCTCGCCCCGTTTTTTGCAAAAATCCCCCCTTGCGGGGGACTTGACGGCTTATTTTGCGCCCTTTGCGGCTTATTTTGCGCCCTGCGGCGGAAGATACTTTATGACGCGCGCGGGATTTCCCGCCGCAACGCAGCCGGAGGGGATGTCCTTCACGACGACGCTGCCCGCGCCGATGACGACGTTGTCGCCGATGGTCACGCCCGGGCAGACGGTGACGCCGCCGCCGAACCAGACGCTGCTGCCCACCGTGATGGGCACGCCCGTCTCCACGCCGCTGTTGCGAAGATCAGCGTCGAGCGGGTGATTGACGGCGTAAAAGCCGCATTTGGGGCCGATGAACACGTTGTCCCCGAAGGTGATGGGCGCGCAGTCCAGAAAGGCACAGTCGTAATTGGCAAAGAAATTGTCGCCCGCGCGCACGTTGAAGCCGTAATCGATGCGGATGTTCTTTTCGATGAGCGGATTTTTGCCGAGCGCCCCGAAGAGCTCGCGCAGGATGCGCTCCCGCCTTTCAAGCTCGGTGCGCCCCGTATTGTTGTACTCGTCGCACAGTTCCACCGCGCGGACGTGCGCCGCGCGCACCTCGGGGTCGGAATAGTCGTACAGCTCCCCCGCCTTCATCTTTTCAAGTTCTGTCATATTGCTTTCCCGAATAAATTTATGGATCTATGGAATTTTTATGGATTTTATCGTTTTGTATGGCTCTCGCTCTTCCGCCCGCCGTTTTCGCCATGGTCTTTTCCAATGAAAATACTTTGGCGAGGCTGCGGTTTCTTTGTGCTTCGGCAAGGCGCGTTTTTCGAGGGAATTCCCTTTTCACGTCATCCCGAACCAAGCCGAAGGTTTAACGCGTCATCCCGAACGAATGTGAGGGATCTCCCCGTATGTTACAACCTGTCCCTTACGAGGAGATTCCTCGCTTCGCTTCGGAATGACGGAAGAACGTGGGCACGCCCCAACTTCGCCCCTTTGGGGCTCGTGCGCCGCATCGTCGAAATGCTCCTGCAAGCAGCCATTTCTCCTCGCGTCGGGCGGAATAACGGAAGAATAATCCTTGCTAAAATTTCGCCGCAAGGAAAGTCACACCTTTCCGCAGCGGTACCCAATTTGCGCATACCTGCGCTTATGGGGAAAGAGTGAATTGACGCGAGCTAAAATCGTAAGCCCCTAAAATCGCGTCAAGAGAGAAAACGAGCCGCAGTCTTGCCGCGGCGGTGTTTTCTCTTCCTCACGGAATTTTGTCGCGCCTTTGCGCGAGAAAATTCGTGAACTCATTCCAGTATCGCCTTGATCCTTCTCACGCCGGCGGAGGAGGACTGTTCTTTGACGATCTTGAAGTGTCCCAGCTCGCCCGTGTGCGCGACGTGAGGACCGCCGCACATCTCCTTGGAAAATTCGCCGATGGAGTACGTCTTGACGACGTCGCCGTATTTGCTGTCGAACACGCCCACGAAATGCTCTGCGCGCGCCTCGTCGAGGGACATCTCCTTGTACACAACGGGGATATCCTCTTTGATCTTCTCGTTGACGAGCGCCTCCACCGCCTGCACTTCCTCGGGCGTCATGGCGCGGGGGAAGTTGAAATCGAAGCGCATCCGCTCGTCGGTGATGTTGCTGCCCTTCTGGTTGACGTCGGGGGAGAGCACCTGCTTTAAGGCGGCGTTCAGAAGGTGCGTGGCGGTGTGATACTTAACAGCCTGCGCGGAATGGCTCTCCAATCCGCCCTTCGCCTCGCCCGCGTGGACGTCGCCACGGCTCTTTTCCTGATGCTCCTTGAAGGCGGCGTCAAAGCCCTCTTTGTCCACCGCGAGCCCGCGCTCCGCCGCCATCTCCTCGGTGAGTTCGAGGGGGAAGCCGTAAGTATCGTACAGGCGGAACGCCTGCTTTCCGCCGATGATCGTCTCGGGAACGTAGGACGCATCCTTCTGCGCCATGAAGGCGTTTTTGCGCGCGATGCCCGCGACGCACTTTTCGAATTCCGCCATGCCCTTTTCGAGCATCGCCTCGAAGCGCTCCGCCTCCTTTTTGATCTCGTCAAGGATATACGCCTTCTTTTCGGTGAGAAGGGGGTACGCCTCGCCGTAGACGTCGTCGATGAACACTTCCGCAACGGCGGACATGGTGGAGGCAGGCTCGACGGCGAGCTGGCGGCAGTAGCGGATGGCGCGGCGCATGAGGCGGCGCAAAATGTACCCCGCGCCCGTGTTGGAGGGCAGGATGCCGTTGACGTCGCCGATGAGCATGACGGTGGTGCGGGTGTGGTCGGCGATGATGCGCATCGCCTTGCGCGCGCCCTCGTCCGCGTCGTACGCCTTCCCCGAAATGCGCTCCAGGGCGGAGATGGCGCCCGCGAAGAGGTCGGTCTGATAGCCGTCGTGCAGCCCGTTGAGAAAGAGCAGCATCCTGTCCAGCCCGAAGCCCGTATCCACGTTCTTGTTTTCGAGCGGGACGTACCCCTCCTCCGTCTTGCGGTACTGCATATAGACGTCGTTGCCGATCTCCACATAGTCCTCGGGGAACCTGGGCGCGGGATTTTCGGGGTCGATGGGATAGAACCACTCGTTATCGGGCCCGCAGGGCGTGCCGACGGTGCCCTCGAGCTCCCACCAGTTGTCCGACTTGGGGAGATAGAAGATGTGCTCGGGCGCGATGCCGAGCGCCTTCAGAAAGCCCGCCGTCTCCTCGTCGCGCGGGGCGGCGTCGTTGCCCTCGAACACGGTGGAACACAACTTGTCCTTTTCCAGCCCGTACACCTTGGTGAGGATCTCGAACGTCCACGCCGTCTTTTCCTTTTTGAAATAGTCGCCCAGCGACCAGTTGCCCATCATCTCGAAGAAGGTGAAGTGCGAGGCGTCGCCCACCGACTCGATGTCCACCGTCCTGACGCACCCCTGCACGTTGCACAGGCGCTTGCCGAGGGGGTGCGGCTTGCCCAGAAGATAGGGCATGAGCGGCTGCATCCCCGCGACGTTGAACATGACGCCCGTCGTGCCGTCGCCGATCAGCGAAACCGCGCCCACGTTGACGTGACCCTTTCCTTCGTAGAATCTGAGCCAGCTCTCGCGGAGCTGCTTGGAAGTGATTTTCATGATAAAGACCTCTTATTTTGTTTCGGGATAATTTTACGTTACAATGCAGAAATTGTCAAATGATTTTTCGGGCGTCGCTGCCGCGATCACTGCGCCGCCGCGGAGAACGGGCGGCGCCGATCATCAGAGCTTGGTGAGCGTGTAGCCCTCTTTGGCGTCCTTGACGGCGTAGCCCATCTGCTTCAATCTCTCGCGCAGCTCGTCCGACTTCGCCCAATCCTTCTGCGCGCGGGCAGCCCTGCGCTCCTCGGCGACGGCGCGCACTTCCGCGGGGATCTCCTCCTCTCGTTCATACCGCCTGCGGTATTCGGCGGGGTCGAGCTTGAAGAGCCCCAAAAGCGCATACGTCCTGCGGATCTGGTTGGTCATGCGGCGGGCGCGGGCGTCGCCTGCGTCGAGCAGGCGGGCGACCTCCTTGAAATATCCGAAGAGGTCGGCAAGGGCGAGCGCCGTGTTGAAGTCGTCCGACATGGCGGCGTCGAACTTCCGGTCGATCTCCTCCTCCACGCCCTGCTCCGCGGGGAACGCCGCCTCCGCGCGGGCGATGAGGGAATAGAAGCGCGCGACGTGCGCCTCGGCGGAGGGGAACAGTTCGTCCGTCACGTTGACGTCGCCGCGGTAGTTGTTGGAGAGCAGCGCGAATTTGAGCGCGTCGGGCGAGAACTTGTCCATGAGGTCGTCCAGAAGCAGGCTGTTGCCCAGCGACTTGCTCATCTTCTGCCCGTTCACCTTGATGAGCCCGTTGTGCATCCAATATTTTACGAACCGTTTGCCCGTGAGCGCCTCCGACTGCGCGATCTCGTTCTCGTGATGGGGGAAGATGAGGTCCCTTCCGCCGCCGTGGATGTCGATCTGTTCGCCGAACGCGGCGCGGATCATGGCAGAGCACTCGATGTGCCAGCCGGGGCGCCCCTTGCCCCAGGGGGAATCCCAGCAGATCTCCCCCTCCTTTGCCGCCTTCCAGAGGGCGAAGTCGTAAGGGTGGCGCTTTTCGCCGTCGTTTTCGACGCGCACGCCGTCGAGCATATCCTCTTTATCCCTGCCCGAGAGCTGCCCGTAGGCGGGGAAGGTGTCGACATCAAAGTACACGTCCCCGCCCGTCACGGGGTAGGCGTGCCCGTTTTCGACGAGCGCCCCGACGAAGGAGATGATGTTCCCGATATTCTCCGTCGCCTTGAGCCAGAGGGTGGGTTCGCCCACGTCGGCGCGCGCCATGGAGACGTCGATCTTTGCGATCATCCTTCTGGCGTACTCGTCGGCGGGGATGCCCGTCTCGCGCGAGCGGGCGATGATCTTGTCGTCCACGTCCGTATAGTTGCGGGCGTACGTCACCTCAAATCCCTGCTTTTCGAGGAATTTGCGGAAAATATCGTAGAGGATCGCCTGGAAGGCGTGCCCGATGTGCGCCTCGCCCGAGACGGTGATGCCGCAGGCGTACATCTTCACCTTGCCCGCCTCCAGCGGAACAAACTCCTCCTTTCTTCTTGTGAGCGTGTTATAGATCTTCATATCCGTTCTCCTTCCGCTGCTGCGGTGTTTTGCCGCCTTCTGCCGCGTCCTCGTCGCGCGAGAGGCGGCGGGTGACGCTTTCGAGGCGGTCCTCAAGTTCATAGATGCGCTCGCGCAGGGCGCAGATCTCCTTTAAGACGGGGTCGTCCTTGTCGGGGAGCAGGTCCTGCGTCTTTTCGCCGTTGATGCGCACGACGCGCCCCGGCACGCCCACGACGGTGGCATAGGGCGGGACTTCCTTCAATACGACCGCCCCCGCGCCGATGCGCGCGCCCTCTCCCACGGTGAAGCCGCCCAGCACCTTCGCCCCGCACGAGATGACGGCGTTGCGACGGATGGTGGGGTGGCGCTTGCCCTTTTCCTTGCCCGTGCCGCCCAGCGTGACGCCCTGATAGATGACGACGCCCTCCTCCACTTCCGCCGTTTCGCCGATGACGACGCCCGCGCCGTGGTCGATGAACACCCCGGGCGCGATGTTGGCGGCGGGATGGATCTCGATCCCCGTCAGAAATTTTGCGAACTGCGACGTCATGCGGGCGAGGAGCTTCAGATGCATTTTATACAGCCTGTTCGCCCAGCGGTGCCACGAGAGCGCGTGCACGCCCGAATAGGTGAGCCAGATCTCGAATTTGTTGCGCGCGGCGGGGTCGTTCTTCTTTGCCGCGGCGATGTCCTTGCGGAGCCTGGAAAAAAACATTGCTCTCCCCCTTATTTATGGTATACAATATTGTATGCAGGTCAGATGCGCCGCGCCCGCACGGGCGGCGCCGCAAACGCGCCCGCACGGCGTTCCGCGGAAAACGGGCATACCATGTCCGCGACGGACGCAAAAAAGCGCCCTTACCCCGCCGAAAACGGCGAACGTAAAGGCGCTGATAAGCGCGGTCCCACTTTACTTCGGGGCAAAGACGCCCCCTCTCTCGTCCGGTAACGGCGGACTGCCGCGGGCATTGCCCCGGCCTTGACGAACGGGCGCACGTTCCCCTCCGAAGCAGGCGGCTTGCAGCGGATGCCGCCCTCTCTGGAGCGTCGGACGCGGGGAAAACTTCCCGTTCACGGCAAGAATATTTTACAATATTTCCCCTTCCGCTGTCAAGCGTTTTTCAAAAAGCGGACGGGAAGGTTGGTGAGGCGGTACTCCGCAAGGCAGTCGGCGATCATCTGCTCGTTGAAGATGCTCCGTTCGATGAGGAAGCGCACCACGATGTCGCGCACCTCGTCCTCGCGGAAGGAAAATCCGCTCACGGCGAGCAGATTGAGGACGTCCTGCCACTGCATCCGCGCGACGAGCGCGAGCGCGAGCACGGTGCTCTTTTCGGGGTACACCCTCCCCTTTACGATCATCTGCCAGAAGCGCGGCTCGATGGCGAGTTTCTCCCCCGCCTCCTCCGCCGTCATACCGCAGTGGCGCAGCGCCTCGGGCAGAAGTTTTGCGAACGTCACCTTGCGGAAGCGCCCCGCGATGCGCTCGCGCAGCGTGGGGAAGGAGAAGGAGAAGGTGAACGTGGTGTCGGCAAGCCCCGCCTTGAAGCGGGCGAGCACCCCCTCGCAGTCCTTCTGATGGCACAGCCGCATACAGGAAGGGTCGCGGCGGGCGACGTTACCGTCGTCGGCGATGTATAAAACGTCGGGCATGACATAGCCCTCGATGGCGGAAAGCCTGACGTAATCGGAATAGAGCGCGCAGAAATATTCGTCGAGCGCGCGCAGGTGCTCACTTCTCATGCCGCGATTATACCACCCCTGCGCAAAAAAGGCAAGCGTTCTTTCGTGCTCGCCGCTTTTTTCCGTTTTTTTTAGCACGTTCCGCTTTTTCCGTCCCCTTCCCGCCCGAAAACACCGCTGTTCCGTTCATTCCTCCGCCCAGTTCACATTTTGAATTAAAGTTTCAAAAAATGTTTTAGTAATAAAATTTTTTTGTAAAATTATGGGAAAACCACTTGATTTTTTTGGAGATATGTGTTAAAATTTTACACGAGAAGGACCGATAATAAAAATGCGGAGGAGAACATGAAACGCGAACGGATCGAAGAAATTGCGGAGCTTTTGGATAAGCGCGGGAAGCTCACCCTGGAACAGCTTGACGAACAATTCCCCAACGTCTCGCAGATGACGCTGCGGCGCGATTTGTTCCAGCTCGAACAGGAGGGGCGCATCATCCGCGTGCGCGGCGGCGCGATGTCCGTCAAGGAAGTGCAGAAGGTGTCGGGCGAGCCGTACACCAAAAAGACGACCATCCACACGGACGAAAAGATCAAGATCGCCCAGAAGGCGGCGAGCCTCATCGACGACGGCTGCTCCCTGTTTATGGACGGCGGCACGACGGCGATGTACCTTGCAAAGGAGCTGCCCGACAAAAACTTACATATCTTCACGAACGGGCTGGCGGTCGCCATCGAGCTTGCGCAGAAAAAGAACTTCCACGTCACGATGCTGGGCGGACAGGTGATGAAGGACAACCTCTCCACCGCCTCCCCCGTCGCCAAGGCGTATTTCGACAATACCAATTTTGAACTTGCCATCATCTCCGCCTCCGCCTTCACGCCCGAAAACGGGTTCTCGTGCGGGTCGCAGATCGAGGCGGACCTTTTAAAGCTCGTCCGCTCCAAGGCGAAGGCGACGTATATGATGCTGGACAGCTCCAAGATCGGCAAGATCATGCCCTACACCTTTGCGCGCGTCGAGGACATCGACGTACTCATCACGGACGACAACTTCCCCGCCGACCTCAAAGAGGAATTCACCGCCCGCAATATCGTCGTCATGTGAGCCGTGCGGCAGCGCCGCCGTAAAATGTGTATTCCGCCGCCTTCCCCCTCGCGGGAAGGCGGTTTTTTGCCCCTGCGGCAATGCCCCATGCGCCGCCGGGAAGCCGAGCGCAGCGAAGCACTCTCTGCCCTTGCCCCCCCTTGCGATTGTCCCCTGCGTCATCCTGCGGAAAAACGCCCCGCCCCCCTTGCGTCATCCCGAACGAATGTGAGGGATCTCCTCGTTTTTTGTCACTTTCCGGGGGATTCCTCGCTCCGCTTCGGAATGACGGAAGAACGGGGGCGCGCCCCTCGGTACTTCGCCCCGATGGGGCTCGTGCGCCGCTTCGTCGGAATGCTCCTGCAAGCAGGCATTCCTCCTCGCGTCGGACGAAATGACATGAAAAAGGAGCTCACGGCTCCGCTCGGCGGCAAAAAGGTGCGGCTGCAAATGCAGCCGCACCTTTTTGCATCTCCGTCCTTACAGGTCATTCGCCGAGGTCGATGCCGAACGCCCTGCCCGTCACCTCGATCTCGCGGCGGCAGAGTGCGGCGGCAAGCGCCCAGGCGTCCTTTTCGCCGAACAGGCGGCGCAGCTTCCAGCCGCGCACGAAGGACGCGTACTTCTTTTCGGGCGAAGGGAACTTGCGCTCCCCGTTGACGAGGGCGAAGAGGTTGCGCTCGCGCGCGGAGAGCACGCGGTATTCAAAGTAATTCGCCGCGTCCTTTTTGAAGCGGTAGATCTGCGTGCAGGAGGAGTCGGTCGCCTTGTTGTAGTCCCGCTCGAACACGAACCCCCTCTCCAACACAAACGAAAATAACTGCGCGATGCGCTCGTCCTCGGTCATGCTCCCCTCCTTTCCTCTGTTCCGCCGCCCGAACGCGGACATGGTGCGACCCTTTGCATGATTTTCCGCGCAAAGGCGGACATGGGCTGCCCGCGCGCCGCCCCCGCAGACACGGGTGCGCTCTGCGCACTCTGATATAAAAAATTATAACACATTCCCGCAGCCCTTGTCCACCGATTCCGCGAAACGTTTACACAAAAAAGCGCCCTGCCGCTCGGGCAGGGCGCCTAACTTTACGCCTCGCAGTTCTTTTTGAGGACGGCGAGATTTTCCGAAAGTTCCTTGGGCAGCTTGTCGCCGAACTGCTTGTAGAACTCCTTGATCTCGTCCGCCTCGGCGCTCCAGCGCGCCTTGTCGATGTAGAGGATGCTCTCGAGCGTCTCGCGCGAGTAGTCCAGCCCCTCGAGGTCGATGTCCTTTGCATAAGGGACGTAGCCGATGGCGGTCTCCTGCGCGTCCACGGCGTTCTCGCAGCGCTTCAGGATCCACTCCAGAACGCGCATATTGTCGCCGAAGCCGGGCCAGAGGAATTCGCCCTTCTCGTCCTGACGGAACCAGTTGACGTTGAAGATCTTGGGCGGGTTCTTCACCTTCTTGCCCATCTCGATCCAGTGTGCGAAGTAGTCGCCCATGTGATAGCCGCAGAAGGGCTTCATCGCCATGGGGTCGTGGCGCAGAACGCCCGTCGCGCCCGTGGCGGCAGCCGTCGTTTCGCTCGACATGATGGAGCCGACGAACACGCCGTGATCCCAATCGCGGGATTCATACACAAGGGGCGTGGTGCTTGCCCTGCGGCCGCCGAAGATGATGGCGTCGAGCGGCACGCCCTCCTTGGAGTTGAACGCCTCCGAAAGGCAGGGGCAGCCCGTGGCGGGCGCGGTGAAGCGGGAGTTGGGGTGCGCCGCCTTGGTGCCCGCATCGGGCGTCCACTCGTTGCCGAGCCAGTCGATGAGGTGCGCGGGCGCCTGCTTGGTGAGCCCCTCCCACCACACGGTGTTGTCCTCGGGATTAAGGGCGACGTTGGTGAAGATGGTGCCCTGCCGCGTTGCCGCAAGGGCGTTGGGGTTGCTCTTTTCGTTCGTGCCGGGCGCGACGCCGAAGAAGCCGTTTTCGGGGTTGACCGCCCAGAGCCTGCCGTCCTTTCCGGCGCGGATCCATGCGATGTCGTCGCCGACCGTCTCCACCTTATACCCCTTTTCCAGATAGTGCTTGGGGGGGATGAGCATGGCGAGGTTGGTCTTGCCGCACGCGGACGGGAACGCCGCCGCGACGTACTTCTTTCTGCCGTCGGGGAAGGTGACGCCCAAAATAAGCATATGTTCCGCCATCCAGCCCTCCTGCCTTCCGAGGTAGGAGGCGATGCGCAGGGCGAAGCACTTTTTGCCGAGCAGGACGTTTCCGCCGTAGCCGGAATTCACCGAGATGATGGTGTCGTCCTCGGGGAAGTGCATGATGTAGCGCCTCTCCTGGTCGATGTCGCACTTGGCGTGGAAGCCCTTGATGAAGTCGCCGTCCGCGCCGAGCTGCGCATAGCACTCCTTGCCGACGCGCGTCATGATGGACATATTGAGGACGACATAGATGGAATCGGTGACCTCGATGCCGATCTTGGAGAAGGGCGAGCCGACGACGCCCATCGAATAGGGAATGACGTACATGGTGCGCCCCTTCATCTTGCCGCGGGCGATGTCGGCGCACAGCTTATATGCCTCTTTGGGGTCCATCCAGTTGTTGGTGGGACCTGCGTTCTCCTTCTCGCGGCAGCAGATGAACGTTCTGTCCTCCACGCGGGCGACGTCGTTCTTGGCGGTGCGGTGGTAGTAGCAGCCGGGGAGTTTCTCCTGGTTGAGCTCCATCATTTCGCCCGTGGAGCAAGCCTCGCGGCGGAGCGCGTCGAGCTGTTCCTTGCTGCCGTCGATCCAGACGATGTTGTCGGGACAGGCGAGCGCGGCGCTCTCCTCGACGAACGCGATGACCTTCTTGTTGTTGGTAGGATATGCCATATTCTTTCCTCCTGAAAGGTTTTTCCGTTTTCTTACGGAATACGGCGAAAATATCCGCTCGCATCCCACGATATAGTATAGCAGAAAAAAAACAACTTGTAAAGGGAACGGATGCACATTCCGTGCAAAAATTTTTGCGCTTCGTCCTGCGCCGCCCCCTTTTTGCCGCAACAAAAAGGGCGCGGGGCGTTCTCCTTGCGTTATCCTCTTAATTCTGCCTCCATATCACAATTTCGAGCGGGGAAGCGTAACAAATCTGCACGCCGCCGACGCTCACCCAATTTTCGAGATCGACGGCGGGAAATTCGACGAACGGCTCGTTCAGCATGACCGCATGGCAGCCGTGATAGGCGCCGTAATATTTTACGATCCGCATATCGTCCGCCGTGACCCGCTTCCCAAGCTCTTTCTGCCATTCGCGGGCTGCCGCCTTGCGGATCGCCCTGTCGGTCTCCTCCGGCAGCTCCTGCCGCTCCTGCGGCGCATACCCCTCGGGCATGAGCGCCTCGTTCCTCTCCCTGCCGCCGTTCTGATAATAGGCGATGGAGAGGAGCTCCTCCTGCGTTAAAAGCTCCGCCTCGTAGGCCTCCTCCAAGGAGCAGAGCGTGCCCTTGGGCGAACACGCCGCAAGGCTCAACCCCGTTGCAAGCAGCAATGCGCCCGCAAGCAGTGCGGAACAAAATTTTTTCATCCCCTGCCTCCTTTTTCTTCGCCGTATGCCGCGGCATCCCGCCCCCATTCATGCAAAACCGGGCGCCCGCACGGGGCGCCCGCCTTGCTTTGAGACCTGTTATTTGACCTCGGGAAGGGTGTTGCTCTGTCCGCCGTAGGAGTAGACGAGCCCCATCTCCGCCTGCGTATCGAAGGACACGACGTCCTCCTTCGCCGCATCGGCAGACGCCTGCGCGTAGATGGCGCCGAGCTTGCCGTCTTTGATCTTATAGACGAGCTCCCCGCCCATGGAGAAGGCGCTGTCGCCCGCCTCGCCGGACAGTTCGGCGTCCGCAGCGACGTAGCCCTTCTTTTCGGCGCTGTATGTATACTCCGCAAACGCGCCCGCGAGCGCGCTCTGATCGAGCATCTCCATGAGCCCGGCGCTCATGGACTGCGCCATCTCGCTCACACTGCTGCCCACAGAGCCGCCCGCCGTGAAGCTCACCCAATTCCCGTCGTCGTCCTTTATGTAGTACCCGACGGGATCGGCATAGGAAATATAGATGTCAAGAGACCCCTCTTCGGTGGTCGCCCCGTCCATATCCATGAGGGCGAGCAATTCTTCGGAACCGTCCACCTTCACCGAGAAATCCATTTCAAGATGCACGATGTTGTCGGCAATGGTGACGGCGGCGGAGGCGGACATCGCAAGGCTCGCATTCATCGCCTCGATGGTTTGTCCGAGCAGCTCTCCCTCCTCGGTGGAAAACGAATAGCTCATCTTCATCTCGTACTCCGCCTTGAAGTTGGGCGCTTCCGCCTCGTCGGCGACCGTCTGCACGGGCAGCGCCGCAGAGCTTTCCGTCGCATACGCCGTGCCCGCCATGGCGGCGTCCCACACGTCCTCGGTGACTTCCTCGCCGCGCATACTCTTCGCCTTTCCGACCGTGCCGCAGCCCGCGAATGCAAACACCAGGCACCCCGAGAGCGCCACGGCAGCCGTACCCATCCAAACCTTTTTCATAATTATTTCCTCCTTTTTCCCTCCCGCGCCGTCGGGGGCGCGCCCCCTCTGCGGGATCGGTACCTCTATCTTATCCCATCTTCTTCATCTTGTCAAGAGTTTAATTGCAATTTTTTGTCATAAAAAAGGACGCATTTTGATAAATACGTCCACTTTATGAACAGATTTGCGCGTTTTTACAGGAGAAGGAGCAGGATGGAGGCGAATTGCAGCGCCGTGCCCGCGATGTCGAAGAGGTGCCAGACGGGGTGGAACCAGCGCATTTTTTTGCCGAGGGCGAAAAAGACGATGCCCACCGTGTAGGCGATGCCGCCCGCCAGCAGCAGCCAGAGAGCGGGCGCGGGCAGCGCGGCGGCGAGCTGCGGGAACACCGCGAGCGCCATCCAGCCCAGCACGACGTAGAGCGCCATCGAAACGCCCTTGACGAGCTTGTTGTTCATGGCGACGGCGTTCATCGCAATGCCGACGGCGGCAAGCCCCCACTGCAGCCCGAACACCATCCAGCCCTCCACCGTTCCGCCGAGGGCGATGAGGCAGAAGGGCGAGTACGTTCCCGCAATGAGCAAAAAGATGGTGCAGTGGTCGAAGATGCGGAATACCCCCTTCGCCCTGCCGTCGGGGAGAAAGTGATAGAGCGCGCTCATCGTGTACAGCGCGAGCGCACCGAACCCGAACAGCGAGACGCCCATAAGCGCCATCCCGTCGGGATAGGCAAAAAAGGCGAGCACCGCCCAGAACACGAGCCCCAGCCCGCCGCCCACGATGTGCGAGACGGCGTTGAACACCTCCTCGCCCTTCGTGTAAAAGGAAGTAAATTTACCGTTGACCGTTGTCCCCCTGACGGGGGTGATGACCGCCTGCATTGCGTATCCTCCGGGATGATGTCTTATTCGGGGCGGCGCCGCGCTCTGCACTTATCCCCCGCCCTGCAAAAAAAGTATATGACGGCGGCGCAAAAAACGCAACCTACTTTCAAGGCGCGCCGCTCTCCTTCTTTTTTTGCCATTTCTACCCGAAGATATGCCCATTCTACCCAAAAAACAAGCCGCTCTACTCACGGTAGAGCGGCATTCTCTTACAAAAAGAGGATGATGAGGGCGATGGCAACGGCAATGACGGTGCCCGCAACGTAGCACACGGTGCGGATGCGCTGCTTCTTTTTTTCATCCATCGGGGAATACCCCTTGGGTCGGAGCGCGCCGCCGCAATAGGGACAGCGCGTCATGTGGTCGAGCACGCTCTTTCCGCAGTGCGGACAGGGAAGAGCGTGCTTTTCGAGTTTCTCCCGCCGCCGCCTTGCCCGTTCCTCCTCGGCGGCGCGGCGCTGTTCTTCTTCCGTCATGGCGTCACATACTCTCGTGGATGGTGCGCGCAATGACGTCATCCTGCTGTTCTTTGGTGAGTTTGTTGAAGTTGACGGCATACCCGCTCACGCGGATGGTGAGCTGGGGATATTTTTCGGGGTGCTTCTGCGCGTCGAGCAGCGTCTCGCGGTTGAAGACGTTGACGTTGAGGTGATACCCGCCGTCGCCCACATAGGCGTCCAGCATATTGACGAGGTTTTCCGTTCTCTCGTTTGCCATGTTGTTTCCTCCCGATATTGTTGATTTTGTTGATTTTTTATCCATCTTGCCGTCGCGGCAAGGCGCACGGAACGCGAATAACCGCACACGTCGTCGCGGCAAGGCGCATTTTGCGGGCATTCGGCACAGCCGAACGCCGCGCCTTTTACGCCTGCCGCTCCTCTTTCGCCAAAATCTTTTCCAATGAAAATATTTTGGCGATAAGTTATAATGACGTAGCAAAAGGCTTCACTGCGTTATGCCTTTTGCACCCCTATTTGCTGCTCACGCAGCTTTTGCGGAAAGGTGAATGCGCGGGCGCTATAACTGTTGCGAACTGCCCGCGCAGAGGAAAACCGCGCGGTCAGCCGCAAGGCGTGCCCGCGGGGTGTTCCTCCCCCTCACGACGTTTTTCCGCGTCAGTTCGCGGAAAAACGTGTGAACTTTTTTACTCCTTCCCCAGCGACTGCGGCGTCACGGAGAAGGTGTTGGAGATGCCGTCGCGGGCGTAGTCGTAGGGAAGTTTTGCGACCGATTCGAGCGAGGCGAGCGCGCCGTGGCTGTCCCTGCCGTGCATGGGGTTGGCGCCCGGGGCGAGCGGTTCGCCCGCCCGCCTGCCGTCCGGCGTGTTGCCCGTCTTTTTGCCGTACACCACGTTGGACGTGATGGTGAGGATGGACATGGTGGGCACCGACTCGCGGTAAGTGGTGTGCGACTTGATAAAGTTCATGAACGTCTTGACGAGCCAGACGGCGATCTCGTCGGCGCGGTCGTCGTTGTTGCCGTACTTGGGGTAGTCGCCCTCGATCCGAAAGTCGGTGACGATGCCCTTTTCGTTGCGGACGGGGTACACTTTTGCGTACCTGATGGCGGAGAGGGAATCGGCGGCGCAGGAGAGCCCCGCGATGCCCGTTGCGAAGAAGCGGCGCACCTGCGAATCGTGCAGCGCCATCTCGAGCGCCTCGTAGCAATACTTGTCGTGCATATAGTGGATGACGTTGAGCGTGTTCACATACAGCCCCGCCAGCCAGCGCATCATCTCGGTATACTTCGCCTTCACCTCTTCAAAGTTGAGAGGACCGTCCCCCGCAACGGGCGCATAGGGCGGCGACACCTGCAAGGGCGCGCCCGTCTTGTCGCACTCGAGCTCGTCCTTCCCGCCGTTGATGGCATAGAGAAGGCACTTGGCGAGGTTGGCGCGGGCGCCGAAGAACTGCATATCCTTCCCCACGCGCATACTCGAAACGCAGCAGGCGATGCAGTAGTCGTCCCCCATCTCGGGGCGCATCAGATCGTCGCTCTCGTATTGGATGGCGGACGTCCTGATGGAGATCTCCGCGCAGAACGTCTTGAAGTTTTTGGGCAGCCGCCGCGACCAGAGCACCGTGAGGTTGGGTTCGGGCGCGGGCCCGAGGTTGATGAGGGTGTGCAGGATGCGGAAGCTGTTTTTGGTGACGAGCGTTCTGCCGTCCACCCCCATGCCGCCGATGCTCTCCGTCACCCACGTCGGGTCGCCGCTGAACAGCTCGTTATACTCCTTGATGCGCATGAACTTGACGACGCGCAGCTTCATGACGAAGTGGTCGATGAGCTCCTGCGCCTCCTGCTCGGTGAGCGTGCCCTCGTCGAGGTCGCGCTGGATGTAGACGTCGAGGAAGGTGGAATTTCTGCCGATGGACATGGCGGCGCCGTTCTGGTCTTTGACGGCGGCGAGATAGCCGAAATACAGCCACTGGATCGCCTCCTGCGCCGTCTCGGCGGGACGGGAGATGTCGAACCCGTAGGAGGCAGCCATCTCTTTGAGCCTGCCGAGCGCCTTCACCTGCTCGGAGATCTCCTCCCTGTCGCGGATCTTGTCGGGCGTCATTTCGCCGTCCAGAAGGCGCTTGTCCTCCTGCTTCTTCCGGATGAGGTAGTCGACGCCGTAGAGCGCGACGCGGCGGTAATCCCCCACGATGCGGCCTCTGCCGTAAGTGTCTGGCAGCCCCGTCAGGATATGCGCGTGGCGCGCGAGGCGCATTTCGGGCGTGTAGGCGTCGAACACGCCGTCGTTGTGCGTCTTGCGGTATTTGGTGAAGATCTCTTTGACGCGCGGCGAAATGTGATAGCCGTACATCTCGAGCGCCTCCTCCGCCATGCGGATGCCGCCGAAGGGCTGCAGCGAGCGCTTGAAGGGCGCATCCGTCTGAAGCCCGACGATCTTTTCGAGCATTTTATCAAAATATCCCGCCGCGTGCGAATTGACGCGGGAGACGGTCTCGGTATCGGCGTCCAGCACGCCGCCCCTTTCGCGCTCCTCTTTCGAGAGCTCCATGACCTGCTGCCAGAGCTTGTTGGTCGCCTCCGTTGCGGGGGCGAGGAAGGAGGCGTCCCCCTCGTAAGGGGTGTAGTTGCGCTGGATGAAGTCGCGCACGTCCACTTCATCGTCCGACCATTTTCCGCGTTCAAAGCCGCGCCATGCCTTTTCAAAGTCCATATCCGTATTCTCCGAAGTATATTTTGTGCAGAGAGCTTTTGTACATTCCTTGTCTGCGCCCCTCACCCGTCCTGCGCGAGCTTGGCGTCCAGCCACAGCTCCAGGATCTCCTCGGGCTGATAGCCCGTGCAGCGGGCGATCTCTTTGCCGTCCCGGAAGACGATGAGCGTGGGAACGCGGTCAACGGCGAGCGAACGCACCCTGTCCGCAGTCTGCTCGCTCACTTCAAGGTGCTCGACGGGGATGCCGCGCGCCGCCGCCAGACGGCGGACGACGGGCAGAAGGGTGAAACAGTTCGCGCAGCTCTCGCCGCTCACTTCCAGAAGCAATTCGTTCATATCTCCTCCCGCTGCCATCCCGCGCGCAGGATGCGCTTTGCGTTCTCCACCCGCTCCTTGGCGGGCGGCTGTACCCCCTCGAGCGGGAACGCGATGCCGAGCTTTTTGTATTTGGGCACTCCCATCGTGTGATAGGGCAGCACCTCCACCCTCTCTACATTGGAGAGGGTATCGAGGAAGGCGCGGAGCTCATGAAGCGCCCCGTCGTCGTCCGTAATGCCGGGGACAAGGACGTGCCGCACCCACATTTTGACGCCCTTTTGGTCGAGAAATCTTGCAAACGTGAGCGGATTTTGGTTACTCTGCCCCGTGAGCAGGCGGTGCGCGCCGTCGTCGATGTGCTTGATGTCGAGCAGGACGAGGTCGGTGAGCGCGGCAAGGCGCTCGTAGCGCGCGTCCCCCGCCGAATAGCAGATGCCAGACGTATCGAGGCAGGTGTTCACCCCCTTCGCCTTTAAAAGCGCAAAGAGTTCGAGCACGAAATCGAGCTGCAAAAGAGGCTCTCCGCCCGAGACGGTCACACCGCCCCTGTCCGCGAAATAGCTCTTATATTTGAGCACCTCGCGGGCGACGTCCTCCGCCGTGCGCGCCTGCCCGCCCGAAGGGTGCCATGTATCGGGATTGTGGCAGTATTTGCAGCGCATGGGGCAGCCCTGCAAAAACACGACCGTGCGGATGCCGGGGCCGTCCACCGTGCCGAACGATTCAAAGGAATGCACTCTTCCCGTCATGACCCCCTCCCGACAAAAACAGGCAATCTTTGACCCTCGGTCAAAAATTGCCCAGACGAAACGGCGACACCTCCCTGCGGCTTCACGCGGTACTCCGCTCACTTCGTCAGTCACCGCAGGAACTTTCAACTGCCCCTATCATACCACAGCCCGACGGCTTTGTCAAGGGGAAGGCGCTATATTTTTGCAATTATTTTTTGGCAGACACCACAAGATATAGTATTGGTACACAAAGTAAATTTCCATATTTTGTGATAAACGGCAGCGCGCCGCGGGCGGATGCCCGCGGCGCGCCATACCGCAAAACCTTATAAAAGCTCACTTTCTGAAGAGGTCGGAATACTTTCCGATATTGGTAAACGTGATGGGCGCGCCCTCCTCGAGCAGGTGGACGAGCCCCACCGTCCGCTCGCAGAAGGGGGTGGGCACGCCGTACTTTCTGCCGAAGTCGCACACCACGCCGTTGATGGCGTCGATCTCGCACTTCTTGCCCGCGCGGATGTCCTGCAGCATACTCGCAACGAGCGAGGCGTGCTTTTTCATCGCCACGGGGATGAGGGCGAAGGAGACCGCCTTTTTGAGAGGACCACGATAGTCGAAGAGCTTGTCGATCTTGTGCCCCTGCACGGGCTCGATGGTGATGCCCGCCGCCTTGGCGACGTCGATGCACTCCTTGATGATGCGCTGGGCGACGCGGCGGGACGCCTTGTTCCGGGCGACCTCGCCGAACGTGGCGCCCGTCACGGTGGAGAGCCCCGAGAAGGCGCTGTTGATGAGCAGCTTGGACCACCTTGCGCCGAGGAAGTTTTTCTCCACGACGACGGTGCCCATGCACTCGAAGAGGGCTTTGACGTCGTCGAGATGGTTCCCCTTGCCGAGCGCGCCCAGCGAGAAGGTGAGCGCGGAGGGATCGGAGGTGAGTTCGCTGACCCCCTCCCCCTTGAAGGTCGCGCCCCATGCGATGGCGCAGCCGAGCGTCCTGTCCGCGCCGATCGCCTCGGCGATGGCGGGCTCGGGCAGCCCGTTCTGGCAGGTGCAAAGCGCCCCGTCCTCCTTTAAGAATTGCTTCAGAAAGGCGACGACTTCGGCGTTGTGCTGCTGCTTGGTCATCAAAATGATGACGTCGTACTCGCCCGAGAGCTCTTCGGGAAGGAGGGCGCTCACCTTCTGCACGAAGTCGGCTTTGCCCGTGACGTGCGCGCCGCTTTCTTTGAGCGCCGCGACGTGCGCACGGTTGCGGTTGACGAGGTCGACCTGCCGCCCCGCCCTTGCAATGTAGGCGCCGAGCACCGTTCCCAGCGCTCCCGCCCCGTAGATCATCGTTCTCATAGCTCCCTCCTTACCGAAGCTGCGCGCCGAGCTGCTTTTCGAGCGCGGCGACGATTTTTTGGAAATACTTTTCCGAAAGTTCGGGCGTGACGGGCTTGTCCCCCTCCGCCGCAAAGGTGATGTGGAACGCCATGCTCTTTTTGCCCTCGCCGAGGACGGCGCCGCGGAACACGTCGAAGAGTTCGGCGCGCACCGCCGCCTTGCAGCTCTTTAAGATGCACTCCTCCATCTGCGCGCAGGTGACCTCCTCCGCGACGACGACCGCAAGGTCGCGCAGCGCGTCGGGGAACTTGGGCACGGGGCGGAAGGTGATGTCCTTTGCGAATTTTTTGGAGAGCAGGGCGTAGTCGAGCTCGGCAAGATACACCTTCTTTTCAAGGGCGAGCTCCTCGCAGATGGCGGGGTGCAGTTCGCCCAGCCAGCCCGCCTCCCTCTCGCCCGTCATGACGACGGCGGACATGCCGGGATGCAGGAAGGGCTTTTGCGCGCGGGCGAAGGTGAGATGCAGCCCGAACGCCTCGGCGAGCGCCTCGACGGCGCCTTTGAGGTCGAAGAAGTCCCCCTCCCCCCACAGCGCGAGGGAGATGTGCTTTCTCTCCTCGGGGAGCTCGGTGAGCGGGAGCGACTTGGCGAGATAGACGTTGGCGAGCTCGAACAGCCGCCCCGCCTCATTGCCGCGGCGCACGTTGCGCACGACGTTGGCGATCATGCTGGGCGCGAGGATGGTGCGCATGACGGAGAGGTCCTCGCCGATGGGGTTGAGGATCCTGATGGCGGCGCGCTCGGCGGCGTCCTCGGGAAGGCGCAGAAGTTCAAAGTCCCTGGGCGAATAGAAGGAGTAGCTGCACGTCTCCATGAAGCCTTCCGCCTGCAGGGCGCGCTTGCACTTCTCCTCCTCCTTCTGCGCGGTGTTCAGCCCGCCGCGCGTGACGCTCGCGCGCTGCAAAAAGGTGGGCGTGAGGTGCTCGTAGCCGTAGGAGCGGATGATCTCCTCGGCGAGGTCGGGATAGCCGTCCACGTCCTCCCGCCACAGGGGGACGGTCACGGACATACCCCCCTCCTTTTCCGTCACGCCGAAGCCGAGGCGCGTCAGGATGGCAGCCATGTCCGCGTGCGGCACGCTGATGCCGAGCACGGCGTCGATCTTGTCGTACGCCGCCTCGATGGTCTTGGGAGTGAGGGGGTCGGCATTGACGTCGGCGCGCATCGCGGTGGGCACGCCGCAGCCGAGCTCCTCCACGAGGTGGAGCGCCCTGTCCATCGCGAAGCCGCACGTCCAGGCGTCCATCCCCTTTTCAAAGCGGGCGGAGGAATCGCTGCGCTGCCCCAGCGCGCGCGACGTCCTGCGCACGTTGTCGCGCACGAATTTGGCTGCCTCGAAGAACACCTCGCGCGTGTCGGGCTTGATTTCGCTGTTGAGCCCGCCCATGATGCCCGCGAGCGCCACGCCCTTCTTCTTGTCGCAGATGAGCAGGTTCTCGGGCGAGAGCGTGAACTCCTTCTCGTCCAGCGTGACGATCTTCTCACCCTCTCTGGCGCGGCGGACGACGATGCCGTCCCCCTCGAGGAAGTTCCTGTCGAAGGCGTGCATGGGCTGCCCCAGCTCCAGCAGCACGAAGTTGGTGATGTCCACCATGTCGGACACCGAACGCAGCCCGCACAGCGCAAGGCGGCGGCGCATCCGGCGGGGAGAGGTGCCGATCTTCACGTCCGCAACGTAGTTGCCCACATAGCGGGGGCAGAGGGCGGGCTCTTCCACCTCCACCGTCATGACGACGTCCGTCTTGCGCGGGGTATAGCGCGTATCGGGCGCCCTCAACGGCTTTTGGAGGATGGCAGCCACCTCGCGCGCCATGCCGAACACGCACTGACAGTCGGGGCGGTTGGCGGTGACGGCGATGTCGAAGAGGTAGTCGTCGATGCCGACGACGGGGCGGATGTCCACGCCCAGGGGGGTATCTTCATCGAGGATGAGGATGCCGTTCACCTCCGCGCCCTCGTAAAAGTCGTCGGAGATGCCCAGCTCCTCGCCCGAGCAGAACATCCCCTCCGAGGTGACGCCGCGCAGTTTGCCCGTTTTGATCTTCTGTACCCCGCCCTCGTGCAGGACGGTGGAATTGTCGAGCGCGACGGGGACGACGGCGCCCGCAAAGACGTTGGTCGCCGCCGTGACGATCTGCCGCATCCCGAGCGCGCCGCAGTCCACCGCGCAGACGGTAAGCCTGTCCGCGTCGGGGTGCTTTTCCGTCTTGGTGATGCGCCCCGTGACGACGCCGGAGACGTCCTTTCCGAGATAGGTGAGCTCCTCCACTTCAAACCCGCAGGAGAAGAGCTTTTTTTGCAGCTCTTCGGGCGCGACGTCCACGTCCACATAGTCTTTCAGCCAGCTCAAAGGTAAAATCATAGCACTGTTTTCCTTATTTTCTCATTTTCTTTTTTGGAAAAAGTTCCGCGCAAGACAAGGAGCGTGCGGAACGTCCCGAGGGAGTTTACACCCCCGTAAATGACCGAGGGAAGCCGTAAACGCGACACCGTATCGCGCGAGAAATTTTTCCAAAGATCAATCCTTGAATTGCGCAAGGAAGCGCACATCATTCTCCGTCAGGAGTTTGATGTTGTTGATGCCGTATTTGAGCATGGCGATGCGCTCGATGCCCATGCCGAAGGCAAAGCCCGAATACTCGTCGGGATCGATGCCGCAGTTTTCGAGCACGCGGCGGTTGACCATGCCCGCGCCCAGCACCTCGATCCAGCCCGTGCCCTTGCAGAGCGCGCACCCCGTTCCGCCGCAGGCGTGGCAGGAGACGTCCACCTCGACGGAGGGTTCCGTGAAGGGGAAGTAGGAGGGGCGCAGGCGCGTCTTGCTCCCCTTGCCGAAGATGACGCGCGCAAACTCGTCGAGCATCCCCTGCAGATCGCAGAGGGTGATGTTCTTATCCACCACAAGCCCCTCCATCTGATGGAACATGGGCGAATGGGTGGCGTCGTCGTCCGAGCGGAACACCCTGCCCGGAGAGAGCATTTTGATGGGCGGCTTCTTTTTTTCCATGAGGCGGATCTGCCCCGCGCTCGTCTGCGTGCGCAGCAAAAGCCCGTCGGCGAGATAGAAGGTGTCCTGCATATCGCGCGCGGGATGGTCGGCGGGCGTGTTGAGCGCCGTGAAGTTATAGTAATCGTTCTCGATCTCGGGCCCCTCGAACACCTCGAACCCCATGCCCGCGAACACGTCGATGAGCATATTTCTGACGCGCGTGACGGGATGGAGCGTCCCCTGCGCCCGCCTGCGCCCCGGCATGGTGACGTCGATGCGCTCGCTTGCGAGGCGCTCGGAGAGCTCGCGCGCGCGAAGGTCCTGTTCGATGGAGGCAAAGCGCGCCTCGATCTCCTCCTTTAAGGCGTTGATGCGCTGCCCGAAGGCGGGGCGCTCCTCGGGCGGGATCTCCTTCATGCGCTTATAGAGCGCCGTCAGCTTGCCCGTTCTGCCCAGAAAGCGCATCCGCGCCTCGTGCAGTTCGCGGCTGGAATGAAATTCGCGGAGGAAGGTCTTGATCTCCTCCATCAGTTCGTCGAATACGCTGCTCATACAAAGCTCCTTTGAAAAATTAAAAACGCCCCGCTCTCCCGAAGGAGAACAGGGCGAAATGACCGCGGTACCACCTGTCTTTGCGCCCGGAAAGGGGCGCCTCGTTGCCCCTTAACGCGAGGGAACGGCTCCGCTTGAAGTTCTGTTCGGCGGAGCGGCCTGCGGGGGAATACCGTGTGCGTCGGCGCGGGGGTCTTTCAGCCTGCGGACGCCCCTCTCTTTGGCGCTTCGTGCGCACGTCTGTTCCGCTTTCATGCCTTATAACAATATTATAGTCTCCCGCCCGCCCTTTGTCAAATGTTTTTACGCGCGTTTTTCGCGCCGCCGCCCGCCGCCGCAGCACGGAAAACGCGCCCCGTTCCCGAAAAACGCGCCCCGCCCGTTGACATTTTTTGCAGATTGCGCTACAATAGAGAAAACAGTTTTTTGAGCGCGCCGCGCGCGGCGCCCTTTCGGGAAAGGTCATGGAACGGAAAAAACGCATTCTCATCCTCACCGTCACGGCGGGGAACGGACACAACGCCTGCGCCAAGGCGATGCAGGCGGAGCTGGAGGCGGCGGGCGCCGAAGTGCGCACGGTCGACTTTTTAAAGGAGTGGTCGGACGACCTCACCGTGTGGACGGTGGACAAGGGCTACAACATTGCCGCGGCGTACTTTCTGTACGTCTACAACGCCTCCTTCCGGAGGCTCAAACAGCGCCCGCCCGAAAAGCGGTATATGCTGGGGCTGGCGCAGAAAATCTCCCTCTCGGGTGCGGAGGGGCTGCTCCGCGAGGTGTATTCCTACCGCCCCGACGTCATCTACTGCACCCACCTCTATCCCGCCATCGCGATCACCGATATGCGGCTTCTGACCGCCATCCCCGCGAAGGTGTACATCACCACCTTCGACTATACGTTGAGCCCCTTCTGGGAGAGCTGCATCGGCGTGGACTACCTCAACCTTCCGTCCGAGGACTTTGCCGAGGAGAGCAGGCGGCTGGGATACCGCGACGAGCAGTTCCTCTGCTGCGGCATTCCCGTGGCGTCCAAGTTCCTCGCCCCCATGGACAAGGCGAAGGCGAGAACACAGCTCGGGATGCGCGCCATGTTCACCGTGATGGTGATGTTCGGCGGCGGACAGTGGAGCGGCGGGCAGAAAATTTTCAAGAGCGTCGTGCGCGCCCTTGAAGGCGTGCCCGCGCAGATCGTGATGATCAACGGCAGGAACGAGCGGGAAAAGCGCGCCATCGACCGCGAGATCGCCGCGGGGGAATATAAGGACCGCCCCATCGTCAACGTGGGCTTTACCGACAAGGTGGACGTCTACATGGCGGCGTCCGACGTCATCGTGACCAAATTGGGCGGAACGGGCGCCTCCGAGTGCATCGACCGCCTGCTCCCCATCGTGGCGGCGCAGCGGCTGCTGCCGCAACAGGAGGCGGAGAACGCCGACTATCTGACGCAGCGCGGCGCGGCACTCACCTACAGGACGGAGAAGGAGCTGCGCGCGCACCTTCTGCACCTGATGAGCGACCCCGAATTTTACGAGGGCGTGCGCGCGGCGCAGGCAAAGCTGCGCAAGGACGGCGTGACGGCGCTTGCCGCGCACATCCTCTCGCAGCCCTATGCCGATTACGAGCACATCGCCCTCCCCGAACGGGAGAACTTCAAGCGCGAACTCTCCCGCCTGTTAAAAGAAGCGGACAAGGCGATCCGCGGCAAAGATTGAATCTGAAAATTTGACGAGAGGGAGCGGCGCGCCGAATGGCGCGCCGCTCCCCGCTTTTACTCTGCGATCAATTTATAAGAGCGCCGCGTATTTTTTGCGCTCATGGCAGACGTATGCCTTGGTGAAGAGGGCGAACAGCTTTCTCCCGAACAGGTAGTAAACGCCGCGGAGCACCTTCTCGCGGAATTTTAATTTTTTGGAGAACCACGAGGCGTCGAAATAGTGGATGGAGTACGTCCGCGGCGTGCGGCGCAGCTTTTTCGTCGTATAATTGATGGGCGAAAAGTAGTCGGCGGGATACACCGTGACCCCCATCTCCCCCGCGAGGCGCTGCTCCCGCCCGTTCGTTGCGATGCGGAATGCGTAATACTTTTCCAGCGCGAGCGTAAAGAGGACGGTGTTGGGGGTGAGGTCGGCTCTCTTTCCGACAAAAAACTGCTTCCTCTCATAGTGCGCGAGCAGCTTTTGCAAAAAGGGATGGCGGGGCGCCGCGCCCAGCGTCGCCGTCTCCACATAGACGTCGTTCTCGAAGGAGAGGAAGAAGTCGTTCGCGAGCAGGTCGTCGAAGGGCTTCACCATCTCCACGTCGGTATCCAGATAGATGCCGCCGTATTCGTACAGAACGCGCAGGCGGATATAGTCGGCGACGTAGCCGTATTTTTTGGCGCGGTACGCCTGCACGGCAAAGGCGTTGTCCGAAAAATCGAAGTTGCTCTCGTTCCACTCCCGGATCTCGTAATCGGGGCAGTGCGCCTTCCAGCTCTCCAGACAGCGGGAAAAGAGCGGCGGTTTGGCGCCGCCCCCGAGCCAGACATAGTGGATGATCCTGGGTATCATGCCGCCCCCCTATGCGCGCTTTTTGCGCACGATATTCTTGCGGAAGAGGTCGGTGATCGACCAGATGAGCCCGATCCCGATATAGATATAGTAGACGGAAAAGCGCCAGAAGAACACCGACCACGCGAGCGTGGCGCCCGCCGCCACCGAGAAGGCGAGCACACCCATGCCCTCGATGACGCCCGAGCTCCCGGGCGTGGGGATGAAGGAGCCGCCGAACGTCGTGAACACGTTGAGCGCCATGACGGCGAAGAACATCCCCTCCAGATCGCAGGAGAGCGCGTTCATGACGAAGTAGGGCGTGGAGAGCGTCAGCGCGTTCTCCGCAAAGCAGCTCACCAGAAAGAGCGCGAGCCACAGCGGACGGCGCGCGATGAGGCGGAAACAGTCGATAAAATCCTGCACGGTGCGCAGCGCCCTGCGCATGACGCGCTCCTTGTGCTTGACGATATGCAGCTTCCAGCCCAGAAAAATGAGCCCGCCCGTCAGCTTGCGCGCAAAGCGGGGAAAGAGCACAAAGAAGAGGATGAAGAGCGGCAGCAGGCAGTTGAGCACCAGCCCCACCCAGCCGAACACCATGAGGAGCGTTCTGCCGCTCACGCCGTCCAGCACGTTGAGCGCCGTTCCCGCGACCATGAACGTGATGCCGAACAGCGTAAAGGCGAACATACTGCCAAAGTAGCGGATGAGCACGACGGCAGAGGACGCGCCCCCGCTCACCCCTTTCGTCGTCATGTAATAGATCTGCATGGGCTGACCGCCCGAGGAGAAGGGGGTGACGCCATCGTAAAACTTGCCCAAAAAGCTGGTTTTGAGCGCGACGAGGGGGCGGAATTTGCCCAGCACCGCCTTGTTGACCGTGAGGAATTTGCAGCAGTCGGCGGTCATTGTGAGGAGGATGACGGCAAGCAGAAGAACAAGCCCTACGGCGTCGATGCGGGAGAGCGCCTCTGCAAAGGACATCCCGCCGCCGTTGATCTCGCCCGAAATGCCGAACATGCTGTAAATGCCCAGCCCGATGAGAACGACGAGGATGAGGTTCCACAGCCACTTCCGCTTGCGCTTGGGCGGCTCTACGGGGTGCATCTCCCCTTCCGCATTCTCTGCGGACGATTCTGCCGCGTTCTCCGCAGCAGACGTCTGCCCTTCCGCATTCTCCGCAACGGGGACGGACTGTTCCGCCGCGTTCTCTGCGGCATTCTCCGCAGCGGGTGCAGGCATTTCCGCCGTATTCTCCGCGGCATTCTCCGCAGCGGGTGCAGGCGGCGCGCCCTGATTCTCTTGTTCGGGGAGCAGTTCCTGCTTCTCGTCCACGAAAGATACCTCGACCTTGATTAGTCGCCCCGCGCGCGTTTCCACAAAAAACCGCCGCGAAGCCGCGCCCTGCGCGCATCCTTCTGCGCGCGGGGAAGATACTGTGATTATACGCCCGACGGGGCGCAATGTCAACCGTTTTTGCAAACCTCCGCCCCCGTCCCCCTCCGCGCGCCCGCGCGGCAAGCGGCGCCGCGCGGGCGAAAGAAATATTTTCCGAAAAAAATATGCAAATTGCAAGAAAAATCGCTTGCAATTCACGGCGGGATATGGTATAGTAAACAAGCTACGTCGGAAGCATAGCTCAGCTGGGAGAGCATCTGCCTTACAAGCAGAGGGTCACAGGTTCGAGCCCTGTTGTTTCCACCA